>NZ_JAGHKN010000008.1:0-167531 GCF_023093475.1 Methylobacterium sp. 37f
CCCCACCGATCCCCGCCAAGGCCTCTTCGAACCGGCGTCGGTTCGGCAACCCGGTCAGGGCGTCGGTGCGCGACAGGCGGACCAGTTCCTCCTGCATCCGGGCGCGCCGCCGCAATTCGCGCCCGAACAGCAGCGACAGACCGGCGGTGAGCCCACACAGGATCAGCAGCACGCCGCCCAGCACCGCCGCCCGCCCGCGCCACTCGGCCTCGATCTCCTCCGGCGCCAGGGTCACGTCGAGGGTGAGGGGCAGGTCGCCGATCCGCATGAAGGTGTGGAGCCGCGACCCCATGTTCTGGATCGTGGGGCCGACGAAGCTGCCGTGCCCCACCCGGACGAGGTGCTGGAAGACGGGCGAATCGGCAACGCTCTTCCCCAGCGTTCCGTCCCAGGGGGGATACCGCACCAGGCGCGTGCCGTCCGCCCGGTAGAGGTTGATCGCCCCCTTGGTCCCGAGCGCGAGGTTTTCGAACAGGCTGCTGAAATAGGTGAGCTTCAGAGAGGCCTGCACCACGCCGCCGAAGCTGCCATCCGGCTTGGCGATCCGTCGGCTCAGCACCACCACCGGAACGCCGAGGAACCGGGAGACCACCGGCTCGCTGATGTCGAGCCCGATATCGGGATGTTCGCGATGGATGCGGAAATAGGAGCGATCGGCGTTGTTGAGTTGGCGCGCCGGCACGGCGTTGGCGTCGTAGAGGGTGTTGCCCGCCTCGTCGATCACCAGGATCACGCCCATGTCGCGGGTGGTGACCGCGCGGTCGAACAGGATGAGCTGGCGCAGCTCCGGGCTGAGGGCGGCAAAGCCCGGCGCCGACAGGTTCTCGACCGCGCCGCGCAGGGCCAGGTCGATCACCTCGATGTTGCGGGCAATGTCGCGCTCGATCACCTGAAGCAGGTTGCGCGACGTCTGCTGCGCCTTCTCCCACGCGTCGTCGCGCAGGTTGAGCAGCATCGTCCCGGAGACGACGAGCATGCCGAGGGGCGCGAGAATGCCGAGGCCGATCCAGGCGCTGGTCGCATCGAGACGACGCCAAAAGCCGGCCACCAGGCGCATCGTCGGAATCATCCCCTGGTTGTAAAGCCCAGAAGGCGATACCACGCACAGAACGATTCCAGCCTGCGCTCAGGCCGGCCCACCACCCCTTTTGGTAACGACAACCTCAGCGTGTCTCACGACACCCTTCCCCGTGTCGCGCCGTGCCAGCGTCCGGGGGATCGTAGCCCGGGGATCGCCCGAACCGCGCTCCAGGCCCCGCGCTATCGCCGGCCCGCGCGCGTGGTCTCATCCCGGCAGGGCCGGATCGAAGCCGGGTCCGGCCTGTCCTCGGGTCGCGGCGCCGCGAAGATCGCGAGGTAGCCGACGCCGCCCTCGAGCACGGAAAACCCGGTCTGGCGGTATCCGGCGGCGGCCAGTTCGCAGGCCAGCAGCTTCGGCGGCGTTCCATGGCGCGCGGGAACGTCGTCCGCATCGACGATGCCGACCTTGCCACCCAGCTTCATCATGGGGCCGAGATTGTGCAACAGGCCGAAGGGCTGGGCGATCTCGTGATACATGTGGACCAGCACGGCGGCATCGAGGGAGCCCGCCGGCAGGCGCGGATCGTGCGGCTCGCCGCGCACAACCGTCACGTTGGTCAGGGCGCCCTTGGCGATCCGGGTCTCGAGCCCCGCCAGGTAGCGTGGCGTGACATCCTCGGCATAGACCTGCCCCTGGGGGCCGACCCGCTCGGCCATCCGCACCGTGTAATAGCCGCTGCCCGCCCCGATATCGCCGACGCTCTGGCCAGGGGCGATGCCCATCAGCCGCATCACCTGCCCGACCTCGTCGACCGAATCGCGCTGCGATTCGGAGGCCCAGAGCGGCGCCACGATCTCGGCGACGGGCCGGTCGGGCTTGGGAAACGCGGTCGCGGGCGCGCCGGGCGGCGCCAGCGGTTCGGCCGCCTGCGTCGTATCCGGTGTGATCACGCCGGCCCCGGAGAGCGCCGCCGCCAGGGCGAGCGATCGGACGAGGGGAGAGCGGAGATGGGCAATGCCGGACAGGACCATGGCGGGACAACCCACCCCGAACGGTTCGGTGCCACGTTGACCGGGCGCATCTCCGCGCGCCATCAAGCGGCATGACCGTCCCCTCCCCCGTCGCCGGGTCCAGCCGACCCTGGACCGCCACGATCCTCACCCTCTACCCGGAGATGTTTCCCGGTCCGCTCGGGCTGTCCCTGTCCGGCGAGGCGCTTGCGCGGGGCACCTGGAGCCTGGAGGCGCGCGACATCCGCGAGCACGGCCTGGGGCGCCACCGGGCGGTGGACGACACCCCGGCCGGGGGCGGCGCCGGCATGGTGCTGCGCTGCGACGTGCTGGCATCGGCCATCGACGCCGCCGCCCCACCCGACGACCCGCGCCCGCGCCTGCTCATGAGTCCCCGAGGGCGACCGCTGACCCAGGCACGGGTCCGGGCCTTGAGCGAAGGCCCCGGCCTCGTCGTCGTCTGCGGCCGGTTCGAGGGCGTCGACGAGCGGGTCATCGCCGGTCGCGGCCTGGAGGAGGTGTCGATCGGCGACTACATCCTCTCCGGCGGGGAGATCGCCGCCTTGGTGGTGCTCGATGCCTGCGTGCGCCTGCTGCCCGGCGTGATGGGCAAGCTCGCCTCGGGGGTCGAGGAAAGCTTCGAGACCGGGCAGCTCGAATATCCGCACTACACCCGCCCCCGCGACTGGGAGGGCCGGGCCATTCCCGACGTGCTGACCGGGGGCAACCACGGCGCCATCGCCCGCTGGCGTCAGGCCGAGGCCCTGCGCCTCACACGCGAGCGCCGGCCGGATCTGCTCCGGCCGGCGAAGGGCTGACGTCCCGCTCGGACCCGTCCGCCTGCGGCGGGACCCGACGCGGATCGAACCGCGTCGGGCCGGGGGATCAGAAGCGCCAGACGAAGTTCCCCTTGACGGCCTGGTCCTGAGCCCGGCTGCCAGTCTGGCCGGTATAGGCCACGCCCAGGCTGGCATTCGGTGCCACCGCGACGTCCAGGCCGACTTCGGCCACGAACGCGTCCCGGTCGATCGGCACGCCCGCGCTGAGGAAGGCCGGACCGGTGGCGAAGGTCAGCAGCGCCTTCGGCACCACGTCCCCGAACGCCCGCCGGTAGCCCGCGAGACCCCGCACCGTCACCGGCAAGCCCAGCCCGAGATCCAGGCCCGTCTGTCCCCGCACGCCCACCGTGGTGGCGCCGACGCCGTAATCCGCCGCCGCGCCCGCCAGTGCGGCCGCGCCGCCCGTCTCCGCGAAGGCATCGCGCCGGACGCCCACATAGGCTCCGCCCACGAAGGGCTCGACATAGGTCGCCACCAGCGGCACGCCGGCACCGGTCCCGCCATCCTTCGACACCAGCACCGCCGCGATCGGCGCTCCCAGCGCAATCTTCCAGCCGATCTCGCCAAAACCCTGGACCGTGTAGCCGCCGCCGTGGCCGCCCAGCGTGCTCGACAGCCCGTACGGCACCGCCCGTCGGGTGCGCGTGTCGGTGCCGGCATAGATCGCGCCCAACCGCAGCGAGAGCGGGCCGACCGCGTAGCCGCCATAGACGCCGCCGAACCCGCTCTTGAGCGCGGCGCTCTCCGCGTCCCTGGTGCCGCCGGCTCGTCCGGCGCTGTCCAGGTAGGCCTCGGTGTAGCCGCCAACCACGCCCAGGCGCAGGCCGCTCGGCAGTTGCAGGTCCGCACCGGTGGCGAAGCCGGCGATCTGCCGGTTCATATCGAAGGCGTTGCCGCCGCCCTTCGCGCTGCCGAACGCGCCGAAGCCCTGGCCCCAGAGCCCGACCACCTGCGGGTCCAGGATCCGCATGGGCACGCTCGCCACCGCCGGCGAGCGGCCCGGCAGATCGGCCGTGTAGGCGGACGGCAGGGTGCCGTAATCCAGGCCGGTGCCGGGGTTGCCCCAGCGCAGGCGGTCGAGGACCGCTTCACGCACGAAGAAGGCGGTCTCGTAGGCGGTGGAGACGGTGCTGGCATGGATGCCGCCCGCGAGGGCACGGAAGCCGCCCGCGGCCTCCGAGGCGGTGAACCCTACGGCAGCGTCGTAGATCCGGCCCGTCCCGGCCGCCTGGATCGCGTTGGCGACCGCCATGCCGTTGCGGGAGGTGGCGCTCGCGGCGAACGGCACGTCGTTGCGGGTGAGCGTCAGGTCGACGTCGGACAGGCTGTAACGAAGGGTCGGGGTTAGGAAGGCGAGGTTGGAAGTCACCCCGGCGAACTGGCCCGAGACGCCGCCCGTGGCGGTGAGGATCGTGTAGGTGGTGCGGGGGTTGTAGGCACCGGAGGCGGCCAGCACCTGAACGGTGCCGCCCGACAGCGTCGCCTGACCTCCGGCAGCGATCCGGTCCGCCTGCCCGGCGGCATTGGCCTCGACCTGATAGGTGGCGCCGGCCGCGAAGGCGACGTTTCCGGCCACGGACAGAGTCCCGATGGAATTGCCCGGCGCGACGGTACCGCCCGACAGCGCCGTCACGGTCCCGATCGTCCCCGTGCCTCCGAGGCTCGCCCCGGACCCGACCATGACGGGCGCGTTCGCGAACGATCCGTTGACCGCGAGACCACCTTCCAGCACCGAGAGGGGACCGGAAAGGGTGCCGCTTCCGGTGAGGGTCAGCCGACCGGCATTGATCTTGGTCAGGCGGCCGGTGCCGTTGATGGTGTTGGCCATGGTGGCATCCGCGGCCTGATCGAGGATGACGACGGCGTTGTCGGTGATCGTCCCCGTACCGAAGGCGCGGGCCTGTCCGATGAGCGTACCCCCGAGGACGGTCGTCCCGCCCGCGTAGGTGTTGTTGCCGCTCAGCGCGAGCGTGCCGGTGCCGTCCTTGGTCAATGAGCCGGACCCGCCGATATCATTGCCCCAGTTGTCATAAGCCGAGAACCCGCCCTTGGCCGCATCCATGACGACCCGGATCGGGCCGTTGAACGCACCGTATCCGTCGGCGGCCGCAAACAGGTTCAGCCGGGCCCAGCCGCTGCCGTCATCGAGGGGTTGACCCGAGGCGAGTTCGGTGGTCGCGAGCACGTCGCGGCGCTGTTCGGCGCTGAGATAGGGAAAACGGGTGGCCAGGAGGACCTCGGCGCCCACCGGGACCACCGGCGCGAGGTCGGTGGGGCCGACCGGACTCAGGCCATAGGTCAGCGTGTTTTCGTAGAAAGCCTTGTTCTTCGCCTTGTCGCTGTACTCGTTCGGGCTCTGCGCGGCGCACTCCCCGGCGCCGAGGCCGCATTGCGCCCGGATATAGCTGTTCAGCGCCTGGGCAGATTGCGCGACGGTTGCCGCAAAATCTTCGCCGGGCTGCAGATAGCCGGGCGTATTGTTCAGGAGCTTCGTGGTTTCCTGGAAGGCGAGAATCCGGCCGCCGATGACGTCGAGGGCATAGTGCACGCCGAGCACGAGGCGGCTGTTCTGGAACTCGGCCGCTTTCGTCAACGAACGCTGGTAGAGTTCCGGTACCATCACCGCGTAGAGGAGGGCGTTGGTGTTGGCGGCGGTCGAGTGTCCGCTGGGAAAGGCCGCCGAATTGCTGCTCTGAACCAGGCCGTAGCGCGGGTCGAGCTTGATCTCGCTGCTGACCTGGAACGGCCTCGGATTGCCCTGGGAATTGGGAACGCCCGGCTGAGTCAGGCCGAAGACCGTGCCGTAGGTGTTGATGGCTCCATAGTACAATTTGAGCACGCCGCTGTCACCGCCGACGCGGCCGTTGGCGGTCTTCGAGATGAAGTCGAGCGCGTTGCCGACCGGGGTCGGGCTGCCGCTCGGGACCGCCTGCAGGAAATTGGCGGCCTTCGTCCCGAAGAAGCGGAGATCGTAGCTGTTGGCATCGATCACCGCCTTGTCGAATCGCGCCGGGCTGGCGCTACGATTGAACTCGATCGTGCGCTGCAAGCTCTCCAGATAGGTCTTCCGCGGAAGGCTCAAGATGCCGTTCAGCACCTGGGCCCCCTCCCGCTGCGGTAGCGTGTTCAAGCTTTGCGCTTGCGCCGGACTGAAGGAAGCAGCCAGCACAAGTGCGGACACGCCAGACATACGAAGAAGCATTGTAGTCTCTTTCTCAGATCGAGTTTTATTCTGTTTCCGGGGATGGCGTGCAGCGTTTGGAGATATTTTCTGATCGTAAAATATTTTATACTGATATAGATTTGGCTATAAGAAAATCTTGGTATGGAATTTGTCTAGCGAACATTTGTGAAACGCTGGTGACGGTCGACAAAAGACCGTGGAGGCTCGGGCGCCGAAAGTACCGTCTGGGCGATAGTCTGGCGTTTGTGGCCGCTTGAACCGTGGGCTTCGGCGCCCGTATCGCCTCGCGGGCGCGGCAAACGTCGCGGCTGGAGAATGCGCGCAGGAATTGCCGCGCGGGTCCGGCATCCGAGCCATGCCGAGCGCGCATCGATCATGCGATCAAGCGGGATCGAACGAAGGTTTGGCGCAGGCCCATCGCCACAATCTCCACACGCCTGTCGAACGGCGCAGGCATTCCTAACGCCGTGATCTTTCCTTCGGTGACGCTGTCACCAGAAATGATCAAACAGAACATCGAAAGACAAACCCGACACTTGGTTCGACGATCGATTGTCGACGATCTTTGATCAGGCGTCTGGTTTGTGACTCGACCCGGACGAACCCGAGAGCGGCAGAGCGCACAACAGGACGGATACGCGCGGAATTGCTGAACCAGGATCAATAGAACGCGGCCGAGTCGAGAACACGACAATCCTCGCCCCCTTCGAGCGGCCTATTTCTCACGTGCAAACCTGCTATACACATGACAGTTCAGCCTATAGTCATGGCCGGAACGGCGATGCATCCGGACCGCTCTGCGCAATCCGATCTCGCGGATTCTCGATGTCGGATAGCCCTCACCGACTGTGCGGCCCCGATTCCATGATGGGTTTCCCACCCCAACGGCGCGCCAATCGGGACGACATCGCATCCGTCGGTTCCGCATATCGAGCAGGACAAGGTGGGGATGCCTGAAGGACCGGAAAGCGAGCGCCGTTTCTGGCTGCTCCTGCTCGTATCGACCGGCGCGTTCATGCAAGCCGTCGATGCCACGATCGTCAATGCCGCGATTCCGATCATCGCGTCCGCGTTTTCGACCGTCCCGCTGGAACTGCATCCGGTCCTCACGGCCTATGTTCTGACGCTGGCCGTCTGTATTCCGGCGACACCGTGGCTGTGCGAGCGCTACGGAACGAAGCGCATCTTCGGCGGCGCGATCGTCGTCTTCACCGCCGCCTCCCTTCTCTGCGGGCTCGCCACGAGCGTGTCACAGCTGGTCGCCGCTCGGGTCCTTCAGGGGATCGGTGGCGCCGCCCTCCTTCCCGTCGGCCGATATGTCATGGTCCGCAGCATCGATCCGAAGAGGCTGATCGCGTCGATCAGCACCGTCGCGACGGTGGGACTGGTCGGAGCCACGATCGGACCGTTCGCGGGCGGGTTTCTGGCGCAGTACATCTCCTGGCGCATGGTGTTCTTCATCAATGTCCCGATCGGGATCTTCGCGCTGATCGTCAACAATCGGCACATGATCGACGTCCGGGCGGTCGCGTGGAAACGGTTCGACACCCTTGGCTTCGCTCTCTACGGAGCGGGATCGGTCCTGCTCCTCGACAGTTCCGAGACCGTGGTGGCGTCCCGGTGGCAAGGGGTGACCGGCTTGGCCGGCGCGATCGTCCTGTTCGCGATCTACATCGCCTGGAGCCGACACTGTCGGCATCCTCTGGTCGACCTCGCACTGTTCCGGGTGCGCAGCGTCGCCGTCGCGATGGCGGGAAACCTGCTCGCACGGCTCGGAATCTCCGGCCTGTTCTTGATACAGGTGATCTTCCTTCAGGTCGGTTGCGCATGGTCGCCCGCGGAAGCGGGCCTGATGCTTGTTCCGCAAGCGATCGGATCGATCGTTGCCAAACGGTTGGTTGATCGACTGCTGGTCCGCTACGGATACAAACCGTTCCTGCTGGTGAACACGACGCTCGTGGCCTTATCGGTCGGCGGATTCGCAGCATTGAGCCCAAGCACGGGCGCCCTGGTTCTCACCGTTTACATGTTTCTCTACGGCTGCCTCACAGGGCTTCAATACACCGTGATGAACACGCTGATTTATACCGATATTCGTGAGCACGATATCGCCATGGCGTCTTCCATGGCATCGACGATGCAGTATTTTTCGATGAGCTTTGGAATCGCCATCGCAACGCTGCTGATGAATGCCTTCCTGCTCGACGAAACGCCGCTGGGTTACGTTCATGCCTTTCGCGAGACCGTCGTCATTCTAGGAATTGTCACGTTTCTGGCGGGCGGCATCTTCGCGACCTTGCCCAACCGGGCTGCACAGCCTTGAGGCGGGCGCGAAGTCGGGGCGGCCTCGTCTCGGCCCGGGCCGCCGGCACTCCCCGGCGCTGCGGTGCCGCCCGGCCCTGGTCGAGTGTCGGTTCGCCCATCGGCGGTCCGGCGAGCGCTTGCGTCCGGTGCGACGCGGGTCCATTGGCGTCTCCGGGCCACTCCTCCCCGCCTAGGAGCTCTCATCTGGAAGGATGACGTCCGTGACCAACCGACCCGCCACGCGCCCCCGCGTGCCGAACTTCTCCTCCGGCCCCTGCACCAAGCGTCCCGGCTGGAGCCTCGACGCCCTCTCGGACGCGCCGCTCGGCCGCTCGCATCGTTCGGCCGTCGGCAAGGCCAAGCTCGCCGAGGCGATCGACCTGACCCGCACCGTGCTGCAGGTGCCGGCCGATTACCGGATCGGCATCGTGCCGGCCTCCGACACCGGCGCCGTGGAGATGGCGATGTGGTCGATGCTCGGTCCGAAGACCGTCGAGGTCGTGGCCTGGGAGGCGTTCGGCCTGGAATGGGTCACCGACGCCCTGAAGGAACTCAAGATCGCGCCGCGCGTCCATGTCGGCGCCTACGGAATCCTGCCCGACCTGTCGGCGGTGGATACGCGGCACAACGACGTCATCTTCACCTGGAACGGCACCGCCGCCGGCGTTCGCGTGCCGAACGGCGACTGGATCGCCGCCGACCGCGAGGGCATCACCATCTGCGACGCCACCTCGGCGGCCTTCGCGATGCCGCTCGACTGGGCCAAGCTCGATGTCGTCACCTTCTCCTGGCAGAAGGTCATGGGCGGCGAGGCCGCGCACGGCATGATCGTGCTCTCCCCCCGCGCCGTCGCCCGCATCGAGGGCAACGTCCCGGCCTGGCCCGTGCCGAAGGTGTTCCGCCTGGCCAAGGACGGCAAGCTCATCGAGGGGATCTTCAAGGGCGACACCATCAACACGCCCTCGATGCTGGCGGTCGAGGATTATCTCGACACCCTGAAATGGGCCGAGCGAATCGGCGGCCTCCCGGCGCTGCATGCCCGGGCCGACGCCAACGCCCGAATCATCCACGACTGGGTGGCACGCACGCCCTGGATCGACCACCTCGCGGCCGATGCCGGCACCTACAGCAACACGGGCGTCTGCCTCGTCATCGCCGATCCCGACGTGCTGGCGCTCGGTGATGCCGCCGTCGGCGCCGTCGCCAAGGGCATCGCCGACACCCTCGACCGGGACGGCATCGCGTACGACATCGGCGCCTATCGCGACGCCCCCGCCGGCTTGCGGATCTGGTGCGGCGGCACGGTCGAGCGCTCGGATCTCGAGGCCCTGACGCCGTGGCTTGATTGGGCCTTTGCCCAGGAGAAAGCGAAGCTGCTCGCGCGGGCGGCGTAGACCCCGCGACCGCGACGCGACGCTCGTGTATACCACGCCCCTGAAAGGCGCTGGTATACAGGCGACGGATTCCTCGTGAACCTCCGTCGCCCGCCTCTCTCGATAGGGCGGCTCGGCCCGGCCCACCCGCACCCGGACACGCTGCATGAAGATCGACGGCAAGCCCTACCGCACCATCTTCCCCGCCGAGGACGCCGCCTCCGTGGCGGTGATCGATCAGACCCGCCTCCCTTTCGCCTTTGAGCTGAAGACCTTAGCGACCCTGGACGACGCCGCCGTGGCGATCCGCACCATGGTGGTGCGCGGCGCGCCGCTGATCGGCGTCACCGCCGCCTACGGTCTCGCCCTCGGCTTGCGGGCCGACGCCACCGAGGCAGGCCTCGACCATGCGGTCGACCGTCTCGCCGCGACCCGCCCCACCGCGATCAACCTGCGCTGGGCCCTCGACCGGGTCGCCGCCAAGCTCCGCACCGTGCCGGAAGCCGACCGCGCCGCCTTCGCCTATGCCGAAGCCGGGCGCATCGCGGAGGAAGATGTCGCGAGCTGCCACGCCATCGGGGTGCACGGCGCCGTGATCCTGAGCGATCTGCATCGCGAAAAAGGCAGGCCGATCAACGTGTTGACCCATTGCAACGCGGGCTGGCTCGCGACGGTGGATTGGGGCACCGCTCTGGCGCCGATCTATGTGGCGCACGATGCCGGTGTGCCGATCCATGTCTTCGTCGACGAAACACGCCCCCGCAACCAAGGTGCGGCGCTCACCGCCTTCGAACTCAACGGCCACGGCGTCCCGCATACCGTCATCGCCGACAATGCCGGCGGGCATCTGATGCAGCACGGCGCGATCGACATCTGCATCGTCGGTTCGGATCGCACGACCTCATCGGGCGACGTCTGCAACAAGATCGGCACGTACTTGAAGGCGCTCGCCGCCAGCGACAATCACGTGCCGTTCTACGCGGCCCTGCCCTTCTCGACCATCGACTGGACCCTCGATGACGGCGTGCGGGAGATCCCGATCGAGGAACGCGATGGTCGCGAGGTCACCCACCTGACGGGCCGTCTGGCCGATGGCGGCTTCGCCACCATCGAAGTGGTCTCGCCCGGAAGCCCGGTCGCCAATCCGGCCTTCGACGTGACGCCGGGCCGCCTCGTCACCGGGATCATCACCGAGCGCGGCGTCGCGTCGGCCGATTCCGAGGGCCTGCTGTCGCTCTATCCGGAGCGCCGCAAGGCCGCCTGAGGCGTCACGCCCCAGGCGCCCACTGCCAGAAAACCGAGCCGGTGAAGGAAAAAACCGTTTCACCGCGCTGGTTTACGCCGACGTTCTGGTGGGTCGCGAGCCCCCAGCCCGGTCGTGAGGCGGTGGCCCGCTTGTCCACCAGGGTGCAGGTGTAGCGGATCGTGTCGCCGGCATAGACCGGAGCGAGCCAGCGCATATCGCGAAACCCCGGGGACGGCCCGAGTTGCGGCACCGGGCCGGTGCGGGCGGTATGGACGACGTCGCGGCCACGGGTGATGTGGAGACGCTTCATCCAGGCGGCCGCCGTATGCCAACCGGAGGCGCAGAGCCCCCCGAAATGCGTCTGCCGGGCCGCCTCGGGGTCGAGGTGGAAGGCTTGAGGGTCGTAGGTCCGGGCAAAGGCCATGACGGCCTCCGGCGTGAACCGATGCGCCCCAAGTTCCCGGGCCGCGCCAAGGGGCGCCGTTTCCAGGAAGCACAAGGGTTCGGCGTCAACGGACTCGATGAGAGGTGCGTCGTCTGGCGCTTCGACCCTGCGTGGCGGCAGTGGTGTCGCTCCGCGACGGGCAAACATCACCGTGAAGTTCTGGGTCATCACCGGCTCGCCATCCTGGTTCAGGATGGTCATCGCAAAGACGACGAAGCCGCGATCCGGCTTGGTGTTGGATGCCCGGCACGACTCGACGCGAACCGATATGCTGAGGGCGTCCCCCGGCAGGACAGGCCGGAGCCAGCGAAGTTCGGCGATCCCGGGCGAGCCCATCGAGGTCGCTCCGCGGAACGCATGCCGCTGAAGGAGCTGCATGCCGAACCCGGCGGTCTGCCATCCAGAGCCGATCAGCCGACCCACGAACGTCGCCTGGGCCGCCTCGGCATCGAGATGGAACGGCTGCGGATCGAATTCCGCCGCGAAAGCGACAATCTCGGCCTCGGTGACCGTCAAAGGGCCACCGTCGATCGCCATCCCGGAGGTGAAGTCTTCGAAGGTGATGCCGGGCATGCGGGGCCTCTCTGGCTTTGAACGTCTTCGCACCTGGACGACGCGAAACCGATGCCGCCCCGCAGAGTGGCACCCGTTTCACGCGCGATCCGGCCCGGATTGGCTCAGTTGGCGAAGCGGAAGTGCAGGACGTCACCGTCCTGGACCACGTACTCCTTGCCCTCGAGGCGGAACTTACCGGCTTCCTTCGCACCGCTCTCACCCTTCAGGGTGGTGTAATCGTTGAAGGCGATGGTCTCGGCCCGGATGAAGCCCTTCTCGAAATCCGTGTGGATCACGCCGGCAGCCGCGGGCGCACGGGTGCCCTTTTCGATGGTCCAGGCGCGCGCTTCCTTCGGACCCACCGTGAAGTAGGTGATGAGTCCGAGAAGTTCGTAGCCGGCGCGGATCACGCGATTCAGCCCGGGCTCCGCGAGGCCGACCGCCTCCAGAAAATCTCCCTGGTCGGCCAGCGGCATCACCGCGATCTCACTCTCGATCTTGGCCGAAACCACCACCGCCTTGGCGCCCTCCGCCTTCGCGCGGGCCATCACCGCTTCAGAATAGGCATTGCCCTTGTCGGCATCGCCCTCGTCGACATTGCAGACGTAGAGGACAGGCTTGGCTGTCATCAGACCGAGGCTCTGGAAAAGCTTCTCCTCGTCGGGCTTGCGCTGGACCAGACGGGCCGGCTTGCCCTCGCGCAGCAGCGGCAGGGCGCGCTGGACGAGGTCGAGTGTTTCCTTGGCCTCCTTGTCGGCACCCTTGGCCTTCTTCTCCAGAGCGATGACGCGCTTTTCCAGGCTATCGAGGTCGGCAAGCATCAACTCGGTCTCGATGGTCTCGATATCGGCAGCCGGATCGACCTTGCCCTCGACATGGGTCACGTCGCCGTCGGTGAAGCAGCGAACGACATGGGCGATGGCATCGACCTCGCGGATATTGGCTAGGAACTGGTTGCCGAGGCCCTCGCCCTTCGATGCGCCGCGCACGAGGCCGGCGATGTCCACGAAGGTGAGACGCGTCGGGATGATCTCCTTCGAGGCGGCGATCTTGGCCAGATCATCCAGACGCGCGTCCGGCACCGCTACCTCGCCGACATTCGGCTCGATGGTGCAGAACGGGTAGTTCGCCGCCTGAGCGGCGGCCGTCTGCGTCAGCGCGTTGAAGAGGGTCGACTTGCCGACGTTCGGCAGGCCGACGATGCCGCATTTGAAGCCCATGGGTCACCTGTCCGTTCGCGAAGCCGACCGCAGCCTGCCCGCGTGAAATTTGATGTCGCGGCCGCGGTCAATCGCGGGCGTTGACCTGCTTGACGTCGTCCCAGCCCCGCCCCGCCATGGCGAGGTGGACCTTGTTCTGGAAGCTCGCGTCCTCGCCGGCCGCCAGGAGCGGCGCCTGGTCTGCCACCGCCCTGCAGAGGTCGTCGACCCAGGCTTCCTCGCCCTTACCGAAGTCGTTGAGCACATAGGCGTGTACGAGGGCCTTGTCTCCTGGGTGACCGATGCCGAGGCGGACACGCCGGTAATCGTTGCCGCATTGCGCGGTGATCGAGCGCAGGCCGTTATGACCCGCATTGCCGCCACCGGTCTTCACCCGCAGCTTGGCCGGAGCGAGGTCGAGTTCGTCATGGAGCACGATCACCTCGGAGAGCGCGATCTTGTAGAAGCGCTGAGCCTCCTGAACCGCGCGACCGGACTCGTTCATGAACGTCAGCGGTTTGAGGAGGATCGCACGCTCCGGCCCGAGCGCTACTTCGGCGATCTCACCCTGGAATTTGCGCCGCCACGGACCGGCCCGGTGGATACGGGCGACTTCGTCGAGGGCCAGGAAGCCGATGTTGTGTCGGTTCTTCGCGTAGCGAGGGCCGGGATTGCCGAGACCGACGATCAGGCGCATGGCGCGAATGGATCCCTGCGAGTTTGCGGCCGGACCCGCGAGAGTGAGCGGATGCCGGCGTAGGCCTCGAAATAGAGATGCCCCAGCCTGCTGGCCGGGGCACTGTCATGGATGACGTGAAGCCGGGCGCGAGCCCAGATTTCAGTCTTCCTTCTTCTCGTCTTCGGCAACGGCCTCGGCGGCCTCTTCCTCGGCCTTCTCGTCGGCAGCTTCGGCGGACTGCGCTTCGGCGATTGCAGCCTCCTCGGCCTCGACCTCGGCGCCGAGGACGGTCGGCGGTACGATGTTGGCGACGGTGGCGTCGGGCTCACCCGTGAAGGTCGCGCCAGCAGGGAGCTTCACATCGGTGATGTGGATCGCATCGCCGATCTCCCGACCCGTCAGGTCGATTTCGATGGCATCCGGAATCGCGTCAGGGGCGACTTCGAGGGCCAGGGTGTGGAGGACGACGTTGAGCGTACCACCCTTCTGCTTGATGCCGGGCGCCGCATCTTCGTTGGCGAAGTGCACCGGGACCTCGACCGTAATCGACTGACCGGCGACGACGCGTAGGAAGTCGACATGGATCGGCACGCCGGTCACGGGATCGAGGTGGAAATCGCGCGGGATCGCACGGGTCTTCTTTCCGCCGGCGTTGATCTCGAACAGGGTGGTCTTGAAGCCACCAGCGTAGATCAGCGTGCGGATGCGGATGAGGTCGACCGCGATCGATTGCGGGGCCTGGCCGCCTCCGTAGATGACGGCGGGAACGTGACCCTGGCGACGAACGGCCCGGGCGGCCCCCTTGCCGACCCGGTCGCGTGCCACGGCCTCAAGCGTCTTGACTGCGCTCATGGCGTGATCCTTTTGCGTATGAGAATGAACGGAAAACGCGAAAGGCCGCCCGAAACGGACGGCCAAGCCCCGAATCCCGAAGCGCCCGTGCCTCCAAGGGTGTCTGGCGGGCGCTGGCGCGGCCTATACCCGCAAGTGCTTCCCGGCGCAACCGCAGGAGCAACACAGGTCATTCCATCCTGAAGGCAAGCGCCGGTCGCGCTTCCGTTGATCCATCGGGTAGCAATCCGCTCGCAAGAGCGTGGCCGCGCTCGTTCGAGGAAAGCGCGACATAATTCGGCGCCGGGAGAGACCGCTGACCAGGATTATGGTCAGAGGATCAGCTGATAAGATCGTGACCGCCGACTGTGAATAGGCTTTCCGGCGAAGCATCGTCCGCCGGAGCGCAGCCCTTCTCGATTGCCGGCATATTCGAGCGAGATCGAGACTAGCGAACCGATGCCTCGGCCGTCTTCGCAACGAGCTGCCGAGTTGCCGGTGCACGCGGTGTGATGAACGGCGTGGTGATCAGTTCAGAAGCCGGACGCACGGTTGCCGTGGCGCGCGCCTGCTCACGATACAGGGGAGGGGTGAGGTAGGTCCGGTCATCCGCCAACGCAGTGGTGATCAGGGTCAGAGATGCGAGTGCGCTTAGGACGATGGTACGGGTGGTCATCGTGAGCTTCCTTCGGAATTTTCGGGGCGACAGCCCCGTTCGATGATCCGAAGATATTTTGCACCGCATCATGATTCAAACAAATGGATTCAATATCGCATATTGATTCTATCGATTTCAATTTTGGTGTTGAACCCGCCTCGGTATAGGCAAACCCTCCGAAAACGCTGTGAGAATACGAAAAGGGCGATGCTGGCTGTCGATTGTACACGATTGCCGCAGTCACGAACGCTCGCCCCTCACGACTGGGTTGAAAGCTATCCCAGCGCTGTATGCCGGCGTTTCGTGCCCCGATCACAAGAGGCCGAATAGCCGAAACGGGTGGGATCTCTGGAACTCGCTTCGCCACGAGGCACGGAACAATGGGCGCCGTATGAACAGGTCTTTGCAGGTCGCCGATACTTTTTGCAAAACCTCCGACGTCGCTTTCTCAATCTGACGAACTCCCGCTCGGGCCGCCTATCCCGATCCCCATGCGCGAACGGGAGCGGCGTCAATGCGGTCCGCTGCCGACGGCCTTGAGGCGGTACAAGGCCTCCAAAGCTTCGCGTGGCGTCAGCGTGTCCGGGTCGATCGCATCGAGGGCTGAACGCAAGGCATCATCCGAAACCTCCGGAACGGGCTCCGGCATCGGCGGAGGAGCAAGGTTGGCGAAGAGTGGCAAGTCGTCGATCCGGGGGCGGGACGGCCGGTCCCGCTCCGCCTTCTCCAAGTGCTTCAGGATCGACCCTGCCCGCGCGATCACCCCGGCCGGAAGGCCAGCGAGGCGGGCAACCTGCAACCCATAGGAGCGTTCGGCCACACCCGACACCACCTCGTGCAGGAAGACGACCTCGCCCTTGTGTTCGGCAACCCGAAGGGTCGCATTGTCGAGGTGCGAGAGGCGTTGCCCAAGAGCGGTCAGTTCATGGAAGTGGGTGGCAAACAGGGCCCGGCAACCATTCTGTTCGTGCAGGTGCTCAAGACAGGCCCACGCGATCGAAAGCCCGTCGAAGGTCGCCGTACCACGACCGATTTCGTCCAGGATGACGAGGGAGCGACGGGTCGCCTGATTCAGGATCGCAGCGGTCTCGACCATCTCGACCATGAACGTCGATTGACCACGGGCAAGATCGTCGGCGGCACCGACACGCGAAAACAGGCGGTCGACAAGCCCGAGCCGGACGCGGGCCGCCGGCACGAAGGCTCCGATCTGCGCCAGGACGGCGATGAGGGCGTTCTGGCGCAGGAAGGTGGACTTACCGCCCATGTTCGGACCAGTGATCAACCGGATGCGTCCACGCCCCTCCCCTGACAAGTCACAGTCGTTGGCAATGAACGGCGCTCCCGACGCGCGCAGGGCAGCCTCGACAACCGGATGTCTCCCACCCTCAACCACGAAGGCGTAGCTTTCATCCACGATTGGCCTGCGCCAGTCGCGCTCGACGGCCAACTCGGCATGCGAGGCCGCCACATCGAGGCGCGCCAGCGCCTCAGCCACATCCGCGATAGCGCTCGCCTGCTCCAGGACGCGCCCTGACAGGGCATCGAACACCGCATTCTCCAGGGTCAGCGCGCGGTCGGATGCGCCGGAAATGCGGCTCTCCAACTGCCCGAGTTCGACACTGGTGAACCGCATGGCGTCGACCATGGTCTGGCGATGGATGAAGGTCTCGCGCATTACCCCTTTGAGGCAGGCCTCGCCCACCCCCTGTGGGACTTCGATGTAGTACCCAAGCATGTTGTTATGCTTGATCCGAAGCGTACGGCAGCCCGTTTCTTCGGCGTAGCGCGTCTGCAAGACAGCGATGACTTTGCGCGAATCCTGGCCGAGGAGGCGGTTCTCGTCGATCTCTGCGTCATAGCCGGCGCGGACGAAGCCGCCGTCCTGGCGCTTCAGTGGAAGATCCTCGGCGAGGGCCGCCCGCAATGTCTGCACAAGCTCGCTATCGACGGAAGCAAGACAGGTGGCTAGGGCCTTCAAATCCTCGGGAAGCCTCTCCAAGCCGTCGCAGCGGGTCGCGAGCTCCTGGGCAGCGTCCAGACCATCACGCAAGGCTGCCAAATCCCGCGGGCCACCCCGGCCGAGCCCGAGGCGCGACAAGGCGCGGGCAAGGTCAGGGGCACGGGCGAGGCTAGCGCGGAAGGCGGACCGGGTCGGCCCGTCCTCAACCAGAAACTCGACAGCGGCGTGACGATGCCGGATCGCCTCAAGATCGGTCAACGGACCCGCCAGATGCTCGGCGAGCATCCGGGCGCCGCCCGCGGAGACGGTTCGATCGATGGCGTCGAGGAGGCTGCCCTTGCGCTCGCCCGACAGGGTCCGGGTGAGTTCGAGATTGGCCCGGGTCGAGGCATCGATGGACAGGGTCGCGCCAGCGCTTTCGCGCGACGGCGGCGACAAGGTCGGGCGAGCGCCGATCTGCGTACGCTCGATGTAAAGCAGGACCGCTCCTGCCGCTGCGATCTCGGCGCGGCCGAACTGCCCGAAGCCCTCGAGCGTCGAGACTCCGAATTGTGCCTTGATCCGCCGCTCCGCCGAAGAGGGCTCGAGTTCAGCTTGTGCGAGCGGCGTGACGGGAGCGGAGCATTCGCGCCAGAACCGGGTCAGAGCCGGATCGGCATGGATCGCTTCCGACATAACGATCTCGCGCGGATCGTGTCGGGCAATTGCGGAGGCAAGCTCGGCAGCCGGGACTTCACTGAGGGAAAACCGCCCGGTCGAGATATCGACTGCAGCCAACCCGTAAACCAAAGCAGTCTCACCAGCCTTGCGTCGGCCGATCGCCAACAGAACGTTGGCACGGGCGGGGTCAAGAAGACGATCCTCGGTGATGGTACCGGGCGTGACCAGGCGGACAACTTCCCGGCGAACCACGGATTTCGGGCCGCGCTTCTTCGCTTCGGCGGGATCTTCCGTCTGTGCGCAGACAGCCACGCGGTGGCCGAGCGCGATCAGGCGGCTAAGATAGTCGTCGGCGCGGTCCACCGGAACGCCGCACATCGGAATGTCGGCACCGCCATGCTTGCCGCGCTTTGTCAGAACGATGCCGAGCGCGCGCGAGGCGATCTCGGCATCTTCGAAGAACAACTCGTAGAAGTCGCCCATACGGTAGAACAGGAGGCAATCGGTATTGGCCGCCTTGATCTCGATATACTGCGCCATCATCGGCGTGGCACCGGTCGTGTCGAGAACGGCAGCGCTCGTCGTGTAGTCCGAGGGGGCGGAGCCGGTCTTGGCGACGGATCGAGCGGGGCGCTGTGACATGGTCCCAGCATAGCAGACCTAGCTGGCAAGAATCAGCGCGGTAGCCCGTCTGGCCTGGGGAGAAAGCTGATACGTCTACGACCAGTGAGAACGCAGAGCCACGCATCGCCACATGAAAAGGGTCGGCCTGCCTGCGCAGACCGACCCTCGTCGAAGCCGATTGAAGGGACTGAAAGGGAACTCAGTAGCGCGGACCGCCCGTGGTGCTGCCCTTCTGCTGCTGGTAGCCGGGCTGCGAGGGGTTGCGTGAATTCGGATCGCTCATCATCCGCGAACGCGGCATGCGATGCATCCGGCGGTGATGACGATGATGGCGCATCCCATGGTGATGGCGCCGATAGGCGACCTGATCGAGCGCCTGATCACCTGCGACAGCAACGGCCGGAGCCGGCATAACGGGGGCGGCCGATGCGGACGTGAGCCCGAATGCACCGAGCAGAGTGCTGGCAGCCAAAGCGATCGCAAGCTTGTTCATGAATTCCATCTTCCGTCGAAGCGCCACTTGCGCTGCGAGCGATCAAGTCCTTCGAAGTGAATCCGTTCCCATGTGATCCAACAGAATGATGGAATTGGCCCCGGTCATGGCAAGTATGGTGGAACATTCGTGACTCGACCTGAACCGCAGCGGGTTGCGGATCGTCCGCGATCGCGTCACCAGCATTGGAATGGTCCACCCTGCACCCGCGCCTCTCGTCTCCACCCTCCCCATCGAGGTCGTCCTTCCAGCACTTCGTGACGCTCTTGCGGTCCGTCCGTCGGTTGTCCTCGTGGCACCGCCCGGCGCCGGTAAAACCACCCGGGTGCCGCTCGCCCTCCTCGAAGCACCCTGGTTACGGCCGGCGGACAAGATCATCCTGCTGGAGCCTCGCCGTCTTGCAGCCCGCGGCGCTGCCGAGCGTATGGCCGCGACGCTCGGTGAGAACGTGGGTGAAACCATCGGACTGCGTGTCCGCCTCGGCTCGAAGGTTTCGAGCCGCACCCGAATCGAGGTCGTCACCGAGGGCGTCTTCACCCGAATGATTCTGGAGGATCCGGAACTCACCGGCGTCGGCGCCGTCCTGTTCGACGAGTTCCACGAGCGCTCGCTGGATGCGGATTTCGGTTTGGCCTTGGCCCTCGAAAGCCAAGGTGCTTTGCGGGAGGATCTTCGCATCCTCGTCATGTCGGCGACGCTTGATGGCGCCCGTGTCGCCACGCTTCTCGGCGGAGCGCCGGTGATCGAATCCGAGGGGCGCGCCTACCCGGTCGAGACCCGATACTCGGATCGAGACCCGAGCCGACGGATCGAGGACGTCGTGGCGGAGGCGATCTTACGGGCACTGCGGGCAGACCCGGGTTCGGTGCTCGCCTTCCTGCCGGGTCAAGGCGAGATCCGTCGCGTGGCATCTCTTCTGGCCGACCGAGTCGATGCATCCATCGAGGTGGCTCCCCTGTATGGCGCTCTTACGCCTGTCGAGCAGGACCGTGCCATCGGCCCCGCGCCGCTTGGCCGGCGCAAAGTGGTGCTCGCCACCAGTATCGCCGAGACTTCGCTGACCATTCAGGGCGTGCGGATCGTCGTGGATTCCGGTTTGTCGCGGGTGCCGATCTACGAGCCTGGCCTTGGACTGACTCGTCTGGTCACCGCCCGTGCCTCACGCGCCTCGGTCGATCAGCGCCGAGGCCGTGCCGGCCGAACTGAGCCGGGCATCTGTCACCGACTGTGGTCCGAAGCTGCAACAAACGCCCTGGAGCCCTTTACCAGTCCCGAGATTCTGGCGGCCGACCTCTCGGCCCTACTTCTGGATTGCGCAGCCTGGGGTGTCACGGACCCGACGACCCTGGCATTTCTCGACACGCCTCCTGCCCCAGCCCTCGCCGAAGCCCGAGCGATGCTGAGCCACCTTGAAGCGATCGACCCGGATGGTCGCCTGACCAGAACTGGGCACGCTCTGCGCGCACTTCCTCTGCCTCCACGACTCGCCCGTATGGTTGTCGAGGCAGCAGGCTACGACAGGGCTCGCGAGGCGGCAGACCTTGCAGCCGTGCTGGTAGAGCGGGGGCTCGGTGGCGACGACACCGACGTTAGGTCCCGGCTCGACCGCTACACGCGGGACCGGGGGCAAAGGGCGAGCGACATGCGCCGGCTCGCACAGAGCTGGGTACGACAAGCCAATGCGTTCGCGGGAACCCGTGACCATGCTTCGGTTGGCCTCGACATGAGCGAGGCCGGAACGCTGCTCGCCCTGGCCTATCCCGATCGGGTTGCCCGAGCCCGTGGCCGCGATGGCGAATTCGTCATGGCCAACGGACGAGCTGGACGGGTCGATCCGAGCTCTGCGCTGGCCCGCGAGCCGTTCCTCGTCGTAGCGGAAATCACCGGGACAGCGGCCCAGGCTCGCATTCTTGCTGCGGCTCCGATCTCCCTGGGGGCGATCGAAGCGCTGTTTGGGACTGCAATCGAGGCGAAGACAGAGATCACCTTCGACCGGACGGCACGTGCCCTACGCGTGCGGTCGATGCGACGACTTGGATCAGTGACGCTGGGCGACCACCCGCTGCCTGTGCCGGTGGAGATTGCCGCGGCCGAGATACTCGCCAATGGCGTCGTCGAGATTGGGCTACACGCCCTGCCATGGACGCCGCAACTAACCCAATGGCGCGCACGCCTACGCTTCCTGCGAGAGGCTGACCCCGCGAACTGGCCCGACGTGTCAGACACTCAGCTGCTGGCAGACATCCAGCATTGGTTGGCACCGGAAATCATCGGGCGCACGAGCCTCGACGCCATCACCGCCGACGATCTCGCGCGCGCCCTTCAAGCGTTGCTGCCCTGGGATCGGCGCGCCCGCCTCGACGCGGATGCGCCCACCCATTTCGAAGTGCCAACCGGATCGCGCATCGCACTCGACTATGAGTCCGAGACCGGGCCGGTGCTGGCCGTCCGAGTGCAGGAGCTTTTCGGTCTGGAACGCCATCCGAGTATCGCCGGTGGGCGAATCGCCCTCGTGTTGCATCTGCTCTCACCAGCCTCGCGACCCATCCAGATCACCCGTGACCTTCCAGGCTTCTGGCGTGGATCGTGGAGCGCCGTACGCTCGGAGATGCGCGGGCGCTACCCACGCCATCCCTGGCCGGAAGATCCTGTGGCCGAGCCTCCGACGCGGCGTGTCAAGCCGAGGGGGACATGAGCAAGGAACTTCGTCGCGCCTGGGCTCTGTTGGATCCAAGCGGTCGCCTCTCGGCCCCGGCCTATCGCGGCTTTCTGATGCGTATGATCGTCCTCGGGTTTGGCCTGCTCTGCCTGGGGATCTGGCTCGCCGCCCTTGGCCTCCGCTGGTCGGGTATTCTCGTGGCCGCCGGCACGCTCCCCGTCATCCTGGCAACCTCGATCCAGACGGTCCGACGGCTACATGACCGCAACCGCAGTGGCTGGTGGTTGGGGGCATACATTCTCGCGGAGGCAACCAGCCTTCTGCCGCTCGAGGGGATGGTCGACAGCTATCCCATCCCGGTCATTGGGCTCGTCCTGGCAATGCTAGGCTTCTTCGTTTGGTTCTTTCTCGAGACGGTCTTTCGATCCGGAAGCCCGGAGGCCAACCGCTACGGCGCAGTCCCATTGGATTGCAAACGGCTCACGCTGCACGCTTCGCTTTGAGGACAATGCGCGCTGCGCTTCGGCTCGGCAGATCATCGTCCGGCAAGCGCATGAGGCTGTCGATCTGCGCCAGAGCCGCCACCTGCGCATCGCGCTCCGAAGCGCCGGCCAGCAAGGGCTCGAGGGCTGCGGCGAGCCGTGGCGCAGTACAATCGCTCTGAATGAACTCCGGCATCGCGTTGTGGCCCAGGATCAGATTCGGAAGCACGATGGTCGGGACCTGGATCAGGCGTCGCGCGACGGCCTCCTCGATTCGCGAGACCTTGTAGGCAACCACCATCGGAACGCCGGCCAATGCCAGTTCGAGCGTGACCGTACCCGACGCGGCCAGCGCTGCCCGGGCCCGGCGAAACGCGGTATGCTTGGCCGCTTCGCCGTGAACGAGCGTGACGGGATTATCCCAGGCGAGCACCGACCGCTCGATCAAGGCTCGGTGCCGCGTCACCGCCGGCAGCACCGCCTCGATCGGTCCGAAGCGCGCCGTGAGACGCGCCAGCGTGGCCCCGAAGACCGGCATCAGACGCTCGATTTCCGATCGGCGGGAGCCGGGCAGGATCGCCAGGACCGGTGATCCTACGAGGCGTGCCTCGGCTTCGGTGCGGGACGGGCGCAATTCCGAGAGTCGCTCGATCAGCGGATGACCGACATAGGTACAGGCAGGGCCATTCAGGCGTCGGTGTGCCTCTGGTTCGAAGGGCAGAAGGGCGAGGACGTGATCGATGAAGGGGCGCATCTTCGCGGCCCGCCAGGGGCGCCAAGCCCAGACGCTCGGCGACACATAGTCGACGATGGGAAGGTCTGGCATTCTCTTACGGACGCGTGCAGCCACGGCATGCGTGAAACCGGGACTGTCGATGATGACAAGCACATCGGGCCGAGCTTCGATGACGTCACGCACCGTCTGGCGAATACGGCGCAGGAGGGTCCGCAGCCGCGCGGCGACGGGCAGGTAGCCCATGACCGCCACGTCATCGATGGGGAAGAGGGACCGAAAGCCTTCTGCCGCCATCGCCTCGCCGCCGACCCCTCCGAAACGAATCGGGCGATCCGACAACTCACGCAGTCCGCGCATCAGCTTCGATCCGAGTTGATCCCCCGAGTCTTCGCCTGCCACCAGCCAGATGACTCGCTCAGGATGGGGCTCGTTCATGCGTCCGGTCCCGTTCTGGCATCGAGATTCAGCCCGACGACGAAGAGTCCTATCCGATCCGCCGCCGCAATCGTCGCTTGGCGATCGATGATCAGCGTGTGGCCAGCCTGGACGGCCACACCTGCGCAACCGGCCGCAGCGGCATTCACCACGGTACGGGGTCCAATTGCCGGCAGGTCGACGCGAAGATCCTGTCCGATCTTGGCGCACTTCACCAGCACGGTGCCGGGCTGCGCGTTGCCGTAACCGAAGGGGCGGCGGCCGAGTCCCCGGGCGCGGGACAGCATTCGGTCGGTGCCTTCAGGTCCCTCGATGGCGAGCGCCCGTTGACCCACCACAACCGTTGCCTGCCCGACATCGTATCGAGAAAGCGTAGACAGCAGAGCCTGGCCGGTTTCGATCGACTCGCGTGCAGCAGTGTCGGGCGCATGCAGACCGAGCACTCCTTCGGGGCTGAGAAGATCGGGCGCGACTTCGTGGACGCCCATCACACCATGGCCGTGCTCCTCCAGAAGCAGAAGAGCGCTGCGCAGCAGCCGGTCGTCGCCGCCGGCAGAGATCGCCCTCAGGGCGTCGCGGTTCCGTAACGCCGCCGCGGCATTCAGAATCGCGGCGGGGTTCGGCCGGGACACGCCGCCGGCCGGGATGACACAAGCGGGTCCCCATGCCTCAAGGACGGACAGGATACCGGCGATGTCGAGGAGATCGACCGTCGCTTCGGCCCGTCTTCGCATCGCCCGCTCGGCGAACCCGCGAATTGCCAGAACGCGAAATGGGCGCCCGGCGCGGTCGAGCGATGCCGCCACCAATTCTGGCAGGTGACCGGCGCCCGCCACCAGGACCAGTAACGGTGCCCCGGTGATCCGCGCAGCGGGCGCTGGGTTCGCGTTCAAGAGGTGCTCGGCGTCTCGCGCGGGGTGCAGAGGGAGCGCTTGCCGCCAGCGCGGATGAAAGCAACGATTTCGGCGACGGCGCGGTGGCTCTCGAACTCCGCGGCCACGTCTTCCAGACGCTCCATCAGCGTCCCCTCATTGGCAAAGAGAAGGCGATAGGCTCGCCGCAACGTGTGAATATCCTCACGGGCGAAACCGCGCCGCTGCAATCCAATGATGTTCAGGCCGGAGAGGTAGGCGCGGTTCCCGAGCGCCATGCCATAAGGAATGCAGTCATTCTCCAACCCGGAAAGCCCGCCGACGAAGGCATGGGCCCCAACGCGGGCGAATTGGATCACGGCTGCACCACCGCCGAGGATCGCGTAATCGCCAACGCTGCAATGCCCGGCCAGCATGACGTTGTTGGAGAACACGACTCCGTCACCGACGCGGCAATCATGGCCGACATGGGAGTTGGCGAGAAACGTGCACTTGTCGCCCACCGTCGTCTCCAACCCCCCCCCGGCGGTTCCGGGGTTCATGGTCACGCCTTCGCGGATCACGCAATCGGCGCCGATGGTCAGAACGGAGGCCTCACCCCTGAACTTGAGGTCCTGGGGTGGATGTCCGATCGAGGCGAAGGGATAGAGCTGTGTCCGTTGGCCGATCGTTGTCCGGCCGGCCACCACGACGTGGCTCACGAGTTCGCACCCATCACCGAGAGCGACGGACGGCCCGACATGGCAGAACGGCCCGACCCGGACGCCTTCCCCGAGGATCGCGCCGTCCTCGATCACAGCGCTCGGATGGATCTCGCCGACAGTGCTCACTCGGTCACCAGCATGGCGCCGATCTCGGCCTCGGCCACCAGGGTACCATCCACCCGCGCCTCGCCCCGGAACCACCACATGGTCTTTCGGTGATTGATCTTCGTCATGTGATAGCGAACGGTGTCGCCCGGAACGACGGGTTTGCGAAACTTGCATTTGTCGATGGTCATGAAGAAGACCTGCTTGGCACGCAGTTCGTCGCTCATGATGTGGCGGCAGCAGATGGCCCCCGCGGTCTGAGCCATACCTTCGATAAGAAGGACCCCGGGGAACACTGGCAGTCCGGGGAAGTGTCCTGTGAATTGCGGCTCGTTAATCGTGACATTCTTGATGCCGACGCAGCTGCGGTCTCCGTCGATCTCCACGATCCGGTCGATCATCAGGAAGGGATAGCGGTGCGGCAGCAGTTCCAGGACCTTCTGGATGTCAGCCGAGCCGAGCTCACGCGGCATGTCGTTCATCGATTCGATTACCTCACTGCGCGTCGACGCCCCCGCCGCCCCGCCTCGTTCCTATCAGCCGCCAACTTGGAGGATGCGCCTTCATTCGGCAGAAGCGGACGGGATGCAAGCCCTGCGGATCGAATGGGATACAGGGAAGGATCGCCGGCCTTCGGATCGAGGCGGTAGTCCTCTACGGCCTCAATCAGGCACGTAGCGATCAAAAGATCCCCGATTTGGACGGGGTCGTGCACCGGCTCAGGCTGCGATCATCCAGCTTTGTCGACACATTATCGGCTGGGATCAGGCCGCTCGCATGGCGTGTGAACGCTGTGGACGAGAGCCGTATCGTCGGGCTTTTCCCAGAGCGCTCGGATCCGCTCTCGCTACGCGCTCTTAGTCCAGTTTGTACCCGCGGAACAGACGCCGTCAGCTCCCCGGTTCGTCGCCGGACGTCGAACGCTCGGCGAGACGTGCCAGGGTCGTGAGTTCACGGAACCACGCTCGGACCGGCTTTGCGGGTGTCCCCCCCCATCGACTTCCAGGAGGAACGTCCCGGTTCACATTGGACGAACCGGCGATCTGCGATCCCATTCCGATTCGAAGGTGGCCGACGACGCCCACCTGTCCGCCAAGGACAACATAATCCTCAAGGGTGGTCGAACCGGAGATTCCCACGCCCGAGACGATGACGCAGTGCCGACCGATGACGACGTTGTGGGCGATCTGTACAAGGTTATCGATCTTCGTCCCCTCCCCGATGATTGTATCCCGGCTGGCCCCCCGGTCGATCGTCGTATTGGCACCGATTTCGACATCATCCTGGACAATGACCCGGCCAATCTGCGGCACCTTCAGGTGTCCCCCCGGGCCCATCGCGAATCCAAATCCGTCCTGGCCCAAACGTGCGCCGGGATGGATAATCACCCGATTTCCGATCAGCGCATGGGTCAACGTCGCACCGGCCCCGATGGCGCAGTCCCGTCCAATGCGAACGGACTGTCCGATGCTCGCATTAGCGCCGATGATCGTGCCCGAGCCAATCTCTGCACCCGGGCCAATGACCGCACCGGGATCGATTTGTACGCCGGGCTCGAGGCGTGCCTCAGGGTGGATGTGAGCGCCGGGGGCGACACCGGCAACACCGAAGAGTGAGCCGGGACGAATCGCATCCGGGTGGAGCCGCGCCAATAACCCTGCATAGACCCGATAGGGATCTTTAAGAACCAAACTGATCGTGCCGGAAGGAACACGCGGCGCAAAACGTGGGGAAACGAGGCAGAGCCCTGCACGTGTCTTCGCGAGCGCATCGCCGTAACGGGCATTGTCCATATAGGCGACATCAGACGGCGACGCGGATTCGAGCGGTGCGGCGCCGGTAATCAGGGCATTGGAGTCAGCCGTCGCTGGCAATGAAACGCCAGCAGCCTCGGCGATGGCGCCGAGGCTGAGGGTGGAGGTCGCGGAGAAGAAGATCGGATCTGACATTCGGTCACAACGCGCCGCCTCCCGAAAAGGAGACGGCGCTCTGACTTAGAAGCGTGAGCCGCCGGAGAAGCGGAAGGCCTGGAGCTGATCTTTTCCGACCCGTCCCAGATAGCTGCCGTTCGCGTCGTAGGCCTTCACGCCTTCGTCCTTCGAGAGCGCATAAGCATAATCGAAGCGGATCGGTCCGAGTGGCGAATTCCACAGAATCGAAGCACCGACGGATGAGCGGATCGTCATCTTGTCACGAACGTTCACGCACTCGGGCTCAACGCCGATGGTAAGCTGGTTGAAGTTACAGGCACCACCGGGAGCGATACCGTTGATGAAGCTATCGCCGTTCACGTTAAACTGCGTTCGACCGTTATAGCCGAACAGCGTACCGGCATCAGCAAAGACCGCGCCCTTCAAGCCGAGATCACGCGGCACTCCGGGAAGCGGGAACTGAACTTCGACGGTTCCGCCGAAGTAGGTCGAACCACCGATCGCGTTGGAGCGGCTGTCGCTGATGCCGACGTCACGCGGCCCGATGCCGTTCGGCGCGAAGCCGCGGACGAGCGACGGTCCAAGGAAGAACTGGTCGGTGATCCGCAGCGGCTGGTCATTCAGAGCTGAGATGTGACCGCCCTGGAACCGGACGAAGCCGACCACGTCCTCGTAGAACTCCTTGTAATAGCGGGCATCGCCCGTCACGCGGAAGAACTTCGAGTCGCCACCGAGACCCGCGAGATCAGGCTTCAGTTCGGCGTAGAGGCCGTTCCGCGGCGAACCGAGGTTGTCGAGGGTCGAGTAGGCGAGCGTAAGTCCAGCCAGCGAGGTCAGGGTGTTGCCCTGCGATCCCTTCAACGCGATCGAGGCTTCACCGTCGAGGGCGCAAGCCGGATAGATCGACTGTCCGCCGACATTCCGCGTCGGATCCCCCGGGTTAAGACCAGGCAGCGTTGCATTTGCGGCGTAAGTCGCCGTGTAACCCGCGATGGGGTTCGAGCAGTCGTTATACGGCCGCTTGACGGTATTCGGAACCTTGAGTTCGGTATTGTAGACCGAGTAGCGGAGCGTAATGCCGAACTCTTCGGTGATCGGGAGGCCGACACGAAGCTGCCCACCATAAACCGTGGTCTCGTAACGCGAGTAACGGGTCTGGTCGCTGTACTTGTAGAAGGCATCGAAGCCTGCAGCGAGACGATAGCCGAGGAAGTACGGTTCCGTGAACGAGAAGTCGAAACCGCGCGAGTACTGACCGCCGGTACCAGCGACACGGACGTACTGACCACGACCCAGGAAGTTCGATTCGGAGACCGAGACCTCACCGATGATACCGTCCTGGGTGGAGTAGCCGCCAGCCACCGAGAACGAACCCGTGGGCTGATCCTCGACATCAATGTTGATGATCACGCGGTCGGCCGAGGAACCTGGCTCGTTCGAGAAGCGAACCTTCTTGAAGAAGCCCAGACCGTTCAGGCGGCGCTCGGCGCGATCGGTGAGCACCCGGTTATAGGCGTCACCTTCGGTGATATCGAGCTCGCGGCGAATGACGTAGTCGCGGGTCCGAGTGTTACCGCGGATGTTGATGCGCTCGACATAGACGCGCGGACCATCCTCCACCACGAAGCCAAGAGCCACGGTGTGGGTTGCACGGTCGCGCTGGCCAGTGGGGCGCACCTGCGCGAAGGGATAGCCCTGGCGGCCGACCTGATTGGTCACGCCGTTGAGAGTCCGCTCCACGTCCTCGGCATTGTAGACGTCGCCGACCTGGGACCGGATCTCGCCGTCCAATGTCTGCGTATCCAGACCCGGCAGACGGGAATCGATCGCTACCGCACCGACGCGATACTGCTCGCCTTCGTCGACAGTGACGGTGATGACCCAACCGGCATCTCCCTCGCCCTCGACATAGCGCGCATCGGCGTTGACGACCCGGAAATCGGCGTAGCCATTCTTCAGGTAGTAGCGCCGGACAATGTCGAGGTCGTTGGTGATACGGTCCGGATCGTAAACGTCAGATGTCTTGATGAAGCTGAGGAAGTTCATCTCGGACGACGACATCAGCTCCCGGAGCTTGGATTCCGAGTAGGCACTATTCCCAACGAAATTGATCGCCTTGATACCAGTCTTGTCACCTTCCTCGATGACGTAGATCACGTCGAGCCGACCATTCGGCAGGTCGACGGTCCGATAGGTCACCTTGGCCGTACCGCGACCGGCGCGACGATAGACTTCCTTGATGCGCTGAATATCGGCCTGAACAACAGCCTCGCTGAAAGCGCCGCGCGCTTTGGCCTCGACCTCGCCCTCAAGGGTCGCTTTCTCGATCTTCTTATTACCCTCGAACACAACCCGATTGATGAGGTTGTTCTCACGGACGCTGACGACGGTGCTGGCGCCGCTACGAGAGACCTTCACATCGGAGAACATGCCGCTCGCCAGCAGGTTGCGGCGGGCTTCCTCGGGGGAGCCGGAGGCGGTGCCGGTCACATAGGACCGGATGGTGTCGGCATCGACACGCTTGTTTCCCTGAACGACGATCTGCTGCGCCTGGGCGGTTCCACCGAGAACGAGGCCAGCGGCCGCCGCGGCGACTAGGACGATGGTCTGTTCCACCGACTTACGCCGGCGCTTCCCCGTCATCGACATCATGTAATCGCCCGTCTCTTTATATCTTCAGCGCGAGTTTGCACCCGCAGTCAGGCGTCCGTTTTCCGGACGTCCTGACACCTGGTCCCAAGCTCAGCTTCTATCGGGATTCCGGCGTTAAGGAAACGCCGGCAGGTCCCGCACTCTGGGGATTTTGGGGAGACGTGGCCTTCCGGTCACTTAACGCCCCGGACCGATCGTCGAATAGGGTCAACAAACGGTTGCACGCGAAACGCAAGGTTCCGCGCGCAATGGGGATTGTGGTTAAGATCGAGGCGTTTGCGTGTCTCGCAACGGGACGGCCGTCATAGTCCTCAGGTCAGGCGCAAGATCAGGTGGACAAGCTCAGGTCCCACGTGCGCCCCAGGATGCACCGAGGTTGAGGATATCGTTCCACGCAGCGAACAGCATGAGGAACAAAACCAGAGCCAGGCCGATCCGGAAACCGATTTCCTGTGCCCTCTCGCTCAAGGGCCGGCCGCGAATCGCTTCGAAGGCGTAAAACAACAGATGCCCCCCATCCAGCAAGGGTACGGGGAACAGGTTCAGCAGCCCGATCGAGACGGAGAGCAGCGCGATCAGGCCGATCAGACCGCCGATACCACCGACCTTTGCGACTTCGCCCGAGACCCGCGCGATCCCGATGGGGCCCGATAGCTGGTCGGGGGATTCTCGTCCGGTCACGAGCTTGCCGATATAGTCTATGGTGCGGTCAACGACGAAATAGGTCTCGTAGACGCCCAGGCCCACCGACTGCAGAGGGCCGTAGTGCACAAGTTTCGCCTCTGTCCCCTTCGGCCCCTGGATGCCGAGCCGCCCGAAACGATGACGCCCGAACGGGGTCACGTCCTCCTTGCTCTCCGGCACGGCGACCAGTTCCCTGGTCTCACTGCCACGTTCGACCGTGAAGGTCAGGCTCGAACCTGCGGCACCCGAAACCGTGCGCTGCATGTCGGTGAAGCTATCGATCTTTGATCCGCCGATGGCCCGGATCACGTCGCCGGGTTCGAATCCGGCGCGGGCCGCGGCACTGTCTGGGATCACGGCCTCGACACGGGCAGGGGTCTCGTAACGGCCACCGAAATAGATCGCGCCGGAGAACAGGACGATGGCGAGGATGAAATTAGCGATGGGCCCAGCCGCTACGATCGCGGCCCGCTTCGGCAACGGTTGGGTCGGAAAGCTGATGGCACGCTCCCGTGCCGTCATCCGTGCCACCGCTTCCGGGTCGGGAACGCTGGCGCCGTTGGCATCACCGTGAAACTTGACGTAACCGCCGAGGGGAATGGCTGAGAGTTTCCATCGCGTCCCATGGCGATCGTTAATGCCGAACAGTTCCGGTCCGAAGCCGAGGGAGAACGCGTGAACGCCGACCCCGCACCAGCGGCCGACCAGGAAATGCCCCATCTCGTGGACGAACACGACGATGCTCAGCACGATCAGGAAGGGAATCACCGCACCTAAGAAACCGGTTGCCGTGCCGCCCATGGCATTCAGGAAATCCATACGTCGATCCTCTCGGCCTCTCGCGGGGCCGTCGTCCCGCTGTAGCAGATCGGATGCGTCGAACGCGAACGCAAACCCGGCGGACGTGATTCGAGGTCGCAGCAGAACACTTTCGTCGGTCTATCCCCGCATTCCCAGCCCGTTGGTAAAGGGCATCTGCCTCAATGGCCGCCCCCTGCCCCCGCTGCCGCACGCGGCCGCCGAATAAACGGTACGGCACAAGCCATCGCCACGAACAGGAAGGTCAGCACCAGGAACACGTCGGCGAAGCCCATCACCAATCCCTGGAGACGAACCGTGTTCATCATCGCTTTCAGAGCCATCGCGTCCGCACTGCCACCGAACCCCTCGAATTGCCGGCGCGTCATCTCAAGTCGTTCAAGGACAGCGGTGTTCGTCCAGGTGAAGCGTTCGTGCAGCCGGGCGAGGTGGAGGTCCCAGCGGTCGTTCAACACGGTGTTGATCAGCGCGAGGCCAACGGCGCCACCGAGGTTGCGGGTGAGATTGTAGAGCCCGGACGCGTTCTTCATCCGCGCCGGCGGCAGCGTTCCAAGAGCGATGTTGTTGATCGGAATCATGCACAGCATCAGCGAGCAACCGCGCAGGACCTGCGGCACCAGCAATTCCCAGAAGTCCCAGTCCTTGGTCAAGCCGGTGACCATCCAGGTTCCGGTGGCGAAGCCGAGGAAGCCGAGACCCATCATGATGCGGGGATCGACCTTCCCCGAGAAACGGCCCGCGATGGGAGCTGTCGCAAACATGCACAGCCCTGAGACGAACATCGTCTCGCCGATCTGCAGTGCGGAGTAACCGCGCACTCGTCCGAGATAGACCGGGTAGAGGTAGGTCAGACCGTAGAGGCCGATGCCGAGGACGAAGCTGAAGATGCAGCCGGCGGTAAAATTGCGGTCGGAGAAAGCGCGCAGATCGACAATCGGCTCGGCGGCCGTGAAGGCGCGCCAGAAGAAGGCCGGCCCCGCGATGAGACAGACCACGGCGCTCGCGAACACTGCCTCGTCGGCCAACCAGTCGTGGTTCGGCCCTTCTTCCAGTACGTATTCGAGGCAGCCGAGCATCAGCGCCATGAAGACGAGGCCGAACCAGTCGAAGCGCTTAAACAAGGCAAGGTTCGGTTCATCGAAATCAACCAGTAGATAGGTCGAGACCGTTACGAAGATGCCTGGCACGACGTTGACGAGGAAAAGCCAGTGCCAGTCGAACAGATCGGTGAGGTAGCCGCCGACTGTCGGCCCGATCGTGGGAGCAAGCGTCGCAACCAGTCCGATCATCGGGGAGAAGATGGAGCGCTTCGAGGGCGGAAAGATCGTAAAGGCCGACGCGAAGACCGTCGGAATCATACCGCCGCCAATGAAGCCTTGAGCGGCGCGCCAAATGATCATCTCGTTGATCGAGGTCGATGTCGCGCACATCAGGCTCATCAGCGTGAAGCCACCGGCCGAGATCACGAACATCCACCGCGTGGACACCACCCGCGACAAGAAGCCGGAGAGTGGGATCGAAATCACCTCGGCGATGAGGTAACTGGTCTGGACCCAGGGAATTTCATCACCCGAGGCCGAGAGACCAGCCTGGATCTCAGCCAGGGAAGCCGAGACGATCTGAATGTCCAGGATCGCCATGAACATCCCGAACACCATGCTTACGAATGCCACCATTCGGCGGCGATCGAGCGGCGGCTCGGTGGCCATCGCGGACGGCCCCGGGACGGCATCAGCGGTCATGGGCGTCTCTAGCGCCGTGAAGCCCTGCGCACGGGATTGTCCCCGCCAGCCGATCCACTACCCTCTCGAGTATCCACCCGAACGGTGACCGACAGGCCGGGACGCAGAATTCCCTCGCTCGCGACCTCCGCCGGTACGTGCACCCGCACTGGCAGGCGCTGGACGATCTTCGTAAAATTGCCGGTGGCGTTGTCGGGAGGCAGCAGGCTGAAAACCGAACCGGAAGCGGGCGAAAGCGACTCGACCTCGCCCAGGATGTCGCGATCGGGATAGGCATCCACTGCGATATGGACGCGCTGGCCCGGGTGCATACGCTCGACCTGCGTCTCCTTGAAATTGGCGTCGATGCGAACGCTCTCGAGGGGGACCAGGGCAGCGATGCGAGAGCCTGGCGCGACATAGGCGCCAGCCTCCACGGCCTTGTTGCCGACGACGCCGTCGAAGGGCGCTCGAATCGTCGTGAATGCGAGATCGCGAGCCGCCCGCGCCTCGGCCGTGTGCAGTTCGGCGGCCAGCCCTTCAGCCTCCTGGGCCTGCGCTCGAAGCACCTCGACATTGGCGCGCATCGCAACCAGCGAGGCTTCGGCTCCCTTCACCGCGGCGTCGGTCCGGTCGCGGTCGGCTCGCGCCTGCTCGATGCGTGCCTTAGCGACGAAGTCGACCTTCTCGAGCTGTTGCTGGCGGGCGTAATCGGCCGCTGCTCGTACCGCATCGGCCTTGCTCGCGTCGATTTGAGCCGAGGCCTGGAGCATTTGCGCCTGCGCGGCTTCGACCTGCCGGCCGATGCGGACGATGGCTGCTTGCTGGGTCACCAGCTTGTCATGCGCCGCCTGGGCGGCAAGGCGGTAGTCGCCGTCGTCGATCCGCGCGATCACATCACCCTTGTGCATCATCTGCCCATTCACGACCGGCACTGCCGCAAGATAGCCGGGGACCTTGGCGGCAAGCACCGAAATGTCGGCCTGCACGTAGGCGTCGTCGGTCGTCACAAAGAAGCGTCCCACCGTCCACCAATGATGCGCCTTGTAGGCTGCGCCACCGAGGCCGGCGAGCAACAGGGTGGCAAATACCAGCTTGCGCGCGCGCCGCACCCTGTCTGTCGGCTCCGTCGCGATCAGTGCTGGCGTCTTTGGCACAAGCGGGACGGCCGCTGAGAGCTTCCCAGTCATCCCGCCGGCATCGAGCTCAGGCGGCTGAGGCGAATATGTGTCGTCTTCGCGCAAGCTCATGGCGAAAATCCTGACCTCCGCGGCAATGACCGAACCGTTCGGTCATTGCTGAGACTGCGCATGCTGAGCTGAGACTGCGCATGCTGGCGCTTTCCAAGAAATTTAGATATTGTGACTGAACCGTTCGGTCAATCAGGATCAGCTTCATGGCGACCGTAGAAGCCCCCATGAATGGGCGTGAGCGCACCATGCCGGAAACCGACAAGCGTCGGCAGATCCTCAATGGCGCCCGTGCGGTCTTCATGGCCTCCGGCTTCGACGGAGCAAGCATGGGCGAGATCGCCAAAGCGGCTGGCGTCTCAAAGGGAACGCTCTACGTCTACTTCGACAGCAAGGAAGCTCTATTCGAGGCGCTGGCGCTGGCCGAAAAGCGCGGGCTTGCCGAGGTGCTGTTTCGCCTCGATGCCGACGATCCCGATGTGCGAGGCGTGCTCACGCGGCTGGGACTGAGTTATCTCACCGAAATGGTCAGGCCCGAGCACATCACCGTAGTCCGGATGGTCATCGGTGCCTGCGAGAAATTCCCGCGCCTTGGCCAAGCTTTCTTCGAGGCTGGCCCTATGCAGGGTACGACCCGGCTCGCCGCTTACCTTGATGCGCAGGTGGCGGCAACGCGGCTCCGCCCAGCGGACACCAATCTCGCCGCGCGCCAATTTCTTCAGATCTGTCAGGCCGGTTTGCTGACCCGGCTCCTGTTCAACGCCGGGGACAGGGTCGCCCCAGCGGAGATCGAACACAATGTTCGAGAGGCAGTGCGCGTGTTTCTGGAGGGCTACGGCCCAGAAAGCTGACAGCCTCGCTCAGGCCGCCGCGAGGGCCTGGCTGCTCCAACGCCGAACCTCGGCGTCGATGGCCAGGGCCGCGTCGACATCCTCGGGTGCGGTCCTGTATTGGACGGCGAAGTGTTCACAGGCGCGTTCAACCAGATCGGCGATGCCGTAGAAACCGATGGCACCCTGGATGAACGCCGCCACCGCAATCTCGTTGGCAGCGTTCATCACGGTCGGCGCCGCGCCGCCGGCGGCCAGGGCCGCGCGGGCAATGCGCAGGCAGGGGAAGCGCACCTCATCGGCTGCTTCGAAGGTCAGGCTGCCGGCGGCCGCGAGGTCGAGATGACGTCCGCGCGCGATCGACAAGCGCTCGCCGAGCCCGAGGCAATGGGCGATCGGCACGCGCATGTCTGGCATGGCCAAGCCCGCCGTCACCGCGCCGTCCCGCCAGTAGACCAGACCGTGCACGATGGATTGCGGGTGAACGATCACGTCCAGACGATCGGGCTCCAGGGCGAAGAGATGGTGCGCCTCGATCAACTCCAGCCCCTTGTTCATCAGGGAGGCGGAATCGATGTTAATCTTCATGCCCATCGACCACGTCGGATGGGCCGCCGCCTCCGTTGGGGAAGCATTCGCAATACGCTCACGGGTCCAGGTTCGGAACGGGCCGCCGGAGGCCGTGATCGTCATCTTGGCCACATCGTCGAGGCGGCCGTCGCCGAGAGCTTGAGCCAAAGCGTTGTGCTCGGAATCTACTGGCAGCAGAGTAGCTCCGTAGCGCTTGGCGTCCCGCATGAAGGCGTCGCCGGCGCAGACGAGGCTTTCCTTGTTGGCAAGTGCCACGGTACGGCCGAGCTTCAGCGCCTCGTGCGTGGGCCGCAGCCCGGCAGCTCCGCTCACGGCTGCCACGACGATATCGGCATCCCGTGCCACCGCCTCCAGCACGGCACCCTCCCCGGCTCCGTTGCGGATCCCAGTGTGAGCGAGCGCGTTGCGTAGGGCCGGACCGGCGGTTTCATCGGCGAGTGCCACAAAATCCGGCTGCAGGTTACCTGCGAGCCGAACAATGGCGTCGACATCGCGCCCGGCTACGAGGCTGCCGATGCGAAAGCGGTCCGGATGCTGAAGCAACAAGTCGATGGTCGATTGGCCGATGGAGCCTGTGGCGCCGAGAATGGTGACGGTCAGCAACGGGAGGGTCCTTCAGGGCGCGACGAAGCGGCGTACGATAAGATAGAAACCGGCGAGGATGGCGACGGCGAAGAACCCGTCGAGACGGTCCATGACACCACCGTGTCCGGGAATCGCACGGCCCGAATCCTTCACGCCGTACCGGCGTTTGAGGGCGGACTCAACGAGGTCACCCCCTTGGCTGAGAACCGAGGCTGTGGCGCTTAGGAGGGCGACGCCGGCAAGCGATGTCGTCGAAAGACTGCTCCAGCCATGGTCTCGGGCGATCAGCACGAGCGCTACTCCAGCGAGCGTTCCTGCGGCCAGCCCACCGATGGCACCGGACCACGTCTTCTTCGGGCTGACCCGCGGCATCAGCTTCGGGCCGCCGAATGTCCGCCCCGTGAAGTAGGCGATGATATCGGTGGACCAGACCACGGCGAACATCCAGGCGGGACCCAGAATCCCGATCCCGGGATCATCACGCAGAGCTGTCGGCACCAGAGCGATCACAGCGGCGCTGGCGAGACCGCCCAAGGCACGAAGGCGTCCGGCGGGTTCCTTCGCGATGGCCGTCACGAGACTGGCCCCAACGAGTCCCACCAAGGTCATTGGCAGCGGAGCAACGTCGCCGTGAAGACAGAGAACGAGGCCGAATAGGGTCGCGGCCGTCACCGAGAGAACGAGGCGCCGCGGCGCGATCGCGCTCATGCCGATCCACTCGGCGGCAAACACGATGCCTGCGGCGAGCCAGATCATTGCGAAGGGCCAGCCTCCAAGGATCAGTGCCGACACTACGATAGCGCAGAGCAAAATTGCCGAGACGAGGCGAGCCCGGAACTCTCGGCTGGCAAAAAGTCCGCGCCGGGAGGCGGGAGCCGCCTCTTCAGGCACCACGATTAACCGACCTTGCCGCTCAAGCCGCCGAAGCGGCGGTCACGGCGATGATACTCCTCGATTGCAGCGTGGAACGCCGCATGATCGAAGTCTGGCCAGAATTCAGGGACGATCACGTATTCCGCATAAGCTGTCTGCCAGGTCAGGAAATTCGACAACCGCTGCTCCCCCGACGTGCGGATGACGAGATCCGGATCCGGTATCCCGGTAGTGTCGAGGGCGCCGGTCAGGACATCCAGATCGATGGCGTCCGGCGCAAGGGCGCCTTCGGCTACGGACCGTGCGAGATTTCGAACCGCCCGAAGGATTTCCTGACGACCGCCATAATTGAAGGCCACGATCAAGGTGAGCCCGGTATTAGCCTGCGTGCGGCACTCCGCTTCGTCCAGGAGCCCAGCAATGTCGGAACTGAGTCCCTCCCGCTCGCCGATGATGCGGACCCGAACGTTGTTCCCGTGCAGGTCGGCGAGATCGCGGCGGACGAAAAGCTTCAGCAAGCCCATGAGGTCGGCGACCTCGGCCGGCGGGCGGCGCCAGTTCTCGGATGAGAAGCTGTAGATGGTCAGGAAGTGCACGCCGAGTTCGATCGCCGAACGTACCGCGCGCCGCACCGCGTCGACACCACGGCGATGACCTTCGACGCGCGGCAGGCCACGACTTGCCGCCCAGCGTCCATTTCCGTCCATGATGATGGCGACATGAGCCGGCGCGGTTTGCAGACCTGTCTTAGATTGATGAGAGCCTGCATAAACCGTCGCGGCACCATCCGCGGGCTCACGACCAGACGATTCAACGCCGTGCACCCTTGCCGCCTCGATCTGACGCGCGCCTTCTGAGCGACCCAACGCGCTTCTCCCCCAACCGTCTTTCGTGTCGATCACACGTGATCTCGAACCCGGACCAGCAAATCCTAGACCTGCATGATTTCCTTCTCCTTGGCGGCGAGCACACCGTCGATCTCAGCAATGAACTGATCGGTGGCCTTCTGGACTTCGCCGGCCTGACGCTTCTCATCATCCTCGCTGATGGCGCCGTCCTTCTCCAGCTTCTTCAGATGGTCGAGCCCATCACGCCGGACATGGCGGACCGCAACGCGAGCCTCCTCCGTGTATTTGTGCGCGACCTTGACCATTTCCTTGCGACGCTGCTCGTTCATCTCAGGAACACGCAGGCGGATGGTCTGACCTTCGGTTTGCGGATTCATGCCGAGGTCGGATTCCCGGATGGCCTTCTCGACGGCACCGATCATGCCGCGATCCCAGACCGAGATGCTGAGAAGGCGGGGCTCGGGAACGCTCACGGTTGCGACCTGGGCCATCGGCATCATGGCGCCGTAGGCATCGACCTGGATCGGATCGAGGATGCTCGGCGTGGCGCGGCCGGTACGGAGCGACCCGAGATCGCCCTTCAGCGAGGCTACGGCACCCTGCATACGGCGCTTGATGTCATTCAGGTCGAATTCTGGAATGGCTGCCATGCTGGACTATCCCGACGCGAACTAGGGGAAATTGGGGGCCGAGCCGCGAAGGCCCGTTCGTGCGCCTCAATGAACCAAAATCAGAGAGGCCGCAAATGGGGCTACGGCGCTTATGCGTCGGGGTCAGCCCGAAGCAGAATCCATCGGCGCCGTCCCACCTCGTCATAAGACGCAGACCGATCAATCCGCGGCGACTGCAAGAATTGCTGTCGCGAAAGCTGTCATGATCCGGAACAGATTGCGACATTCATCATAGGCACTCAGTTCACGAATTCAGCGGCTTCTCGGCTAGAGATACGTTTCCAGCTCCAGGTGAGAGCGTCGAATTTCTAACATGTCATTTCGTCGGACTCATGCAGATAGCGCCGTCAACCAAGCAAACGCACCCCATCATTTGAGAAAAATCTGTTCGATAAAATCAGCAACCTTGATGGCATTGATCGAAAAGAGTGCTGCGAGGCATCGGCGCTGAAATGATCGACAAGATTTCTGATTGCCGTCGCTGCGTGTCTACCCTCGCGCCGTGTCAGTCGTGGTCTATGGGACTACCTGCGTGGCCGGCGCCGAACCGGTCAAAATAGCCAGGACCGAACTCGGGGCATGGATGGAGCCGACCACGATCGAAAGGCGGCTTTCGCGAGCCAGCGCGAAGGCCGCGGTGTCCATTACTTTCAAGTCGCGAGCGATCGCCTCATCATGGGTCAGACGATCGTAGCGTGTCGCGGTCGGATCGCGCTTCGGATCGGCGGAATAGACCCCGTCCACCTGGGTCGCCTTCAGCACCGCGTCACAGCGCAACTCGGCGGCGCGGAGTACGGCGGCGGTATCAGTCGTGAAGAAGGGATTACCGGTGCCCCCAGCAAGGACAATGACCTGACCCTTGTCGAGGTGGTGCAGGGCAGGCTGACGCGCAAAGGTTTCGCAGATGGTCGGCATTGAGACGGCGGACATGGTGCGTGCCGGCACGCCCGCAGCATTCAGGGCCGTTTCCAGAGCCAGAGAGTTCATCACCGTGGCCATCATGCCCAGGGAATCACCAGTAGCCCGGTCGATCCAACCAGCCGCCGAGATACGGGCACCGCGGATCATGTTGCCACCTCCCACCACCAGGGCGATCTGGAAGCCGGCCTCGCGCGTGCGGGCGATGTCGTCGGCGATGCCCGCGAGCGTCGGCGGGTGAAGCCAATAGCCATCGGGAGCAGCCAGCGCCTCGCCCGAAAGCTTCACGAGTACGCGGCGAAACGGTGCGGTCTCCGGCATCGAGCCAGTCCCCTCTAATCCGGCCTGGATCAGGTCGGAGAGCCAATCGGAAGCGGGGGGTGTCTAGCCCAACGGAGGCCTAAACGTCGAGGGGCAGCGGCATCCCTGCCGCTGCCCCTCTCATTTCCGAAGCAAAAAATGCTCGAAATTTCAGATCAGCGTGAAAGGCTCGCGACTTCAGCCGCGAAATCCGGCCCCTCGTCCTTCTCGATACCCTCGCCGAGCGCATAACGCACGAACGCGGTGAGCTTGACCGGCGAACCAGCCTTGCCCTCGGCTTCCTTCAGAACTTGGCTGATCGTCTTGGAGCCGTCGTGGACGAAGGGCTGCTCCAGGAGGGTCACCTCCTTGTAGTAGCTCTTCAGGCCGCTCTCGACGATCTTGGCGAGCACGTTCTCGGGCTTACCGGCGTTTTTCTCGCGCAAGATGTTAATCTCGCGGTCGAGCGTGCCCTGATCGACGCCAGCAGCATCGAGAGCCACCGGGTTAGTAGCGGCAACATGCATGGCGATCTGGCGGCCGAGGGTGGAGAGCACCTCGACATCGCCCTCGGACTCGAGCGCGACGAGCACGCCGATCTTGCCAAGACCCTCGACCACCTGGCCATGGACGTAGGAGGCGATAACGCCCTTGGTCACGTCGAGCTTAGCAACTCGGCGCAGAGTCATGTTCTCGCCGATAGTAGCGATGAGGTTGGCGAGACTTTCCTTAACCGTGGTCGTCGCACCCGGGAACGTGGCGGCCTCAAGGCCCTCCAGCGTGCCGTCGGTGTTCAGCGCAAGCTTGGCGGCTTCACGAACGAAAGCCTGGAAGCTGTCATTGCGGGCGACGAAATCGGTCTCCGAGTTCACCTCCACGATTGCGGCATGGTGACCCGCCGACTCGACGGCGACAAGGCCCTCAGCGGCCACGCGGCCAGCCTTCTTCGCGGCCTTGGCGAGACCCTTCTTGCGCAGCCAATCGACCGCAGCTTCGATGTCGCCGTCGGTCTCGTTCAGAGCGCCCTTGCAGTCCATCATGCCCGCGCCGGTCTTTTCGCGGAGCTCTTTCACCAGTGCGGCGGTGATGTTGGCCATGGCCGGTCCTTTCCGTGTCGTATGAAATACGAAGTGTGATGAAGCGCGGGTCGTTCGAAACTTGTGTCCGGCGAAACGCGTCGTGTTTGGTAGGCAAGACACTCTGGAAGTGAATGAGCCCGGCGCTCTTGGAAAGCACCGGGCTTCAGCTTCGATTGTCGGATCTGCCGATGGCAGCCCAATGACGGGCCGCCGATGCGGGATCAGGCGGCGGCAGCGGCCTCGACGAAGCCGCGAGCCTGATCGACCCAGCCATCGCGCCCGATGCGGCCGTTCAGCTTCAGATCGGCATCGACCTTGGCGACATCATCCGCGCTCATCGCGGCAAGCTGCCAGTAGTGATAGATTCCCGCCTCGTTGAGCTTCTGAACAATCTGCGGACCAGCGCCATGGAGCTTGGACAGATCGTCCGGAGCACCACGAGGGGCCGAAAGCAGTTCGAAGTGCTCGGTCGACTCCACGAGGGCAGCAACGTCGGCCTGCGTGACCGAACCGGAGACGACGGAAGCCGCCGCGTCGTCGTTGGCCGGAAGCTCCTCGGCGACCGGCTCCTCGGAAGCACCGAGATCAATACCCATCGAGCCCTGGCCGCGCGAGATGCCGTCGATGGCAGCACGAGCGATCAAGTCGCAATACAGCGCGATGGCGCGGCCCGCGTCATCGTTGGCCGGCACGACGTAGGTGATGCCATCCGGGTTGCAGTTGGTGTCAACGATGGCTGCCACCGGGATACCAAGACGCTGGGCCTCCTTGATCGCGAGCTGCTCCTTATTCGTGTCGATCACGAACAGAAGATCAGGCACGCCACCCATATCCTTGATGCCGCCGAGGGCCTTCTCAAGCTTGTCCTTCTCACGGGCCAGCATCAGACGCTCCTTCTTGGTGAGGCCCTGGGCCCCGCCGTCGAGGGTCTCGTCAACCTTGCGCAGGCGCTGGATCGAGCCCGAGATGGTCTTCCAGTTGGTGAGCATGCCGCCGAGCCAACGGGAGTTGACGTAGTACTGGGCCGAGCGCTTGGCCGCCTCCGCAATCGTGTCGGCCGCTTGGCGCTTCGTGCCGACGAACAGCACGCGGCCGCCCTTGGCCACGGTGTCGCTCACCGCCTGAAGGGCCTGATGGAGGGCCGGCACGGTCTGCGCGAGATCGATGATGTGGATATTGTTGCGCGTCCCGAAGATGTAGGACTGCATCTTCGGATTCCAGCGATGGGCCTGGTGTCCGAAGTGGGCGCCGGCCTCGAGAAGCTGACGCATGGTGAAATCAACGGCCATGTCTTTGTACTCTCCGGTTGGTACCGCCGCGGAGGAAGCGATCGCGCCTAAGGGCAACGACCACCGGAAACGCCTCATTCAGGCATGAGGCCGACTCCGCGTGTGGAATGGGCGGGGCCTTACCAGAGACCGCACGCTGAGGCAAGATTTCCCCGGTCAGTTCCTCTCAGGGCAAACGCATCGGATACAGGACGGCATCAGCGGATCGATGCCGCGATGGCCTGCTGAATCCCCAGTATGTTGGCGCCCCGCTTCAAGGTCTTGCGGATCGGCTCGGCTCGACCCGAGACCCAGATCGCGAGTTCGGACTCAAGGTCGAAGCTTCCCGCAGTCTCCACCGAGAAGGAGGTGATCGCCCGATAGGGGACTGTCAGGTACGAGACTTTGCGACCTGTGATGCCCTGCTTATCCACAAGGATCAGGCGGCGGTCCGTGAAGACGATCAGGTCGCGAATGATCCGGAAGGCGATCTGAACCGGCTCGCCCTCCGTAAGAATTCCAGCCAGTTGCTCGTTCACCTCCCCGGGCGAGAGGTCGCTGCCATGGCCGAGCAGTCCGTCAAGAAATCCCATAGCGTGTCATATCCCCTGCGACCCAGCATCTCCTATGTAGTGACGCACGCGCCCTTCCATCAGGGTGCAGCGATCCCCTTCGGAGCTATCGGCGATGTCATCCCGTGCCCTGCCTTCAGATCGTCTCCGGCTCGGCGTCAATATCGATCACGTGGCCACAGTCCGGAATGCCCGCGGCGGGACGGCACCTGATCCGATCCGTGCCGCTCGCGAATCGGTCGCGGCAGGAGCCGACGGCATCACCGCACACCTGCGTGAGGATCGCCGGCACATCCGCGACGCCGATATGGAGACACTCGCCCGCACCCTCACGATTCCGCTCAACTTCGAGATGGCCGCCACCGACGAGATGATCGAGCTGGCAACTCGATTGAGGCCACACGCCGCCTGCCTCGTGCCCGAAAAGCGCCAGGAGCGTACCACCGAGGGCGGGCTCGACATCATCGGGGCTCAGGATTCACTGAGGCCTCGCATCGCACGCCTCACTGCGGCAGGCATCCGCGTGTCGCTTTTTGTCGAGCCAGACTTGGCCGTGATGGACACTGCCAAGCGCCTGGGTGCACCCGTCGTGGAGCTTCACACCGGCAGCTATTGCGAAGCGGTCGCCGAGGGGAATACGGCCAGGACCGCGCGAGAGCTCGCGCGCATCACCCATGCGGCAGCCTATGGCTTTGGCATCGGCCTTGAGATCCATGCCGGCCACGGCCTCGCACTCGACAGCGTCGGGCCGGTGGCCGCCCTGCGCGAGATCGCCGAATTGAACATTGGTCATGCCCTCATCGGCGAAGCTATCTTCGTTGGCTTGGGCCAAGCGATCCGCGATATGCGCGCGGCCATGGAAGAGGCACGCGCATGATCGTCGGCATCGGCTCCGACCTTTGCGACATCCGGCGGATCGAGAAGTCGCTGGAGCGCTACGGCGAACGCTTCACTCACCGGATCTTCACCCAAGCGGAGCGGGCCAAGTGCGATGCTCGCGCGGCGCGCGCTCCGTCCTATGCCCGGCGTTTCGCGGCCAAGGAGGCCTGCTCCAAAGCCCTCGGCACCGGTATCGCGCAAGGAGTGTTTTGGCGCGACATGGAGGTCGTCAATCGACCGGGCGGACGCCCGACCCTCCGGCTCACCGGAGCGGCGGCCGAGCACCTGGCGGGGCTCATGCCGATCGGTCACCGGCCCAAGCTCCACATCACGCTCACGGATGACCCCCCCCTGGCACAGGCCTTCGTGATCATCGAGGCAGTGCCGGACAGCACGCCCGGAACCCAGCCGTGAAGCCGCGTGCGTTGCGGCGCCTATCCGCATGGTCTATGCCGCCGGTCGACCGTCAACGACGGAAGTCGCCCGGAATCCGGGTGCGCGCGTCGGACCGGAGATGGCAGCCAGATGGAACGTGCCCACGTGGATCAGCAGACAAAGCGTGACCTGAAGGCTGCTGACACCAGCATCTGGGCGAGCATCAAGGAGACGCTGAAGGTCGGCGGTCAGGCGCTTCTCATCGCGCTGGTGGTTCGAACGCTCCTGTTCCAGCCCTTCAACATCCCTTCGGGCTCCCTCGTGCCGACGCTTCTGATCGGCGACTATCTGTTTGTATCAAAATATTCCTACGGATATTCGAAATATTCGTTGCCCTTGAGCGAATATCTGCCCTTCACGGCCGACGGAAGGATCTGGGCGGCGGAGCCGAAGAGAGGCGACATCGCCGTCTTCAAACTGCCGAAGGACAATTCCACCGATTACATCAAGCGCGTGATCGGTTTGCCGGGTGACAAGATCCAGATGAAAGCCGGCCTTCTCTACATCAACGACGTGCCGGTGAAGCGTGAGAAGATCGCACCCTTCGAGACGACGGGCCCCTACGGGGAACAGGCCAAGGCGGAACAATACCTCGAAACCCTGCCCAACGGGATTACCCACCGCGTTATCGAGCGCGATGGCGATAACGGCTACTGGGACAATACCGAGCCCTACACCGTGCCGCAGGGGCGCTTCTTCATGATGGGCGACAATCGCGACAACTCGACGGATTCGCGCGATCTCGCCAGTGTCGGCTTCGTGCCATTCGAGAATTTCGTAGGACGGGCGGAGATGATCTTCTTCTCGATCGACGAGGGCACGCCGGCGTGGCAGATCTGGAACTGGCCGGCGAAGGTTCGCTGGAACCGGCTGTTCACGGCCATCCATTAGGACGTTACGCATTGTGACCGAAGAGGCGCGTCCCTCCAGCCGGGCGCGGCGCGCGCCCCGTCCGAAGCCCGACCTCGCGGTACTCGAGGCGCGGATCGGACATGCTTTTGCCAATCCGAAGCTTCTGCTCCACGCCCTTACGCACGTGAGTAAGGCCGGTGGGAACGGCCGACTCGGCAGCTACCAACGCCTGGAATTCCTCGGCGACCGCGTCCTTGGGCTTGCCATCGCCGACCTCCTCTACGAGGCCTTCCCGGGCGCCGACGAGGGCGAGCTGTCGCGACGCCTTGCGGGGCTTGTGCGGCGTGAAACCTGTGCGTCCGTCGCGACGAGCTGGGACGTCGGTCCGCACCTCGCACTTGGCCCCGGCGAGGTCCAGAGTGGTGGACGTCGCAATCAGACCATCCTGGCCGACGTCTGCGAATCAATCCTTGGTGCAGTGTTCCTCGACGCCGGCTACGAGGTCGCCAAGGCGATCGTCAACGCGGCCTTCACGCCGGACACCGACACCGCCGCGCCGCGCGGTCGCGATGCGAAATCGTCGCTTCAGGAGTGGGCGATGGCCCGCGCTCTGCCGATCCCAGTCTACGACGTGGTCGAGCGCTCGGGTCCCGACCATGCGCCGGTGTTTCATATCGCGGTGCGCGTCGAGGGTCTTGAGGTCGGTATCGGCGTCGGTCCCTCGAAACGCCTCGCCGAGCAGGAGGCCGCCCGCCTCGTGCTCGAGCGCGAGATAACCGGCTCCGATCCGGCCCGATCCAAGGAGACGTCGGCGGACGTCGATGAAGGACACGCCTCCGATGCCTCAAGATGATCACGACTTCGACGACGATTTCGCCCCGCCGCCGCTGATCCCGCTGCCGGCCGTGACGATGCCGGAGAATACCACGGCCGGCTTCGTCGCACTGATCGGTATCCCCAACGCGGGCAAGTCGACCCTTCTGAACAGCCTCGTTGGCACGAAGGTCTCGATCGTCTCGCGGAAAGTGCAGACCACCCGCGCCCTCGTGCGCGGCATCGTCATGCATGAGACCGCGCAGATCATTCTGGTCGATACGCCCGGGATCTTCGCACCCAAACGCCGCCTCGATCGCGCTATGGTCCATTCGGCCTGGAGTGGAGCCTCGGACGCGGATGCGGTTTGCTTGCTGATCGATGCGCGCAAGGGTGTCACCGAAGAGGTCGATGCGATTCTCGCCAAGCTTCCCGACGTGAAACGCCCGAAGGTTCTGATCCTGAACAAGATCGACCTGATTCCCCGAGATCGGCTACTCGCCCTGGCGGCCTCGCTGAACGAGCGTATCTCCTTCGAACACACCTTCATGGTCTCTGCGCTGAACGGCGATGGCATCGAGACGCTGAAATCGACGCTGGCCGGCATGATGCCGAAGAGTCCCTGGCTCTATCCGGAGGATCAGGTCTCGGATGCGCCGATCCGCATGCTGGCGGCGGAGATCACCCGGGAAAAGCTCTACGACCGCCTGCACGAGGAACTGCCCTACCGCTCCACCGTCGAGACCGACCAGTGGCAGCCGCGTCCGGACGGGTCCGTGCGTATCGAGCAGACTATTTTCGTAGAGCGCGAGAGCCAGCGCTCCATCGTTCTCGGCAAGGGCGGGCAGACCATCAAGGCCATCGGACAAGCGGCGCGTCTCGAAATCGCAGAAGCGGCCGAGCAGACGGTGCACCTCTTCCTGCACGTGAAGGTACGAGAGAACTGGGCCGACGATCCGGCCCGATACCGGGAGATGGGTCTGGAGTTCCCGCGCGGCTGAGCATGGGCTAAGAGAATGGGAGACCGACCCCGGCGGCGATTCTTGTCGCCTGGTGGGCCGGGCCTCCCGCTTTCCTTTCACGCCCTGAGCCGTCGAGGCGCGCGCGCCGTCGCGCCGGATCCCGTTACGATGTCCACAATGCCTGTCTCGGAAGCCGTTTACGGCGCGCCGCCGCTGGAACTGGTGGAGGTGCCCGACACTGCCGTGCAAGTCTCGCCGTTGGTTCCGGGCGCGGCGCGCTTGGAGGATGTCGCGCCTCATAGCCTCGACCGACTCGACATGCTGGCACCGGCCGGCACGATCGAGCGGCGCTACGTCCTGGCTCTCGCCCTGAAAGCCCTGAAGCCGGGCGGATTCCTCACGGCTCTGGCGCCGAAGGATCGCGGGGGAAGCCGGCTGGTCAAGGAACTCACCGGCTTCGGCTGCGCAGTGCATGAAAATGCGCGCCGCCATCATCGGATCTGCACGGTCGCGTGCCCCGAGAACCTTACCGGTCTGCACGAGGCCATTCACGAGGGCGGGCCGCGTCACATCGACAATCTCGCCCTCTGCACCCAGGCCGGGATCTTCTCCTATGACCGCCTTGATCCCGGTACGGCTCTTCTGCTGGCGAACCTGCCGCAGCTCGCAGGTACCGGCGCCGATTTCGGCTGCGGCCTCGGCATTTTGGCCCGGGCGATTCTGGCCGCGCCGAAGGTGACGGAGCTGACCCTGATCGACATCGACCGGCGTGCCATCGAGATGGCCCGCCGCAACGTCAGCGATCCGCGCGCGAGCCTGCGTTGGGCGGATATCCGCGCCGGTGGCCTCGGGCTGAGCCGTCTGGATTTCGTGGTGATGAACCCGCCCTTCCATGACGGGGGAGCGGAAGACCAGGCCCTGGGCCAAGCCTTCATCGCCCGAGCCGCGGAAGCGCTACGCCCCGGTGGCACTCTCTGGCTGACGGCCAACACCCACCTGCCCTACGAGGCGCCCCTGAACGCGGCCTTCAAGAGCGTGGCACTGAAAGCCTCGGCGGGAGGCTACAAGATCTACGAGGCCCGCCGGTGACGAAACCGACGAAAATCGTTCACGCACGCCTCGATCGGCTGCTGGCGAATATGGGATACGGCTCCCGCCGCGAGATCGCGCTCCTGACCGGGGCCGGGCTTGTCGTCCTCGACGGTGCGCCGCTGCGCGACGCCGACCAGCGCATCCCGGTTACGCCGGATTTGGCGCAGCGGATGACGGTCGATGGCGCCCCCCTCGATCCTCCGCCAGGGCTGACCCTGATGCTGCACAAGCCCCTGGGCGTCACCTGCTCACACAAGGAGGCAGGCCCCCTCGTCTATGCTCTGCTGCCGGAGCGCTGGCGCCGGCGCGATCCGGCACTGTCGACGGTCGGACGCCTCGACAAGGAGACCTCGGGCCTGTTGCTCCTCACCGATGACGGCGCGTTGCTGCACCGGATCATCGCGCCCAAGGCCAATGTCGCGAAACGCTACCGCGTCACCCTCGACCGACCCCTCAAGGGCAACGAGGAAGCGGTTTTCGCCTCCGGGACCCTGATGCTCGACGGCGAAGACAAGCCGTTGCTGCCCGTCGAGTTCGTCGCTGAAGACGAGACCGGCGCCGTGGTGACCCTGCACGAGGGGCGCTACCATCAGGTCCGGCGCATGTTCGCGGCCATCGGCAACCACGTCACCGCGCTGCATCGGGACCGCGTCGGTGGTCTCGCCCTACCGGCGGATCTGGCACCCGGCGAGCACCGCATCCTCGGCGAGGCTGAGATTGCGCACGTGTTTGCGGGACCGGACGAGACCTGATCCGTCCGGAACCGGACGTTTTGCACCCGGTTGGATCAGACAGCACTGATCCAGAGGTGATCCATGATCCGTTTTTCGGCACTCCTCCTCGCCGTGACGCTCAGCGCCGGGGCAGCGACCGGTGCGCTGGCCGACACGCCCGGTCCCGACTGGATGCCAGCCGATCAGGTGAAGCAGAAGCTGATGGCGGCGGGTTACTCCAGCATCACCAAATTCGAGGCCGATGACGGCCATTGGGAAGGCGAAGGTTTGAAGAACGGCATGAAGATGCAGTTCCACGCCGACCCGAAGACCGGCGCGATCCTGTCGGAGAAGCCTGACAAGTAGCCGGTTCGGCGGTGGACCGGTTGCAGCGGCACAGCAAGTCTTCGTCCATGTTGATCTCCCGGCATGTTGATCGTCGAGCATGCTGAGCAATCTCGATATGATCGGCCGTCTGCTGGTAGCCGCCCTCCTGGGAAGCGTCATCGGATTCGAGCGGGAGCGGCTGATCTGGGCGGCCGGCATGCGGACCCATATGCTGGTCTGCGTCGGCTCATGCCTGCTGATGATCGTCTCGGCCTTCGGCTTTTCGGACGTTCTGGGACAGCCGAACATCACGCTCGATCCGTCCCGTGTCGCCGCGCAAGTCGTTTCAGGCATTGGCTTTCTCGGAGCCGGTACCATCCTGCTGCGCGGCGAGGTGGTGAAGGGACTGACGACGGCGGCCAGCCTCTGGGCGGTGGCGGCGATCGGCCTGGCGTCCGGCGGCGGGCTGTTCGTGCCGGCGATGGCGACCACCGCCATCGTGCTGGCGATCCTGGCCGGGATGAAGCCGTTCGAGGAGCAGTATCGCGCCCGTCGCCAGAAGCTCGATCTGCGGATCGTCGCCGCCCACGGCGCCCTCACGATGGAGATGATCCGCGTGCTGGCGGGACCCTGCGCGGCGAAGCTGCGGCAGACTGAAATCGCTCGGGGAATACCAGAGGGTTTCGACGAGGTCACACTGTCTCTGGTGCATGTCGACCGACGCGCGGTCGATGCGTTCGCGGAACGGTTGCGTCGCCGCGACGGTGTCGGCAGTGTCGAATCGATCACCCGCGAATCGATCGGACGCGAACCAGACGCCTGATCCGGGCAAGACCCTTTTCAGGTCCAGCGAAATCCCCCTGGCTTCCGCGACATCCCGCCAACCGCAGCATGCCCTTTCGGTTTGCCAAACCTTGTCACTCCGAAAAAATTGGTTTATGCGCCAGCCCTCGCGTTCGCTCCGGCTGGGGGCTGAACGGACGGTGTCGATTCCATCGGCATAGGACAACCCGGAGACGGAGTGTCCATCGTCCCGTGTCTCCGCCTTCGATCAACCGCTCGGGCCTTCAAACGGCTCGAAGGGCTTGGCGCCGGGCGATCTCGCGTGTGAACCGGCCCGACGCTTCCTTTTCCGCACTCCTGCAGTGCCGTCGGGTCCCTTTGGATATGAAGGGCCCGTTAATGCCTCTCTACGAACACGTCTTCCTGGCGCGCCAGGACGTGACGGCCCAGCAGGTCGAGACCATGGTCGAGACCTACAAGGGCGTCATCGAAGCCAATGGCGGCAAGGTCGAGAAGATCGAGATGTGGGGCGTGAAGTCCCTCGCCTACCGCATCAAGAAGAACCGCAAGGCGCACTTTACGCTCCTCAACGTCGACGCCCCCCCGGCGGCGCTCGCCGAGATGGAGCGTCAGATGCAGATCTCCGAGGACGTCCTCCGCTTCATGACCGTCCGCGTCGAAGAGCTCGAGTCCGAGCCGTCGGCGATGATGCAGAAGCGCGACCGCGACGACCGCAAGGATCGTGAGCGCGGCCGTCGTCGTGACGACGAGGGCTTCGGCGGCGGTGGTGGATTCGGCGGCGACCGCGATCGCGGCGACCGTGGTGATCGCGGCGACCGGGGTGACCGCCCCGAGCGCAGCTTCGGCGGGGAGGCTTAAGTCATGGCATTTGGTGCTGGACCCGGTGCACCCGCCGCTGGCGGTGCTGGTGGTGGTGCGGGCGGCGGACGCCGTCCCTTCTTCCGTCGTCGGAAGACCTGCCCCTTCTCGGGCGCGAACGCGCCCAAGATCGACTACAAGGACGTCAAGCTCCTGTCGCGCTACGTCTCCGAGCGCGGCAAGATCGTGCCGTCGCGCATCACGGCGGTGTCCGCCAAGAAGCAGCGCGAGCTCGCCCAGGCGATCAAGCGCGCCCGCTTCCTCGGCTTCCTCCCCTACGTGATCAAGTAAGCGCCCCGGGGCACGCGCGAGCGGCCCCGAGAGCCTGCATCAGCATGTCCCGGATCGGTCCATCCGGTCCGGGACAGGAAATTTCGTACCGGCCGATCCGACAGGGCGGCCGGGAGTCGTTGGGGCGACAGGCGCCTCTAACCCTGCCCGGATCGGGACAGTGGGACAGCGGGATGTGATGGTACAATACCTCGGCATCGGTATCGGCGCGGGCCTCGTCTCCGCCCTCCTCTTCGGCGTTCTGCTGAAGGCGACAGCGCTCGCGATCCTGCTCTACCTGCTCGCCCCGCTCCCGATCCTGATCGTGGGCCTCGGCTGGAGCCACCGGGCCGCCCTGGTCGCCGCCATCACGGGCGCGCTGGCCCTGGCTGTCGTCGTGCAGCCCTTCCTCGGCCTCGGCTTCTTCGCCTACCTTGCGCTGCCCGCTTGGTGGCTCGCCTACCTGGCGCTCCTCGGCCGTCCCGATGCGGGTGGCACGATGGAATGGTATCCGACCGGCCGCCTCCTTGCCTGGACCGCCGGGACGGCCGGCATCGCTTTCGTGGCCATCGCGGTCATCGCAGCCCCGAGCTACGAGGCCTTTCAGGCGCAGCTCCGCGGCATGACCCGGACGCTGATCCAGGTGCGAACCGACCGGGCCGCCAACCCTTCGGCACCGATCCCGAATCCGGCGACGCCGAAACCCGACGCCGGCACACCGACCGAATCGGGCCAACAGGGCTCGGCGCAGCAGGACTCCGCTCAGCAGGACGCCCCCCAACAGGACTCCGCGTCACAAGATCCCGCAGAAGCCAGTCGTACCGAGGTCGCCAACGCCCTGGCGGCGATCGCGCCGGGCCTCGCCGCCCACGGCCTCACGGTTCTGCTCACCTTCTATCTCTGGGCGGCGGCCCGAATCGTCCGCGTCTCCGGGCGCCTGCCACGGCCGTGGCCGGACCTCGCCGCTACCATGATGCCACGACGCGTGCTGGCCGTGCTGCTCGGTGCCCTCCTCCTCGCCCTGGTGCCGGGTTTTCCGGGGGTCCTCGGCATCGCCGTCGCCGGCGCCCTGAGCGCCGCCTTCGCCATGCAGGGGCTCGCGGCCTTCCACGATCGCAGCCGGGGCCGGCCGGGGCGCCTCGCTCTGCTGTTCGGCCTCTACCTGATCCTCTTCTTCACCCAGGGCGTCGCCCTCGCCGCCCTGACCCTGTTCGGCATCGCCGATACCGCCCTCGACCGCCGCCGCCCCACGGGCGCGGCCGGACGACCCTGACCAACCCCAGACCCCAAAGGACGAACACCATGGAAGTCATTCTTCTCGAGCGCGTCGCCAAGCTCGGCCAGATGGGCGAGACCGTGAACGTGAAGCCGGGCTACGCCCGCAACTTCCTCCTCGCCCGCGGCAAGGCCCTGCGCGCCACGGAGAACAACAAGAAGCACTTCGAGACCCAGCGCGCCCAGCTCGAGACCCGCAACCTCGAGCGCAAGTCCGAGGCGCAGGCCGTCGCCGAGACCCTCGAGGGCAAGAGCTTCGTGCTCATCCGCCAGTCGGGCGAGACCGGCGTGCTCTACGGTTCGGTCTCGACCCGCGATCTGGCCGAGGTCGTCACCGCCGACGGCTTCACCGTCGGCCGCGACCAGTTCGCCCTCAACCAGCCGATCAAGACCCTGGGTCTGCACACCGTTCCGGTCGTGCTGCACCCCGAGGTCGAGGTCAGCGTCACCGTCAACGTCGCCCGTTCGCCGGAAGAGGCCGAGCGTCAGGCACGCGGCGAGTCGACCACCGAGCGCGAGGCGTTCAACCTCGACGACCTCGGCCTCGAGGTCGGCGCAGCCCTGGCCGAGGCTGGCGACGACCGCGAGTAAGCGGACCACAGACCCGGTGAAGAACGGGGACGAACAGCCTTAATGGTTGACTAGTTCCTCGTTTGTTCCAGCATGGACGCCCGTCATCCGCAAGGATGGCGGGCGTTTCTGCGAGGGGTTTCGCCGGATCCTCCGGGGCGACGCATCCCTGAGAAGAGACGGGCTCGGGAAGAGACGTGGCCGTGAAAGACCGGTCAGCAAAAGACGGGCCCAAGCGCGAATCGGCTAAGGTTCGGCTAACCATGCCGGCGCCATGGTCGGCAGATAGAGAGGCGCGGTGGCGGACCGCCGCGCGGACCATGAAACGAAGAGTCGGAGCCTCGAATCAGCCCATGGCCCTGCCCAACGCCCTGACGGCCAACCTTCAGCCCGTCGCGCAGGAATTCCGCGTCGCGCCGCACAACATCGACGCGGAGCAGGCGCTGCTCGGCGCGATCCTGGTGAACAACGATGCCTATTACCGGATCTCGGACTTCCTCCTCCCCGAACATTTCATGGAGGACGTCCACCGCAAGATTTTCGAGGTGGCCTCCCAGCTCATCAAGGCGGGCAAGCTCGCGACCCCCATCACCCTGAAGACCTACCTGGGCGACGCCGACCTCGGCGGCCAGACGGTGATGCAGTACCTCGCGCGCCTCGCGGCGGAAGCCACCACCGTCATCAACGCGGGCGATTACGGCCGCACCATCTACGACCTCGCCATCCGGCGCCGGCTCATCACCATCGGCGAGGACCTGGTGAACGGCGCCTACGAGGCGCCGGTGGAATCCTCGCCCCGCGACCAGATCGAGGGCACCGAGCGCCGGCTCTACGAGCTCGCCGAATCGGGCAAATACGATGGCGGCTTCCAGAAGTTCTCCGACGCCCTGACGGCGGCGGTGGACATGGCCGCCAAGGCCTACCAGCGGGAAGGCAAGCTCTCGGGCGTCGCCACCGGCCTGTCCGACCTCGATGCCAAGATGGGCGGCCTGCAGCGCTCGGATCTCATCATCCTCGCCGGCCGCCCGGCCATGGGCAAGACCTCGCTCGTCACCAACATCGCCTTCAACGTCGCCAAGGCCTACCAGTCCGAGAAGCTGCCGGACGGGCGGACCGAGACCAAGAACGGCGGCATCGTCGGATTCTTCTCCCTCGAAATGTCGGCCGAGCAATTGGCGACCCGTATCATCGCCGAGCAGTCGGGCGTGCCGTCCTACAAGATCCGTCGCGGCGACATTCAGCCGGCCGACTTCTACAAGATCACCGACGCGGCCCGGGACATGCAGACGATCCCGTTCTACATCGACCAGACCGGCGGCATCTCGATCGCCCAGCTCGCCGCCCGTGCCCGTCGCCTCAAGCGGCAGAAGGGCCTCGACCTGCTGATCGTCGACTACCTTCAGCTCCTCTCGGGCTCCGGCAAGCGCAGCGACAACCGCGTCCAGGAGATGACCGAGATCACCACCGGCATGAAGGCCCTGGCCAAGGAACTGGCGGTGCCGATCATCGCCCTGTCCCAGCTCTCGCGTCAGGTGGAAAACCGCGAGGACAAGCGCCCGCAGCTCGCAGACCTACGCGAATCGGGCTCGATCGAGCAGGACGCCGACGTGGTGATGTTCGTCTTCCGGGAGGAATACTACGTCAACAACAAGAAGCCCCGCGAAGGCACGGAAGAATTCTTCGCCTGGGAGGCCGAGATGAACCGCGTCCACGGCAAGGCCGAGGTGATCCTGGGCAAGCAGCGCCACGGCCCCACCGGGACCGTCGAACTGCAGTTCGACGCCAACATCACGCGCTTCTCGGACCTCGCCCAGTCCGACCGCCTGCCGGAGCAGATGTGATCTGCCGACCGGAGTGATCAGGAGGGCAGTTGTCCCGAAAGATCGAAGGGACATGAGACGGCCGCAGGTGAATATCCCGAAGTCTGGGAAGCCATGCGCCGTTCGGCCTCTCCTTCCCGCAAGGGCGATGGCATATGAAAACGCGCCGTCATTCCGAGGCGCCGCAGGCGAGCCCGGACCCGAAGGGGCGCGCCACCGGCGTGCAATCCATTGCCGCTAACAGCGCAAGTCATTGCGCCACCTGTGTTTCAGGATCCCGGGCTCCGCTGCGCGGCCCCGGGATGACGGGGTGCTCCGGAGGACTTTTGGGCTCGCAGGTCCCCATATGCGATCACCTTACCGCAATGGGTCCCCACGGTGCGCCCGGCATCCTACTCTGTGGAAAGGTGAGGCCATGAACCAGGAGATCGTCATCCCATCGACGCACGGCGCTCTCCTGACCATCGACCTCGCCGCCCTCGCGGAGAACTGGCGCCGGCTGGCGGCGCAGGCTCCGGAGGCGGATTGTGCCGCCGTGGTCAAGGCGGATGCCTATGGCTGCGGCCTTGCGCGGGTGCTGCCGGTGCTGTGGGCGGCAGGGTGCCGGACGTTCTTCGTCGCCCACCTGAGCGAGGGCGTGGCGGCGCGTGCGATCCTGCCCGAGGCCAGGATCTACGTGCTCAACGGGCTGCTGCCCGGCCTCGGCCCGACCCTGGCGGCCCATGACCTGCGGCCCGTGCTCGGAAGCCGGGACGAACTCGCCGAATGGGCGGCTCTCGCTGAGGCGTCCGGCCGGACCCGGCCGGCGGCGCTCCACGTCGATACCGGCATGAACCGCCTCGGCCTGTCCGTGCCCGAGGCGCTGGCGCTGTCCGGCGATCCGCTGATCGGGCGGGCCGGGATCGCCCTGCTGATGACTCACCTCGTCAGTGCCGAGCTGGCGAGCGATCCGATCAATGCGCGCCAGATGGCGGATTTCGCGGCGGTGCGTGCCGCCCATCCGGGCGTGCCGGGGTCCTTCGCCAATTCCTCCGGCATCTTCCTCGGGGTCGCCGCGCATCACGACCTGCTGCGTCCGGGCTATGCCCTGTTCGGCGGCAATCCGACTCCGTGGAAGCCGAACCCGATGCGGCCGGTGGTGCGCCTGGAGGCGCAGATCGCGCAGATCCGCGACGTCGCTGCGGGTGAGACCTGCGGCTATAACGGGCGCTGGCGGGCGGCCGAGCCCCGGCGGCTCGCGACCCTGTCGATGGGCTACGCCGACGGGTATCCCCGGGCGGCGAGCGGGCGCGGCATCGCCCTGGTCGGCGGCGTGCGCTGCCCGATCCTCGGGCTGATTTCGATGGACCTCATCATCCTGGACGTCACCGACGCGCCGGCGGCGGCGCGCGGCGCGACCGCGACCCTGATCGGCGACGGCCTCGACGTCGACACGGTCGGCCGGGCCGCCGGCACCATCGGCTACGAGATCCTGACGGGGCTAGGTTCTCGCTATGTTCGCCATTATGTGACAGGAACCGGGGCCTGACCTCCGCCTGATTCGGGCGAGTCCTCCGGCTCCTCCAGCGGAATCGCGATGGCCAAGATCCAACAGAGCTTCGTCTGCCAGTCCTGCGGGGCGGTCTACAACCGTTGGCGCGGGCGCTGCGAGGCCTGCAACGGCTGGAACACCATCGTCGAGGAGACCGGCGCCACCGGCCCCCAATCGGGTCCGGTCAAGACGCGGCCGAGCCGGGCGCGCGGTCGGGTCTTCGCCCTGGAGGGCCTGACCGGTGAGGTGCGGGAAGCGCCACGCATCCCGTCCGGGATCAACGAACTCGATCGGGTCACCGGCGGCGGTTTCGTGCGCGGCTCGGTGATCCTGCTCGGCGGCGACCCCGGCATCGGCAAGTCGACGCTGCTGATGCAGGCCTCCGCCGCCATGGCCCGGACCGGCGAACGCGTGGTCTACATCTCGGGCGAGGAGGCGGTGGCGCAGGTGCGGCTGCGGGCCGAGCGCCTGGGCCTGACCTCGGCGGCGGTCGAACTGGCGGCCGAGACCAATGTCGAGGACATCGTCGAGACGCTGTCGCAGGGGCGCCCGCCGGCGCTGGCCATCATCGATTCGATCCAGACCATGTGGACCGAGACGGTGGAATCGGCCCCCGGCACCGTCACGCAGGTGCGCGGCTCGGCCCAGACCCTGATCCGCTTCGCCAAGACCAGCGGCACGGCGGTGATCCTGGTTGGGCACGTGACCAAGGACGGGCAGATCGCCGGCCCCCGTGTGGTCGAGCACATGGTCGACGCGGTCGCTTCCTTCGAGGGCGACCAGGGCCACCACTTCCGAATCCTGCGCGCGGTGAAGAACCGCTTCGGACCCACCGACGAGATCGGGGTGTTCGAGATGACCGATCTGGGGCTGGCCGAGGTGCCGAACCCCTCGGCCCTGTTCCTGGCCGGGCGCGACCACGCCGCGCCCGGAACGGCGGTGTTCGCCGGTATGGAGGGGACGCGGCCCCTGCTGGTGGAGATCCAGGCCCTGGTCGCGCCCTCGTCGCTCGGCATGCCGCGCCGGGCCGTGGTCGGCTGGGACCCGAACCGCCTGTCGATGGTGCTGGCGGTGCTGGAGGCCCATGGCGGCATCCGCCTCGGCACCCACGACGTCTATCTCAACGTGGCGGGCGGCCTGCGCATCTCCGAACCCGCCGCCGACCTCGCCGTCGCCGCCGCCCTGGTCTCGTCCCTCTCCGGCGCGACGCTGCCGCCCGAGACGGTGTATTTCGGCGAGATCGGACTGTCGGGCGCCGTCCGCCCGGTGGCGCAGGCTCCGGCCCGGATCAAGGAGGCGCTGAAGCTCGGCTTCGCCAAGGCGGTGATGCCGCAGGGGCGCGGCGAGGGCGGCGACGGCGGCCTGTCGACGGAGGCGCTCCGCCACATCGCCGACATGGTGGCGGGCATCGCCAGCGGCGGCCCGCGCCGGGTCGGATCGCGCCGGGGCCACAACCCGCCGGATTATGGCGACGACGATTGACGGGACAGACTTGGCGCGACGCGCGCCGGAACGGGAAGATCGCGGCAAGACGATCTCGTCGGCACCGAAGATCAGGGCCTCCCACCGGACCACGGAGACCGGGGCACGATGTCATGTTGCCAGGGACGATGCATCGCGACGCCCCCCCGACCGGGGTCAAACCTGGCCGGACCCCGGCCGGGGATGGCATCCCGCGCCAGGGTGACGGCCGAGGTTCCGCACGATATACAGAGCCGCGGCCGGGGGAAGCCGCACGATCCGGTCATCGTCGCCGCTCCGCCCCATGAAGTGACAATCGTCAGAGATGCCGTTCTCCGTTCTCGATCTCGTCGTGCTGGGTATTGTCGTGGTCTCGGCGCTGCTGGCCGCCGTCCGTGGCGCGACCCGCGAAGTGCTTGCCATCATCGCCTGGGTCGCGGCCGCCGCCATCGCGTGGAAATTCCATCCCCTGCTGCTGCCCACGGTCAGCCAGCATGTGAGCAACCCGACCGTGGCCCTCGTCGCCTCGATCGCGGCGATCTTCCTGCTCACCCTGATCGTCGTGTCCATTCTCACCGTGAAGGTGTCGGACATGATCCTCGATTCGCGCATCGGCGCCATCGACCGCTCGCTGGGCTTCCTGTTCGGGGCCGGACGCGGCTTCCTGATCTGCGTCATCGGCTGGGTGTTCCTGGCCTGGCTGGTGCAGGGCAAGATGCCGCCCTGGGCCTCCGAGGCGCGCAGCCGACCGATGCTGGAGAAGTCCGGCGAGGCCCTGGTGGCGCAGCTCCCGGAGAATCCCGAGGGTCTTCTGAAGCAGTTCAAGAAGCCGAAAGCCGACGCGCCGGCCGATCCGGTCGAGCCGCCGGAAGGCGAGGTTCCGGCCCAGCGCCGCACCGAGGCGCCAGCCACGCCCGCCCCGCGACGCTGATCTGCGTCGCCGTGCGCTTGGTCGCGCGGCGAAGGCCGATTACATGACGGTCATCTGACGGCGCCTGCGCGGGGATTCGCACGGGGCCAACCAGGGAACGACATCATCATGTCTGTAGCCAAGTCGAGTGCCCGTCCCCCGGTCGAGGTCGTGGACGGGCTCGACCGCGACGGCGATACGCTGCGCGAAGAGTGCGGCGTCTTCGGCATCTTCGGCCACCCGGACGCCTCCGCCATCGTCGCGCTGGGGCTCCATGCCCTGCAGCACCGGGGCCAGGAAGCGGCCGGCATCGTCTCCTTCGACGGGGCGGTGTTCCATTCCGAGCGTCGTCCGGGCCTCGTCGGCGATTCGTTCTCGGACCGCTCGACCATCGAGCATCTCGAAGGCCCGGCCGCCATCGGCCATGTCCGCTACTCCACCACCGGCGGCACCATCCTGCGCAACGTGCAGCCGCTCTTCGCCGAGCTGGCCAGTGGGGGCTTGGCGGTCGCCCACAACGGCAATCTCACCAACGCCCTGTCGATCCGCCGCGACCTGGTGCGCGACGGTGCCATCACGCAATCGACCTCCGACACCGAGGTGATCCTGCATCTCGCCGCGCGCTCCCGTGCGCCCCGCATCGTCGAGCGCTTCACCGAGGCCCTGCGCCAGATCGAGGGCGCCTACGCCATCGTGGCGCTGACCAACAAGAAGCTGATCGGCGCCCGCGATCCGCTGGGCATCCGCCCCCTGGTGCTCGGCGAACTCGACGGCCGCTATATCCTCGCCTCCGAGACCTGTGCCCTCGACATCATCGGCGCCAAGTTCATCCGCGACATCGAGAACGGCGAGATCGTGGTGATCTCGGAAGAGGGCATCGAGTCGATCCGCTTCGCGCCCGCGCAGCCGATGCGCCCGTGCATCTTCGAGTACATCTACTTCGCGCGCCCCGATTCGGTGGTGAACGGCAAGAGCGTCTACGCGGTGCGCAAGAATATCGGCCACGAATTGGCCCGCGAATCGGCGACCGCGGCCGACGTGGTCATTCCGGTGCCGGATTCCGGTGTGCCCGCCGCCCTCGGCTTCGCCCAGGAGACCGGCCTGCCCTTCGAGATGGGCATCATCCGCAACCACTATGTCGGCCGCACCTTCATCCAGCCGACCCAGTCGGTGCGCGAACTTGGCGTGCGGATGAAGCATTCGGCCAACCGCGCCGTGGTCGAGGGCAAGCGCATCGTGCTGGTCGACGACAGCCTCGTGCGCGGCACCACCTCGGTGAAGATCGTCCGCATGATGCGGGAGGCCGGCGCCAAGGAGGTGCATTTCCGCATCGCCTCGCCGCCGATCACCTATCCGGACTTCTACGGCATCGACACGCCGGAGCGGGAGAAGCTGCTGGCCGCCACCCACGACCTCGAGGGCATGCGCCGCTACATCGGTGCCGATTCGCTGGCCTTCCTGTCCATCGACGGTCTGTACAAGGCCATGGGCGAGGCCCGCCGCGATGAGGCCTGCCCGCAATACACCGACCATTGCTTCACCGGCGACTACCCGACCGGCCTGACCGATCTGGCCATCGCGGGGCCGCGCCGCCTCGCCATGCTGGCCGAAGCGGACTGAGCCGGCCGATGAGCACGCCCGAAAAAACCCTCGCCGGCCGCGTCGCCGTCGTCACCGGGGCGTCGCGGGGCATCGGCCATGCCGCCGCCCTGGCGCTGGCCGAGGCCGGCGCCCACATCGTCGCGGTCGCCCGCACGCAGGGCGGCCTGGAAGCGCTCGACGATGCCATTCGGGCGCGCGGCGGCAGCGCCACCCTCGTGCCCCTCGACCTCACCGATTACGACGCCATCGACCGGCTCGGCGCCGGCATTCACGAACGCTGGAAGCGCCTCGACATCCTGGTGGGCAATGCCGGCATCCTGGGCAATCTCACACCGATCGGGCACGTGACTCCGAAGACCTGGGCGCAGGTGATGGAGATCAACGTCACCGCCAATTACCGGCTGATCCGCTCCCTCGATCCGCTGCTGCGGATGTCCGACGCCGGCCGCGCCATCTTCGTCACCTCCGGGGCGGCGCAGAAGTGCCGGGCGTATTGGGGCCCCTATTCGGTGTCGAAGGCGGCTCTCGATGCCCTGGTGCGGACTTACGCAGCCGAGACCGCGACGACTCCGGTGCGCGCCATGCTGCTCAACCCCGGCCCCCTGCGCACCACCATGCGCAAGGCGGCGATGCCGGGCGAGGACGAGATGACCCTGAAGACGCCGGAAGACCTCGCCCCGCACTTCGTGCGCCTCGCGAGCCCGGATTTCTCGGAATCGGGCAAGATCTACGACTTCCCGAGCGACCGGATCCTGACGCCCCAGATGGCAGGCTGACGCCGCAGCGTCGGCACAGTCGCCGCCGGACCCCGGCCGCGACCGATCACCGGTGAAGGCAGCCCCGCTCGGTTCCGAAGCCGCCCTCCCCCCTCCCGGCATCGCGCGACCGGGACATCGCCTCCGCGTGATCGTCCCGCTGGCTCTCTCCGACGACCCGGTTCGCCTCGGACGGCCGAACCATGGGCGGAGGCTATCGAGGCTCGGTCGCCACCAGATGGACCCATGCCCCCGCGCGGCATCGTCGCCGCCGCCCGGCGAGGCGGATGACAGCGGCGCATGAGGGCCGCTCGTGCATCGAGCGAGCGGGCTATCCCGATCTGCCGGGATCAAACCGTTCGCGATCGATCTGCACCAAGGCCAAGGCTTGGGACGTCTCTCGCGCAGATGCGGTATTTGGGTGCCTTCCCGGCCAGAAGCCCCTCGACCGGCCCCTTGCCTCGCCCGGACCCTTGCCTCGCCCCGACCAGCGGTCGAACTCCTTCCCGTCTCCCGGGTGGTCTCGCAACGCCGCGAAGCGCGAGACGATGGGTCCGACCACGATCACGCCCGAGGCATAAACATCGTTGCTAATCTAATCAGATCTGCTGCGAGACATGGTACTTCGAGAAGAACCAATTTTTATCAAATAGTCGGCCAGGACGCGGGATCACATTTATCACTGTTCAAGTTGCCCTATAGAAACAGGAGCATTTTTCTGTTTCCGATCGCGAATAAATTCGAAAGGTCAGACTGCGCAGAATCCGATTCGACTCATTGACCATATGTGACAAGCCGATACGTGGTTTTCCGTTCTGTATGATCGTCGATCGCGCTTTTGAAGAAACTCCGAGAGACTCCCCATCATGGTTTCGCGACGTTCTTTTCTCGGGGGTGCCGCCGCAACGCTTCTCTATCCGCTCTCCGCTCGGGCCGGACACTTGAGCTTCGACATCGTCGTCTACGGCGCGACCAGCGGCGGTATCGCGGCAGCGTTCGAGGCCAAGCGCCAGGGTCGCTCCGTCGCGCTGGTCGGCGGTTGGCGGGAGAGTCACCTGGGCGGCATGATGTCGGGCGGGCTCGGGTATTCCGATGTGGACTCGCCGCGCGCCTACGGTGGGCTGGCCCGTTACGTGATCGACCGCATCAACGAACGCGCCGGACATCCCCCGGGGACCTTCGCGTTCCAGCCGCGATTCGCCGAAGCCGTGTTCCAGGATCTGCTGGCACGACACGATATTCCGGTGTTCTGGTCACTGGGGGTCACCCGGGTTCGCAAGGAGAACGGCCTGATCGTCGAGATTGCGACGACGATGGGACAGACATTCGCGGCGAAAGTCTTCATCGACGCATCGTACGAGGGCGACCTGGCCGACAAGGCCGGAGTGACGACCTTCATCGGTCGCGAGGCCGCGTCGCCGCAGGACCTCTACAATGGCTACCGGAACGTCTTCAACGACGGCGGCGGAAGCAATCACAACTTCGTCCGGCCGCGCTTCTTCCTGAAATTCCTCGCCGACCGCCACATCTATCTCGATCCGTTCGTCACGCCCTCCGATCCGGCATCCGGCCTGTTGCCGGGCGTTCGCGAACGCCCGCAACTGCCCTCCGCCTCGGGGGACGGCGCCGTTCAGGCCTATAACTTCCGCCTGACCCTGACGCGGGACCCGCGTGCCCGGGTGCCGTTCGCGAGCACCCCGCCGGACGGCTACAAGAAAGCTAACTACGAAATTCTATTCCGCTATCTCGAGGCGCTGCGGGACGGTGGCTTCCTGAAGCCGACCTCGACGATGGCTGAAGAGAATTTTCTGCTCTGCAACAACATCGGCGACGGTCTGTACGACGTGAACAACCGGGGAGCGGTATCCCTCGACCATGTCGGCGGTTCCTGGTCCTATCCGTCCGCAAGCTATGCGGAGAGAAGCCTGATCTGGAAGGAGCACGAGCGGTGGATTCGCGGCCTCTTCTATGCCTTCCAGCACGAGAACGACCCGCGGGTGACGGAATCCGTCCGGGAATCCATGCGGGCCTTCGGCCTGGCGGACAATCACTACCTCGACCCGTTTCCCGGCGACGAACGCCATTGGCCCTACCAGCTCTACGTCCGCGAATCCCAGCGCATGGTGTCGGATTTCGTGCTCCACGGCGCCGATATCGCGGCTCGTGACGGCTCGGAGCCGCGCAGCCTCAGTACGATCGCGGCCGGAAGTTACAATCGGGACAGTCATCACACGCAACGGATCGCGGTTCCGCTCCCTGTCTGGCACGTTCGCAACGAGGGGAATTTCGAGGTCGGGAATGGCGGAAAGGACAAGATCTTCCCCATCCCCTACGAGGTCACGGTTCCTCGGCGCGCCGAGTGTCGAAACCTTCTGGTGGCCTTCTGCGTCAGTGCCACGCACGAGGCGTTCGGCGCATTCCGGATGGAACTGACCTTGATGCAGGTCGGCCAATCCCTCGGCATGGCCGCCGCGATGATTGCGGAGCATCCCTGCTTTCTGGCGGTGCAGGATGTGCCGTATGCGGATCTCCGCCGGCGCCTGCTGGAAACGCCCGAGACCACGAAACCCTATCTGCCGCAAACGAACTGAGGTCCGGCCCTCACCTGGGGGGCTCACCGTGGACGCTCACCGAGGGGCATTGGCGGTACCCGGCGCGGCGTCATCGATCGGGAGGAATTGTCCCCGCACGGGCGCGAAGTTGCGATTCGCAATCGCGCTGACGGTCCAGATCTGCCATCAGCCGATGGACCCTGTCCGTGCGGCGGCCCGATCCGAGAGCGAGCCGCAGCACCCCGATCCTTGCCGGTGCCATCGGTGCGACCCTCCATCGGCAGGTCGCGCCATTCCCCTCCCCTCTTCGGACGAGCCTCTCATGATCGACGTTCGCTGCATCTGCGCCATCGGCCTTCGCGGCCAGCTCGGCCTCAAGGGACACCTGCCCTGGGAGGGCAACACCGACCCGCTCTTCGTCGAGGACGTGACGCGCTTCTTCGCCATCACCATGGGGCACGTCCTGATCGCCGGCCCCAAGACCATCGCGTCGGTGCCCGAATTTGCGTTCAAGGACCGCACCATCGACGTCATCCGCAGCCACGAGGACCCGGAGGCGGTTCTGGCGCGCTATCCCGGACGGCGCATCTTCGTCGGCGGCGGCATCGCGGTCTGGAACGTCTATGCCCGCTATATCCAGCACTGGGACGTCACCCGCCTGCCCTATGACGGCGAGGCCGATCGCTGGTTCGATCCGGCCTGGCTCGTCGGCGGCCCGGCCCGGGCACAAATGCCCGCCTGACGGGTTGAGGGGAGCAAGCAACCGACAAGGCTCCCGATGACGTCCGCCCCCTTCCGTTTCGGCATCGAGGAGGAATATTTCCTGGCGGATGCGGAGACGCGCGGCACGCCCCGGCGCTCGGTGAAGCCCTTCCACGTCCAGGCCGGCGAGGAACTGCCCGAGATCGGGCGCGAACTGCTTCAATGTCAGGTCGAGGTCTGTACGCCGCCCTCGACCGACTTCGCCGGGGCCCGAGAGGTGCTGGCCCGGCAGCGGGCGGCGCTGGCCAAGCTCGGGCGCGAACACGGTCTCCTGGTCTTCGCGGCCGGCACGCATCCGGTCGCGGATTGGGCGCGCCAACTCCCCACCAAAGGCGACCGCTATCGCGGCATCCTGCGGGACGTGGGCCTAGCCGGACGGCGCAGCCTGATCTGCGGCATGCATGTCCATGTCGAAGTGCCGGACCCGGACGGGCGGGTCGATCTCATGAACCGGCTGCTGCCCTTCCAGCCGATGCTGCTGGGGCTCTCGGCATCCTCGCCGTTCTGGCAGGGCAAGCCCACCGGCCTCAGCGCCTATCGCCTCAGCGCCTTCGGCGAGTTGCCCCGCACCGGGCTGCCGGAGCTGTTCGCCGACCCGGCCGCCTATGCGCGCTACGTGCGGATCATGACCCAGGCCGGCTCGATCCAGGATGCCAGCTTCCTGTGGTGGTCGCTTCGTCCCTCGATCAAGTTCCCGACGCTCGAATTGCGGATCGCCGATTCCTGCACCCGCCTGGACGACGCCCTCGCCATCGCGGCGCTCTATCGCTGCCTCGTGCGGCTCGTCGTGCGTCGGCCGGAGCTGAATGCCGGCCTCGACGGCGTCTCGCGCGCGCTGGCGCAGGAGAACCTGTGGCGCGCCCAGCGCAGCGGCACCGAGGCCGAGCTGATCGACGAGGCGAGCGAGGAGGCCGTGCCCTTCGCCCAGGCTTTGGACACGCTGCTGACCCTCATCGCCGAGGACGCCGCCGCGCTTCACTGCGAAGCGGAGGTGGCGCAGGCCCGCCGCATCCTCGATCACGGCACCAGCGCCGAGCGACAGGTCGCCACCTTCGAGGCCACCCGCAACGGCGACACCTCGAACCGGCAGGCCCTCGACGCGGTGGTGGACTGGCTGGCGGAGACGACGTGTGGGCCGCCGTGACCCCTGTCCTCAGCCCTTGTTCTCGCGGTCGAACGGGTTTTTCGAAGTTCGCAGCGACAGCCGGATCGGCGTGCCCGGCAATTCGAAGGCCTCGCGCAGGGCGTTGACGAGGTAGCGGGTGTAGGATTTCGGCAGGCCGTCGAGCTGATTGCCGAACAGGGCGAAGTGCGGCGGGCGCGCTTTCACCTGGGTGGCGTAGCGGATCTTGATCCGGCGGCCCGACACCGCCGGGGGTGGATTGCGCTGGGTGGCGGCGCTCAGCCAGTCGTTGATCCGCGAGGTGGAGACGCGGGTGCTCCAGATCTCCTCGGCGTTCGTCACGGCCTGCATCAGCTTGTCGATGCCCTCGCCGGCGAGGCCGGAGAGCGGCACCACGGCGACGCCGCGCACCTGCGGCAGCAGGCGGGTGCAATCCTCGCGCAGCTTCTTGAGCAGGCCGTTCTGGTCGGCGACGAGATCCCACTTGTTCAGCCCGATCACCAGGGCGCGGCCCTCGCTCTCGATCAGGTCGACGATGGTCAGGTCCTGCTTCTCGAACGGAATCGTGGCGTCGAGGAGCACCACCACCACCTCGGCGAAGCGCACGGCGCGCAGGCCGTCGGTCACCGCGAGCTTCTCGAGCTTGTCGTCGATGCGGGCCTTACGGCGCATGCCGGCGGTGTCGTGCAGCTTGATCCGGCGGCCGCGCCATTCCCAGTCGAGAGAGATCGAATCGCGGGTGATGCCGGCTTCGGGTCCGACCAGCAGACGATCCTCGCCGAGCATCCGGTTGATCAGGGTCGACTTGCCCGCATTGGGCCGGCCCACGATGGCGACCTTGAGCGAGCGGTTCGACGGATCGTCGTCGTATGCCTCGTCCTCGTCGTCGAGCTTGGGAAGCGCCTCGATCAGCGCGTCGTGCAGTTCGCCGGTGCCCTCGCCGTGCTCGGCCGAGAACGGTATCGGGTCGCCGAGCCCGAGGGAGAACGCCTCGTAGGCGCCGGACATGCCGGCGCCGCCCTCCGCCTTGTTGGCGATGAGGATGACGGGGCAGCCGGCCCGGCGCACCATGTCGGCGAAGGGCTGGTCGGCCGGAAGCACGCCCGCGCGGGCGTCGATCACGAACAGCACCACGTCGGCTTCGAGGATCGCCGCTTCGGTCTGGGCGCGCATGCGGCCGAGCAGCGAACCCGGATCGGCCTCTTCGAGGCCGGCGGTGTCGATGATGCGGAAGACGAGACCACCGAAATTGACGTCGCCCTCGCGCCGGTCGCGGGTCACGCCGGGGCGGTCGTCCACCAGCGCGAGCTTCTTGCCCACGAGGCGGTTGAACAGGGTCGACTTGCCGACGTTCGGCCGTCCGACGATCGCGACGGTCGGCATATCCATGGTGTGCTCGTTTCGATCAGGCGTACGTGAGAAGCGGGTCGAGGGCTCAGCGCGTGACGGGTGGGGGAGCGGCCGGCGCGGCCGGAGCCGCCGCCGTCACGGTGACGGGTCCGCCAGCCACCAAGGCCGCGTAGACTTCGATGCGCTGGCGCAGGTTCTGCGGCGTCTGGGAATCGGCGTTGATCTGGTCGAACCAGCGGCCGGCGCCCTCGTAATCGCCACGCTTCAGCGCGACGAGGCCGAGCATCTCGCGGGCGGTGTGGCGGAACGGGGCGTTCGGCGCGGCGAGGCCCTGGAGGGTGCCCAGCGCGGCATCGGGGTCGGTGCCATCGAGCCGCAGCAGGGCGGAGCGCAGGCGCGCGAGATCGCGCAGGCCGGTGCTGACCGAGGTGTCGTTGGCGAGGGCGTCGTACTCGGCGGCACCGGCCTTCGCATCGGTCTTGCCGGTCTCGGCCGCCGAGCGGAACCGGGCCAGAAGGGCATAGCCGGCGGGCGCATCGCTCTCGATCGCCTCGAACGCCTTGTCGGCCTCCGTAGACTTGCCCTCGCGGGCGAGGCGGTTGGCGACCTCGAAGCGCTCGGAGGCGGCCTCGGCGCGCACGCGCTGGTCGTGCTGCCAGTAGCGCCATCCGCCCACGCCGGCCACGACGAGAATCGCCAGGGCGATGATCACGCCGCTATAGCGGCGCCAGATCTCGGCGACCTGATCGCGGCGATAGTCCTCGTTGACCTCGCGGATGAACTCGTTGTTTTCGGCCATGTCGTCTCACGCCGCCCGAAACCCCGGCGGCCGCTCAAGAAAGTGGAAGGCCTGCGCCTAGCACAGGCGCAGGCCCTTGGCGACCGGCTTCGAAACGGCTCAGGCCTGGCCCGGCCAGGCGGCGACGCCGATCAGCAGCGGATGCAGGTACTTCCCGAACACGAACCAGACGCCGAGGCCGACGACCACCGCGAGCGCGTCGTTGCGCCAGCCGGCGGGCGCCGCCACCGGGCCGCCGTGCTGGGCCGCGATCGCACCGGCCGAGAGCGCCCGGCGCTTGGCGCTGATGCGGGCCACCACGGCCCAGGCGAGGAAGCTGCCGAACAGCAGGATCGAGCCGAGGTCGCCGTTGGCGAGGAGGTGGGCGGTGGCCCAGATCTTCACCGCCAGCAGCATCGGGTGCTTGGCCTTGGCGCGGATATGCCCCGGCAGGTAGGCGGAGGCGAGCACGATGAAGGCGAGCGCCGTCAGCAGCAGGGACAGGTGGCGGGTCCAGACCGGCGGGTCCCAGACGGCGATGTAGCCGGATTCGCGGTAGAGGTGGAAGCCGTAGGCTATCAGCACCAGCCCGAGGAGGGAGGCCAGGGTGTAGGCCAGCTTGAAGCGCCCCTCCCCGACCTGGCCGACGACCTCGGCCCGCTTGGTCCGCGCCATGGAGAAGGCGTGCGTGCCGAGAAACAGCACGAGGCCGAGAATGAGGATCAACATGGGGGGCTTTCGCGAGAAATGGGCGTCGGTGTGGATAAGCTCGGAGCCGCCGATGCCGGGACAAGCAGACTGTAACGGTTCAAAACCCAATCCTGGTCCGATGTCCAGGCTTCCCCGATGACGCGCCCGTCCCGCCTCGCCGCCCTCGGGCCGGTTCTCGCCCTCGGCTGGCTGCTCGGCGCGGGGACCGCGCAGGCGGCGCCCGAGCCGCCGGTCTCGGCTCTGACGCTGGTCGGGCCTCCGGTGGTGATGTTCAAGGCGACCCGCGACGCCTGCGACGGGGACGACGTGCCGGATGCCTCGGCAAGGGCGTTTCGCGACGCGTCCGGGGCGGTGGCGCTGTTCGGGATGCACTACCGCAACCGTGCCTTCCGCGGCCCGAGCCTGGATGCGCTCAAACTCGACTGCACGGTGGTGCTGGATTCCGGCGGTCAGGCCGATCCCGCCGCCTATGACGACGCCTCCTGGATCACCGCCACCTGGACCGAGGACGGGCGCCGCGTCGCCGCTCTGGTCCATCACGAGTACAGGGCCAACGAGCATCCGGGCCGCTGCCGTTCCGCGGTCTACCTGGAATGCTGGTACAACAGCGTGATCGCGGCGACGTCGCCGGATGGCGGGCGCAGCTTCACCCGGGCGAGTCCCCCGGTGGTGGTGGCCGGCGCGCCCTTCCGGCAGGAGGTCGACCAGGGTCGCCATCGCGGCTTCTTCAATCCCTCGAACATCGTCGGCGACGGAAGGTGGCGCTATTTCCTGGCCTCCACGACCGGATGGCGCCTGCCGGGCAGCGACCAATCGGCCGGGGTCTGTCTGTTCCGTTCGGACAATCCCGCCGACCCGACGCTGTGGCGGGCCTGGACCGGAACCGGCTTCACCGCCGCCTTCCCCGATCCGTATGCGAAGCCGCCCAAGCGGCCGGCCACCTGCGCGCCGATCGCGCCGTTTCCGACCCCGGTCGGCGCGGTGGTGCGGCACCGGGCCAGCGGCGCCTGGATCGCGGTCTTCATGGCCAAGGCCGGCGAGGGCTTTCCGCAATCGGGCTTCTACTGGACCACCTCCCGCGACCTCCTGGCCTGGGACCAGCCCCGGCTGCTGCTGGCGGGTGCGACTCTCTACGACGATCCCTGCCGGGCGCCCGGCGGCCTGATCGCCTATCCGTCGCTGCTCGATCCGGACGCGCAGGGGCGCAACTTCGACGATACCGGCGATCGCGCTATCCTGACCTACGTCACCCTGCGCACCGAGGGCTGTACCATCACCTCCGACCGCGACCTCCTGCGGCGGACCCTGGCGATCAAGGTATGGCCGTGAGGTCGGGCTCGGGGCGGCGCACCAGATCGATAAAGGCCTGGAGCGGCGGCGGGATCTGGCGCCGGCCGGCATAATACAGGAACAGCCCGGGGAAACTCGGGCACCAGTCGGGCATCAGGCGGACCAGCCGACCGGACGCCAGGTGCTCGACGACGCTCTCCTCGAAGACCAGTCCGAGTCCGAGCCCCGCGAGGGCCGCCTGCACGATCATCTCCTGGTCGTTGACGATGAGCGGTCCGTCGACGGAGACCGCCACCGCCCGCCCCTCCTTCTCCAGCTCCCAGCGATAGATCGCCCCGCCCGGAAAGCGCTGCCGGATGCAGAGGTGCCGGCCAAGATCGTCCGGACCTTCCGGGTGCGAACGCCCGGCGAGGTAGTCGGGGGACCCCACCACGGCGAAGCGCTGCGCCCCGCCGAGCGCCACCGCGATCATGTCGCCGGCAAGGTGCTCGCCGAAGCGCACCCCGGCATCGAAGCCGCCGGCGACCACATCGGTCATGGCATCGTCGGCCACGACCTCGACGCGGACAGCCGGATGACGGGCGAGGTAGCGCGCCACCAGCGGCATCAGGACGAAGCGACAGGCCGAGCGCGGGGCATTGATCCGCAGGGCGCCCCCGAGCGTCGCCCGGAACGCTCCTGCCGCCCCCACCGCCTCGGCGATCTCGGCCAGGGCCGGCCCGATCCGGGTGAGCAGCGCCGCTCCCGCCTCGGTCGGAGCGACGCTCCGGGTGGTGCGATGGAGCAGCCGCACGCCCATCCGGGTCTCCAGGCCTCGGAGGGCGTGGCTCAGCGCCGAAGTCGAGACGCCGAGTTCGAGGGCCGCCCGGCGGAAGCTGCCATTCCGTGCGATGGCGGCGAACACCGTGAGGTCGGCGAGATCGCTGCGCTGCATTGATGAATCTCGCTCAACGGTTCGTCAGGGCGGGTCGATCTTATCGCCGCAGGTCCCGCATGGCACATCGCGGGGGCGAAACCCGAATCCAGGAGCCGCCCATGCGACAGCAACCCCTCGGCCAGACCGGCCTCACCGTCTCCGTCCCGGGCCTCGGCTGCATGGGCATGTCGGAGTTCTATGGTCCGTCCGACGAGACGGAATCCCTCGCGGTCCTCGCGGCGGCGCTCGATCGCGGCTACGATTTTCTCGACACCGCCGACACCTACGGCCTCGGCCACAACGAGACCCTGCTGGGCCGCTTCCTGAAGGGCCGGCGCGACCGGGTGGTTCTCGCCACCAAGTTCGCCATCGTGCGCCCGCCCGACAGCACCGAGCGGCGCATCGACAATACGCCGGCCTACATCGCCCCCGCCTGCGAGGCCTCCCTGACTCGCCTCGGCGTCGAGACCATCGACCTCTATTATTGCCATCGCCGCAATCCGGAGACCCCGCTGGCCGAGATGGTGGGCGCGATGGCGCGGCTGGTGGAGCAGGGCAAGGTGCGGGGGCTCGGCCTGTCCGAAGTCTCGCCCGAAACTCTGCGGGCCGCCCACGCGATCCACCCCATCGCGGCGGTGCAGAGCGAATATTCCCTGTGGAGCCGGGCGCCCGAGGACGGGATGCTGGAGACCTGCCGCGAACTCGGCGTCACCTTCGTGGCCTACTCGCCGCTCGGACGCGGCTTCCTCACCGGCGGCCTCGACACGGCCGGACTCGCGGCGGACGATTTCCGCCGGGGCAATCCGCGCTTCCAGGCCGATGCGCTGGCCCGGAACCAGGGCCTGCTGGACGGGCTCGGGGCCATCGCGGCGCGCCGGGGCGCCGGTGCGGGGCAGATCGCCCTCGCGTGGCTCGTCGACCGGGCGCCGGGCGTGGTCCCGATCCCGGGCACCCGGCGGGCGGTCCGACTGGCCGAGAACGCCGCGGCGATGGACCTCGCGCTGACGCCGGCCGAGATCGCCGAACTCGACGCCCTGTTCGATCCCGGCGCCGTCGCCGGTGCCCGCTATGCCGAGGGTGGAACCGCCGGCATCGAGGTGCTGTGAGCCCGGTGCCTCAGAACTGGCGCAGGTAGGGCGCCGGCTTCTGGCCGAGGATGCGCCAGGTGCCGGCGAGGCCGAGGACGATCGCGAAGGCCACCGCCAGCGCGGCGGCCACGATCGCGCCCGACAGGTCGAGGGTGAACTCGAGCTTCATCACGCGGGTGACGATCACCCAGCCGGCAAGGGTGCCGGCGGCGAGACCGAAGATCGCCGTCGCCAGCCCGAGGGCGCCGTATTCGAGGGTGTAGGCCGCGAGCAGGCGGGACCGGGTGGCGCCCAGGGTCTTGAGCACGACGGCATCGTAGAGCCGGGCGCGGTGGCCCGCCGCCAGCGCACCCGCCAGCACGAACAGGCTGGCCACCACGGCGATGCCGCTGGCGCCACGGATGGCCAGGACCAGCTTGGCGACGATGTCGCTGACGGCCTCCAGCGCCTCCTTCACCCGCACGCTGGTGACGGAGGGATAGGCCCGGGCGACATCCCGCAGGATGGTGGCCTCGGCCTTCGCGTCCGGCCCGTTGGGCAGGGTCAGGGTGGCGAGGTCGGAATGCGGCGCCCCCCGGAAGGTGCCGGGCGTGAACACCATGACGAAGTTGATGCCGAGCGAGCGCCATTCGACCTTGCGCAGGTTGGCGATCTTCGCCGTCAGGGTGCGCCCGAGGACGTTGACCGTCACGGTGCTGCCGACCTTGAGATCGAGCTTGCCCGCCAGTTCGGCATCGAACGAGACCAGCGGCGTCCGCGCCTCCTCGGCATTCCACCACGTGCCGGAGACCAGGGAGGAGCCCTCGGGCAGATCCTCCGCGTAGGTGATGCCCCGATCGCCGTCGAGGACCCAGGCGGCATCCTCCGGCGGCTTGATCTCGCCCGCCGGGACGCCGTTCAGGGCGGTGATCCGCCCGCGCATCATCGGCACCCGCTCGATCTTGGCGCCCGGGGCCTGTGCGCCGAGGAAGCCGTGGAACGCATCCGCGTCGCTGGACGGGATGTCGAGGAAGAACAGGTTCGGGGCCTTGGCCGGCAGGGAGTTGGTGAGCGTGCGCCGCACGTTGGCGTCGATCAGGCTCAGGGTGACCAGGAGGGTCACGCCGAGGCCGAGGGAGAGCACGATGGCGGGGGTGAGCGCCCCCGGGCGATGCAGGTTGGCGAGCGCCATCCGGGGGGCGGCCCGACGCGGGCGCGGCAGGCGGCGGGCGAGCGCCATCAGCCCGACGGCGACGAGGCGCAGTAGCCCGAAGGCGAGCCCGGCGGCGACGATGAAGATCAGCGCCAGACGCCGGTCGAAGGCGGTGACCAGGGCCAGGGCGACGAGCCCGGCCAGGGCCGCGCCCAGGATGAGGCGATAGCGCAGCCGCGTCCGGATCGAGCCCGGATCGACCACGTCGCGGAACAGGCCCGAGACCGGGATGTCGTGGGCGCGGCCGAGGGGCAGGATCGCGAAGGCGAGCGCGGTCAGGAAGCCGTAGGCCGCCGCCAGGGCCAGTTCGCCCGGCGCCAGCGTCGGATTGAGGGGCAGCGGCAGGGCATCGTGGAACACGGCGTCGAGGCCGAAAGGCAGCGCCGCGCCGACCGCCAGCCCGATCGCGATGCCGAGGGCGGCGATCAGCAGGACCTGGGTGAGATAGAGAACGACGACCTGCCCGCCCGGCGCGCCGACGCTCTTCAGGGTGGCGATGGCGCCGCGCTTGCGCTCGACGAAGGCCGCGACCGCATTGGCGACGCCGACGCCGCCGACGATGAGCGCGGTGAGCCCGACCAGGGTCAGGAACTGGGTGAAACGCTCGATGCTCTTGGCGAAGCGCGGGTCCGCATTGGTCCGCGCCCGCATCTCCCAGCCGGCATCCGGGGCCGCCTTGGCGATGGCGGCGACGCGGGTGTCGAGTTCGGCATCGGCGACGTTCGGAACCTGCAGGCGGTAGCTCCAGCGATTGAGGCTGCCGGGCCGGATCAGGTCCGAAGCCGCGAGCGCCGCGTGCGAGATCAGCACGCGCGGCCCGAAGCCGATGCCGTTGGCGATGCGGTCGGGCTCTGACACCAGGGTGGCCCGAATCGCGAAGGGCTTGCCCGCGATGGTGATCCGGTCGCCGACCTTGAGGTCGAGGCGCGTCAGCAGCACGGGGTCCGCCACCGCACCGGCGGCGCCGTCGCGCTCGGCCAGCAGATCCGCCAGGGGCTCGGCCGGATCGGTGACGAGGTCGCCGGCGCTGGGATAATCGGCGCCGACCGCCTTCAGCTCGACCAGGGCGGCACCGGTCTCGCCCGCCACCGCCATCGCCCGCAGGGTGGTCACCACGGAGACCCTGCCCTGGGCGTCGAGGGCAGCCCGCTCCTCGGGCGTCGCCTCCCGGTTGATCAGGCTGTAGGTGAGGTCGCCGCCGAGGATGCGGGCGCCCTCGCGGCCGAGCCCGTCGGTCAGCGAGCGCGAGATCGAGGCGACGCCCGCGATGGCGGCGACGCCGAGCGCGATGCAGGCGAGAAAGACGGTGAAGCCCGCGAGACCGCCGCGCAATTCGCGCAGGGCGAGCCGCAGGGTGAGCGGGATGCGGGGGCCGGCCCGCCGGGGCGTCGCGGTTTCGGGAAGGGTGCCGTGCATCGGATCAGGCCTGGACCGGCGCCGGCGCTTCCACCCGGCCGGAGCGCAGGCGGACGGTGCGGTCGCATAGGCGCGCGAGGCCGGGATCGTGCGTGACCAGCACGAGGGTGGCGCCGCGGTCCCGCTTGAGGGCGAATAGCAGGTCGACGATCTGCCGACCGGTCGCCTCGTCGAGATTGCCCGTCGGCTCGTCGGCCACGAGGATCGCCGGGTTCGGCGCGATGGCGCGCGCGATGGCGACCCGCTGCTGCTCGCCGCCGGAGAGCTGGGCCGGGTAATGGTGCAGCCGGTGGCCGAGGCCGACCGCCTCCAGCTCGGCCTGGGCCCGGCGATGGGCGTCGGGCTGGTCGGCGAGTTCGAGGGGTAGGGCCACGTTCTCCAGGGCCGTCATGGTCGGCACCAGGTGGAAGGCCTGGAACACGATGCCGATGCGACGCCCGCGAAAGCGCGCCAGGGCGTCCTCGTCGAGGGTGCCGAGATCCGTGCCCTCCACGACGATGCGACCCGCATCGGGCCGCTCCAGCCCCGCCATCACCATCAGGAGGGTCGACTTGCCCGATCCGGACGGGCCGACCAGGCCAACCGCCTCACCGGGCGCCACGTCGAGGGAGATTCCGCGCAGGACGTGGACGCGCGCCGCGCCGCGGCCGAGGCTTAGGTCGATGTCGGAGAGGGCGATGGTCCGCGCCGTCGGCGCCGTGGGCTTGTCGGACTTCAACGGGCGACCGATCTGTGGGCAACTGAGGTCATGGTGAACCGAGGGTCGGGGTTGTGATCGAATGGGTCTGTGTGGAGTCTCACGTCTCGCCGATATGGTCCGGGCGCAAGCGGCGCGCCATGCCGGTCTCGGCCTCGCGGCCCTGATGACGCTCTTTGCCGCACTCGGGCCGGGCGATACGCCCGCACGCGCCGCCGCCGACACGCCCCCCGTGAAGCTCGTGGCCTTCGGCGACAGCCTCACGGCCGGATACCGCCTGCCCTCGGATGCCGCCTTCCCGGCCGTGCTGGAACGGGCCTTGAAGGCCCGCGGTCGCGCCGTCTCGATCGCCAATGCGGGCGTCTCGGGCGACACCACCACGGGCGGGCTCGACCGCCTCGACTGGTCGATCCCGGACGGGACGGACGGGGTCATCCTGGAACTCGGCGCCAACGACATGCTGCGCGGCACCGATCCGGCCGTAACCCGCAAGGCCCTCGACGCAATGATCGCCCGGCTGAAAGCGCGCGGAATCCCGGTCCTCCTCGCGGGCATGAAGGCCGCACCCAATCTCGGGCCGGATTACGTGGCGCGCTTCGATGCGATCTATCCGGACCTCGCCAAGAGCTACGGCCTCGTCCTCTACCCGTTCTTCCTCGAGAGCATCCTGGGCGATCGGCAGGCCCACCTCGATGACGGCCTGCACCCGAACGCCAAGGGGGTGCAGGCCATCGTGGCCGGCATCCTGCCCACGGTCGAGAGCTTCCTCGATCGCCTGACGCCGCAGGGGCGCTGAGGCCGTGCCCCGCCTGTTCACCGGGCTGGAGATCCCGCCGGACGTCGCCGAGGCGCTATCCCTCAAGCGCGGTGCCCTGCGCGGCAGCCGTTGGATCGAGCCATCCGATTATCACGTCACCCTGCGGTTCCTCGGCGACGTCGAGGTCGAGATCGCCGAAGCCCTGCACGCGCGGCTGGCCGAGGCGCGGCCCCGGGCGCCCTTCGCCGTCACCCTCGACGGATTGGCGAGTTTCGGGGGCGACAAGCCCCGGGCGATCCTCGCCACGGTGGCGCCGAATGCTGAACTCGGCGATCTCCAGGCCGAGCACGAGCGCCTCGCCCGCCAGGCGGGGGCCGAAGCCGAGCGACGAAAATTCACGCCCCACGTCACCCTGGCGCGCCTGCGCCGCGAGGCCGGCGCGGAGGATGTCGCCGCCTATCTCGGTGAGCGCGGATTGTTCACGCCGCTGACCTTCACGGTGGAGCGGGTCGCACTGTTCTCGGCGCGCGAGTCGAAGGGCGGCGGCCCCTACGTGGTCGAGGCGGCCTATCCGCTGGGATGACCGGTTGATCGCGCGCCGTTATCAGAGCCGGCGCAGGGCCACCGTCTCGATGCGGTGGCTCGCCCCCTTGGCGAGGATCAGGCTGGCCCGCTGGCGGGTCGGCAGGATGTTGTCGCGCAGGTTGGGCAGGTTGATCGTCGTCCACAGGGTGTCGGCGATCTCGATCGCCTCCGCCTCCGTCACCTCGGCATACTTGCGGAAGTAGGACAGCGGATCGCGGAAGGCGGTCTGGCGCAGGCGCAGGAAGCGGTTGACGTACCAGCGATGCAGGTCGTCCTCGTGGCCGTCGAGATAGATCGAGAAGTCGAAGAAGTCGGACACGAACGGGATCGCGGTGCCGTCGCGCGGCAGGCGCGCGGGCTGGAGCACGTTCAGACCCTCGACGATAAGGATGTCGGGCGATTCGATGATCCGCTCCTCGCCCTGCACCACATCGTAGACGAGGTGCGAGTATAGCGGGGCGGCCACGCGCTTCTTGCCGGCCTTGATGTCGGTGAGGAAGCGCAGCAGCGCGGCGGTGTCGTAGCTTTCCGGGAAGCCCTTGCGCTCCATCGCGCCCATGCGCTTCAGCTCGGCATTCGGCAGGAGAAAGCCGTCGGTGGTGATGAGGTCGACCTTCGGGGTGTTGGGCCAGCGCGCCAGGAGCGCCGCCAGCACGCGGGCCGAGGTCGATTTGCCGACCGCGACCGAACCGGCGAGGCCGATGATGTAGGGCACTTTGGTCTCGTGCTCGGCCAGCAGGAAGCGCTGGGTCGCCTTGAACAGCCCCTGCGTCGCCGCGACGTAGAGCGAGAGCAACCGCGACAGCGGCAGATAGATCGCCTCGACCTCCTCCACCGAGATCGGATCGTTGAGAGATTGGAGCCGGGCCACTTCCTCGGCGGCCAGGGTCAGCGGGGTGTCGGCGCGCAGCTGCGCCCATTCCTCGCGGTTGAACAGGCGATAGGGCGAGAGCCGCTCGGAGCCCTCGCCGGTCACCGGGTCGTGACCCATCACCGGATTCTGTCCCCGAATGGCGGGACGTTCGGGCCGGCCCATCGGCATGGGGGGCTCGGCGTTCACGCGGGCCTCCGTGCGGCCTTCTCGGCGATCCCGCTCTGGACCGTCCGCCGCTGCAATTCCGCCAGGACCTCGTCGAGGGCGATGCCGCCCCCGCGTAGCACAACCAGGAGGTGATAGAGCACGTCCGCCGATTCGCTGACGAGGCCTGCGCGATCACCCTGGACCGCGGCGATCGCGGCCTCGACAGCCTCCTCGCCGAGTTTCTTGGCAGCCCGGGCGGGGCCACCGGAGAGGAGCTTTGCGGTGTAGGACGTCTCGGGGGAGGCCGCCGCACGGTCCGCGACCAGGGCTTCGAGGTCGCTGAGAGTAAATTGGGTCATACCATCCTGATCCCGGCGAACCGGGCTTATCGTGCCATGCAACCAAGCGTGCGGCACGATGGATCATGACGCAAGGGCTGCGACAACTCGGCCTCAGGGATCGAGGCGCATGGAAAGGCCGGCCGCGGCCATGTGGGCCTTGGCCTCGGAAACGGTGTGCTGCCCGAAATGGAAGATCGAGGCGGCCAGGACCGCGCTGGCGCCGCCATCGCGCACGCCCGCCACCAGATCGTCGAGACCACCGACGCCGCCGGAGGCGATGACCGGCACCGAGACGGCGTCGGCGATGGCCCGGGTCAGGCCGATGTCGTAGCCGGAGCGCATCCCGTCCCGATCCATCGAGGTCACCAGCAATTCTCCGGCGCCGCGGGCGGTCACGGTGCGGGCGAAGGCGATGGCGTCGATGCCGGTCGGTTTGCGTCCGCCATGGGTGAAGATCTGCCATTGCGGCGGCGCGTCGGGCGCGGAGGTGCGCTTGGCATCGATCGCCACGACGATGCATTGGCTGCCGAACTTCTCCGCCCCGCGCGCCACGAAATCGGGATCGTTGACCGCCGCGGTGTTGATCGAGACCTTGTCGGCCCCGGCCAGCAGCAGCGTGCGGATATCCGCCACCGTGCGGATGCCCCCACCGACGGTGAGCGGCATGAAGCAGGCCTCGGCGGTGCGGCTGACCACGTCGAGCAGCGTGCCGCGATCCTCGTGGCTCGCGGTGATGTCGAGGAAGCAGAGTTCGTCGGCTCCGGCCGCGTCATAGGCCTTGGCGGCCTCGACCGGATCGCCGGCATCGCGCAGTTCGAGGAACTGCACGCCTTTCACGACGCGACCGTCCTTGACGTCAAGGCAGGGGATGATGCGGGTCTTGAGCACGGGAGTCCTCGAACCGGATCAGGCCGCCGGACCGGCATCGGCCGCGCCGGTGGCGCGCCGGATCGCCGCCAGGGCCTCACGCGGATCGATGCGGCCGTCGTAGAGGGCGCGGCCCGTGATGGCGCCGGCGAGCAGCGCGCAATCCGGCTCCAGGATGCGGTGGACATCCTCGATCGAGGCGAGGCCGCCGGACGCGATCACCGGGATGGTGACGGCGCGGGCGAGGCCGAGGGTCATCTCGATGTTGAGGCCCTTCAGGATGCCGTCACGGGCGATGTCGGTGTAGATGATGGCCGCGACGCCGGCATCCTCGAACCGGCGACCGAGTTCCTCCGCCGTCATGCTGGAGGTGGTCGCCCAGCCTTCGACCGCGACGCGGCCGTCCTTGGCGTCGATGCCGACCGCGATCTTGCCCGGATAGAGACGGGCCGCCTCGCGCACGAAGGCGGGATCGCGCACGGCGGCGGTGCCGATGATGACGCGGCTGACGCCCTTGGCGATCCAGGCCTCCAGCGTACGCATCTCGCGGATCCCGCCGCCAAGTTGCACCGGCAACTTGGTGCGGGCCAGGATCGCGTCGACGGCGTCGGCGTTCATCGGGGCGCCCGCGAAAGCGCCGTCGAGATCGACCACATGCAGCCAGGAGAAGCCCTGTTCCTCGAAGACGGCGGCCTGCGCGGCCGGGTCATCGCTGAACACGATGGCCTGGGCCATGTCGCCCTGGACGAGGCGGACGCAGCGTCCTTCCTTGAGATCGATGGCCGGGAACAGGATCACGCGTCGGTTCGCTTTCGGGTGGACGGTTCAAAAGTGGGGTGCGGGTCTCAGGGGTGCCAGCGCAGGAAGTTGGCGAGGAGCGCAAGGCCGAGGTGCTGGCTCTTCTCCGGATGGAACTGGGTGCCGGCGACGTTGTCGCGCGCCACCATCGCGGTCACCGCGCCACCGTAATCGCTATGGGCGACCCGGTCCTCGGACCGCTCCGGCGACAGCGCGTAGCTGTGCACGAAGTAGGCGTGCAGGCCTCGCTCGCCGGTGGGGATATCGGCCAGCAGCGCGTGCTCGCGGTCCACCTGCAGGGTGTTCCAGCCCATATGCGGCACCTTGAGGCCTGGATCGGACGGCTGAATCGGTCCGACATCGCCGGGAATCCAGCCGAGGCCCGGCGTCGTGTCGTATTCGAGGCCGCGCGTCGCGAGGAGTTGCATGCCGACGCAGATGCCGAGGAAGGGGCGACCCCGCGCATGCGCCGCATGGGTCATCGCCTCCACCATGCCCGGCACGGCGTCGAGGCCACGGCGGCAATCGGCGTAGGCGCCGACGCCGGGCAGAACCACCCGGTCGGCCCGCGCGACGGTCTCGGCCTCGTCGGTCAGGACGATCCGCGTCGCATCCAGGCCGGCCTCGCGCGCGGCGCGCTCGAAGGCCTTGGCGGCGGAGTGCAGATTGCCCGAGCCGTAATCGATGATGGCGACGGTCTCGACGCTCACCGGCGCGTCTCGCTGAAGGGGAACATGCCGATGGCGAGATCGCTCGGTGGGACAGCGAGTCCGCCAGAGGGGGCCGAGGACGGCCGTGCGGGGGGCGCGCCTTCCAGCCAGCGGGCGGAGGCCTTCATCTCGGCTTCCTCGGTGCTCGCGGCGATCACCGCATCCCGGACCGGTTGCCCGACCCGGGCATAGGTCCAGCGCCGCAGGGAGGAGGCTTCGAGGCCGATCAGGATCGAGACCAAGAGCGCGATGATCGACGCCGCCACCGGCGTCAGGCCGAGGAGGCGTCCACCGAGCGCCACGCCGGCGAGGAGTACCAGCACGCCGAGGCCCGCGAGCCAGAGACGGTGGAAGAAGAACCACAGGGGTCCGAAGGCAAAGGCCGGCCAGGAGAAGCCGTCCGGCACCAGGTGCGCGCGTTCGAGGCCGTAAGCCTCGCCGGCCAGGGCGTCCCGCTCCGGGTGCAACGTATAGGTGCGCATCACGTCTCGCATCCTCCCTGCCGAGCCGCCCCGAGGCGGATCAGAGCGATCCCTTCGTGGAGGGAACCCGACCACCCTCGCGGGGATCGATCGCCACCGCCTGGCGCAAGGCGCGGGCCAAGCCCTTGAAGCAGCTTTCGGCGATGTGGTGGGCGTTGTCACCGTACAGCGTCTCGACATGCAGGGTGAGGCCGGCATTCATGGCGAAGGCCTGGAACCACTCGCGCACCAGTTCGGTGTCGAACTGCCCGATCTTCTCGACCCGGAACTCGGTGCGGAACACCAGGAACGGGCGGCCGGAAATGTCGATGGCGACGCGGGTCAGCGTCTCGTCCATGGGCAGGTGGATGTCCGCGTACCGGGCGATGCCGCGCTTGTCGGCCAGGGCCTGCGCAACCGCCTGCCCAAGGGCGATGCCGGTGTCCTCCACCGTGTGGTGATGGTCGACGTGGAGATCGCCGGACACCGCGACGTCGAGGTCGAACAGGCCGTGGCGGGCGAACAGTTCGAGCATGTGATCGAAGAAACCGACGCCGGTCGAGACAGCCGCGCGTCCGGTTCCGTCGAGATCGACCGAGACGCGGACGTCGGTTTCCGCCGTCTTGCGGCTGATGCTGGCGAAGCGCCTGGCCTCTTGGGTCACTGATCGGTTCCGGTTCTTCGAGAGGAACCCGCCTTCTAGTGCGAAGACCGGCCCCCGTGAAGGGCGCCAGGTGCCGAATCCACCGGCGCGCCGATCACGTCAGGCGGAGAGGACTCGTCCGGCCACGGCATCGAGCTTGGCCAGCAGGGCCGGATCGCGCTGCGCCGGGGCGGTCATGATGGCGCCGTCGAGGGCCCGCTCGGTGCCCGCCGGACAGGCCGCGCGCTCGGCCGGGAAGTCGCGGGCGAGACGGGCGACGAGCCGAGCGGCCTTGTCGGCATTGGCGCGCGCCACCGCCACCACGGCGGCCACGTCCACCGCCTCGTGGGTCGGGTGCCAGCAATCGAAGTCGGTCACCATGGCGATGGTCGCGTAGGTAATCTCGGCCTCGCGGGCGAGCTTGGCCTCCGGCATGTTGGTCATGCCGATGACGTCGTAGCCGAGGGCCTTGTAGGTGGTGGATTCCGCGTAGGTCGAGAATTGCGGCCCCTCCATGCAGACATAGGTCCCGCCGCGATGGACGGCGATGTCCTCGGCCTGCGCCGCCTCGGCGATGCGGCCCTGCAAGGCGGGACCGATCGGGTGGGCCAGGGAGACGTGGGCGACGCAGCCGTCGCCGAAGAAGGACGCGGCGCGGCCGTGGGTCCGGTCGACGAACTGGTCGACGAGGACGAAGAGGCCGGGATGCAGCTCCGCCTTGAACGAGCCGCAAGCCGACAGCGAGACGAGGTCCGTGACCCCAGCCCGCTTCAGGATGTCGATATTCGCCCGATAATTGATGCCGGAGGGCGAGAAGCGGTGGCCTCGCCCGTGGCGGGCGAGGAACACCACCTTGGTCTCGCCGATGCGGCCGATGCGCAGGGCGTCCGAGGGCTCGCCCCAGGGAGACTCGATCCGCTCCTCGCGGACATCCTCCAGGCCGGGCAGGTCATAGACCCCGGACCCGCCCATCACGCCGAGCACCGCTGCCGTCATCCCCATCTCCAAAAGTTCGCGCCGGTCGCCCCTCCTTGGGGCGCCGGCGCGGGTCGTGTCAACGAAGGGCCGGCGGGTCCATCCAGACCGCCGGGACTTTGTCAGCGAGACTTGGTCAGCGAGACTTTGTCAGCGGGGCTTGGTCAGCGAGACTTGGTCAGCGAGACTTGGTCAGCGAGACTTGGTCAGCGAGACTTGCTCAGTAGGTCTTGTGCAGCTCGGGCTGGAGACCGTGGACCTCGCCGCCGACCTTCGCCCAGATCTTCTTCTTCACGTAGTAGAGCAGGCCGGAGAGCACGAGCAGGAACAGGATCACCCGCAGGCCGAGGGCCTTGCGCGCCATCATGTGGGGCTCGGCCGCCCAGGCCATGAACGCCGCGACGTCTTTCGAATACTGCTCGGTGGTCTCCGGCACCACCGGCTCACCCTTGTCGTTCTTGGCGTACGTCACCTGCCCGTCGCTGATCGGCTTCGGCATCGCGATCAGGTGACCGGCGTAATACTTGTTGTAGTAGGTCCCTGCCGGAATCTCCTTGCCGGCCGGCGGGTCCTCGTAGCCGTTCAGAAGCGCGTGGATGTAGTCCACGCCCTGCTCCGAGAAGCCGATGAACGGCATCGCGTCGAGGACGAACCACGGGAAGCCGCGCTCGTAGGTCCGGGCTTTCGCCAGCACCGAGAAGTCGGGCGGGGCCTTGCCACCGTTGGCGGCGGCGGCCGCCTTCTCGTTCGGGAAGGGCGACGGGAAGGCGTCGGCGGCACGGGCGGGACGCTCGACGTCCTCACCCGCATCGTTCTGCTCCTTCACCTTGTACTGGGCGGCGAGTTCCTTGACCTGCCCGGTGGTGAAGCCGGGGCCCCCCTCCTCCGAGAGGTTGCGGAAGCGCACGAGGCTCATGCCGTGGCAGCTCGAGCAGACTTCCTTGTAGACCTGGAAACCGCGCTGAAGCTGGGCCTGGTCGAAGCGCCCGAAGGTCCCGGCGAAGCTCCACTTTTCGCGGGGCGGATTCGGTGGGCCATGCTCCTCCTCTGCCTGGACGGCAGAGATGCTCATGACGGCCGCGAGCAGGGACGCGGCGAGAAGGCGGGTTGTTTTCATGGTTCTTAAAAGTCCCCTGCCCTCAACCCTTGGACGATGGTGCGGCCGCCGCACCCACCGGCATGCCGGACCCGCTGATCTGCTTGCCGGGGCCGGTCACGGTCTCGAGGATCGAGCCCGGAAGAGCCTTCGGCGTCTCGAACAGGCCGACCAGCGGCATCACGAGCAGGAAGTGCAGGAAGTAATAGGCCGTGCAGATCCGGGCCGCGATGACGTAGCCACCCTCCGGCGGTTTCGCGCCGAGCCAGCCGAGCACCACGCAGACCACCACGAACAGCCAGAAGAACTGGCGATAGATCGGGCGGTAGTTGCACGAACGCACCCGGGAGGTGTCGAGCCACGGCGCCAGCGCCAGGATCAGCACTGCGCTGAACATCAGGATGACGCCGCCGAGCTTGTCCGGCACCGCACGCAGGATCGCGTAGAACGGCAGGAAGTACCATTCCGGAACGATGTGGGCGGGCGTCACGGCCGGGTTGGCCGGCACGTAGTTGTCGGCGTGGCCGAGGTAGTTCGGCTGGTAGAAGATCCAGTAGGCGAAGAAGGCGAAGAACACCACCGAGGCGAACACGTCCTTGACGGTCGCGTAGGGCGTGAAGGGAACCGCATCCTTGCCGGTCTTGATCGGGATGCCGGCCGGGTTGTTCTGGCCCGTCACGTGCAGCGCCCAGACGTGCAGGATCACCACGCCGGTGATCATGAACGGCAGCAGGTAGTGGAGCGAGAAGAAGCGGTTCAGGGTCGGATTGCCGACCGAGTATCCACCCCAGAGCAGGCTCTGGATGGTGTCGCCCACCACCGGGATCGCCGCCAGGATGTTGGTGATGACGGTGGCGCCCCAGAAGCTCATCTGGCCCCACGGCAGGGTGTAGCCAAGGAACGCGGTCGCCATCATCAGCAGGTAGATGATCACGCCGAGGATGTAGAGCACCTCGCGGGGGGCCTTGTACGAGCCGTAATACAACGCCCGGAAGATGTGGACGTAGACCGCCACGAAGAACATCGACGCGCCGTTGGCGTGCATGTAGCGCAACAACCAGCCGTAATTCACGTCGCGCATGATGTGCTCGACGGAGTTGAAGGCGTTGGCGGCGGAGGGATCGTAGTGCATCGCCAGCCAGACGCCGGTGACGATCTGCGACACCAGCATGGCGATCAGAATCGCGCCGAAGGTCCAGAAGTAGTTGAGGTTCCGCGGCACCGGGAAGGAGACGAAGGACGAATGCACCAGCCCGATCAGGGGCAGGCGCGATTCGAACCACTTCGCCAAGGCACTCTTGGGAACGTAGATATTGCCGTGTCCGCTCATGGGGCGACCCGCTCCAAATCCTGTTTCAGGGTGTCAGGCGACGGCCTTGCCGCCCTCTTCGCCGATCCGGATCTTGGAATCCGATTCGAAGATGTAGGGCGGGATCGGCAGGTTCGTCGGGGCGGGCCCCCGGCGCACCCGGCCTGACGTGTCGTAGAGGGAGCCGTGACAGGGGCAGGACCAGCCTTCGTACTGGCCCTGATGGCCGATCGGCACGCAGCCGAGATGGGTGCAATTGCCGTAGACCACGAGCCACTTGGCGTGGCCCTGCTTCACGCGGGCGGCGTCCGTCTGCGGATCGATGAGATCCGCCATCTTCACCTCGCCGGCTTCCTTGATCTCCTTCTCCGAGCGGTTGCGCACGAAGATGAGCTTGCCGCGCCAGAACACGTTGACGATCTGACCTTCCTGGATCGGTGCCAGATCGACTTCGAGCGGAGCACCGGCCGCGATGGTCTCGGCGTCCGGCGCCATCGAGGCGACGAAGGGCCAGGCGAGCGCGCCGGCGCCGACGGCCAGGGCCGCTCCCGTCGCGAGGAACATGAAGTCACGTCGCGTGCCGTCCGGCGCGCCGTGAGAGTTCTCGGGATCGGCTGCCGTGTTCGCCAAGTGTCACACTCCAAGCATGATTGCGCCGGATGAGCCTCATTCCGGGTGCGGAATCGGCCAGACGGGACCTTAGAGGCTTTCAAAGGAAAGTCAGCCCGGCGGGACGGAAGCACCATCCCACAGCATTGTGCAATGCGACCCCGCGTCACCCGAAGTCAAGGCGCGAACCCGTTCTGAATCGGCCGTTTCCGACCTTGGCGCAGCAGCGTTGCGGCAGTGCCGCGCGGGGGTCCTCCGAGCCATGCAGAAGGGCGAGTCTCGGGTGCGTTCGCTGGTCTTGCCATGCGCTCGGCGTGGGCGCGGATGCCGTCCGGACCATGAACGATATCGCAGGTCGGCCTGCTCCGTTCACCGCGCCATCGATGGCCGCCCCAGGGTCCGGCGATCGGTCCGGCCCGGATCGTGCTGAACACCCATGCGACGATGGCTGCCGGCCAGGGGTTGCGATCACCCTGCGTCGCATCCGCTTTTTGCCGCCTGTGCGCAACCGCGCAGATGCGTTACCCGGAACCGCATAGCTTGACCGTCTCGTCAGGCCGCCGACGCCGAGAGACTCATGGACGTCACCGATCCGCCCTTCACCCCGGACGGGCTGCGAATTGCCGGCGGCGTCCTGCTGCCCGTCATCGCGGCGAGGCTTGGCGTCGGCACGGACGAGACCAATTCCGCCGGCGACGAGCGCGTGCCCCTGTGGCGGGCGGTTCACACCAACTTCGTCGCTATCCCGATGGCCCAGAAGGGCGGCACCGCCGCGTCGCGGATTGTCCACGCCACTCCCATCGGCGCCGCGATCGGAGCCTCCCCGGTGGCGGCGGTACTGCCTCTCCCGTTGCGACGGCACCTGCTTGGGGAGCATCGGACGGCGTGAAGATCCGCCCGTCGGAATTCAGACCTAGCCTCGCCGGGGTCCCGCGCTGGATGGCAGTTGGGGCCGCACGCGGCACGCCGGTCTTCCTGTTTGCCGCTCAACCCGCATCCGCGATCGAAACCGGGTCCCTGCAGGCGTGGTCACCGGGCAGCTTCGGGATCGGCGTCGGATTGGCAGCCCTGGTCGGCGCGGGCACGCTCGGGCTCGTCCGGTGGCGGCGTCGACCAGCCGCTCTTGCGGCGGGCCGCGACGCCGGTCTGCTGAACGCCGTGTTCGATGCCTCGGCCGATCCGCACCTCGTCTTCGCGGTCGCGCCGGACGGCGGTTTCCGTCTCGCCGCCTGGAATGCTGCGGCAGCGGCCGCCTTCGGGGGCGACGACGGCCGGATCGGTCGCGACGTCTCGGCGCTGCTGCCCGCATCCGAGGGTGCGGCGATGCGGCGGGATCTCGCCCAGGCGGCTGCGAGCGGAACGACGGTGCGGAGCCAGATACCGGCGGACGGATCATCGGCGGCGCCCGCGACGGAAACCACCTGTGTGCCCCTGCGACGACCCGGCACCGGCCCGGTGGATCGCGTCCTCGTCACCCGACGTGACATCAGCCACCTCGCGCAGGCGCAGCCCGAAACCCTGGATGCCAACCGCCGCCTCGTCCTGGCCGAGCAGGTCGCCCATATCGGCCACTGGCATCTCCACCTGGCCTCGCGCGTCCTGACGTGGTCCGACGAGGTCTACCGCATCCACGGGCACGAGCCGCAGAGCTTCGTTCCCACCATCCCGGGCAGTATCGCCGCCTGCCACCCGGACGACCGTCGCGGCATGGTGCGGCGGATCGCCCGCGCATTGCGCCGGCACGAGGGGTTCGACATCGCCCTGCGGCTGGTCCGGCCGTCCGGCGAGGTGCGGGACGTTCTCGTGCGCGGCCTCTGCCTGCCCGAGCGGTCCGGCCGCGATCCCTCCAACGACACCCAGCCGGAGGCGATCTTCGGCGTGTTTGCCGACATCGCCGAGTTGAAGCAGGCCGAGCGTGCCCTGGCCGAGAAATCCGCGCTGCTCGAAGCGACCCTCGAGAGCATGGATCAGGGGCTGCTGAGAATCGACGGGACCGGGCACATCCCCGTCATCAATCGCCGGGCCATGGAGATCCTGGCGATCTCGCCCGAGATCCTGGCGACCAAGCCGGACTATCGCATTCTCCGCCAGCATCTGCGCGAAACCGGCACCTGGGGTACCCTGATCCAGGACCCGAAGCACTGGCACCTCGACGAGAACCGGCGCACCACCGAACTGCGCTCCGAGCGCCGACGGGCCGACGGACGGGTGATCGAGACCCGCTCGCTGCCGATGCTGAACGGCGACGGGCACCTTCAGACTCTCACCGACATCACGCACCGCCGTCACTCCGACGAGCAGTTGCGGGAGAGCGAGGCGCGCTATCGCCTGCTCGCCGACTACACCGCCGATCTGATCGTCCTCGACGATGCCTCCGGGCGCCACCTCTACATCTCCCCGGCCGTGACGGGGATGCTCGGCTACGATGCCGTCGAGGCCAATCGCCTCGGCCTGCGCACCCTCGTGCATCACGAGGACATCGCCAATCTCTCAGCCACCCTGCACGCCCTCGGCCCCGAGCAGCCGACCGGGTCGGTCATCTATCGGATGCGCCACAAATCCGGGTCCGACATCTGGGTCGAAGCCGCCTTCCGGCGCATCGAGGAAGGGGGCGACGTCCAGATCATCCAGGCCATCCGCGACGTGTCGCAACGCCAGAGCCAGGAAGCCGACCTGCAGCGGGCCCGCGTCGCCGCCGAGGCCGGCGCCCGCGCGAAGGCGGAGTTCCTGGCCAATATGAGCCACGAACTGCGCACCCCGCTCGTCGGTATCCTCGGGGTCCACGATCTCCTGCGCGGGGACGCGCAGCTCACACCGGATCAGGCGCGTCTGGTCGGGCTGGCCCAGGAGTCCGGCCGCTCCCTCCTCACCATCGTCAACGACATTCTCGATTTCTCGAAGATCGAGGCCGGCCAGCTCGTCATCGAATCCGTACCGTTCAGCCTGCGAGCGCTGGTCGAGGCCTGCCGGGAGTTCAGCGCGGAGATCGCGCAGGTTCGCGATGTCCGGTTCGTCACCGAGATCGCCGACGACGTGCCGGACTGGCTGCTCGGCGACCCCACCCGGTTACGGCAGGTCATCCTCAACCTCGCCACCAACGCGATCAAGTTCACGCCCGCGGGCTCGGTGACCCTCCGGGTCACCTGGGCCCCGGCGCCCGACGATGCGCCGCGCCCGGGCGCGACCCTGCGGATCGCCCTGATCGACACCGGGATCGGGATCGCGCCGGAGACGCTGTCCCAACTCTTCGAACGCTTCGCCCAGGCCGATGGCTCGACCTCGCGCCAGTACGGCGGAACCGGCCTCGGACTCACCATCTGCCGACGGCTGGTGCACCTGATGGGTGGCGAGATCGGCGGCGAGAGCCGGCTCGGCGAGGGGTCGACCTTCTGGTTCTGGCTGCCGCTACACCGCGCGGCCGGCGCGGATGCCGCGGCGGCGCCGACCCCGACGACGCTGGCTCGGCGAGCCGGGCCGAGCTGGCAGGTGCTGCTGGCGGAGGACAACGCCATCAACCAGGAGATCATCGGCACGGTGCTGCGCCAGAAGGGGCATGTGGTCGACGTGGTCGACGACGGCGAGCAGGCGGTGACGGCGGCCTTCGACCGTCCCCGCGACCTCGTCCTCATGGACGTCCAGATGCCGGGACAGGACGGGCTGGCGGCGACGCAGGCGATCCGCCTCCGCGAGCGCCTGGAGGGCCGGCCGCGCACGCCGATCATCGCCCTGACCGCCAATGCCATGCCGGAGGAGATCGAGCGCTGCCGGATTGCCGGCATGGACGCCCACGTGGCCAAGCCGGTGGACTGGTCGGTGCTCTTCGCCACGATGGAACGGCTCGCGGGCTCTGCCGGAGGAGAGCACTCGGCCGCAGGGGGTGAGACGGCCGGGCGATGAGATTCGGCGCGGGGGTTCGCGTCTTTCGTTTGTCTTGTGGGGATCATCGGATTTCGACGGATCCCTGACAGACGCCAGGACGCGAAACGCCCCGCCCTGAGGAAGGGCGAGGCGTCGGTGGATGGTCGTCCGGATGGTTCGGTTCAGTAAGCGGCCGGGTCCGGGCTGTCGCTCGGCGAGGCGAAGGCCTTGATCATGGCCTCGCTCATCGGGAGGTTCAGGTTGATGCCGCGCGGCGGGATCGGCTTGGTGAACCACTTGTCGTAGAGCGCCCGGCCCTCGGCGCTCTTGTAGAGCTTGGCGGTCGCCTCGTCGGCCACGGCCTTGAACGGAGCGTCGTCCTTGCGCAGCATGATGCCGTAAGGCTCGGGCTTCGAGATCGCCTCGCTGGAGATCGCGTAGGCACCGGGGTCCTTCGAGCTGGCGGCGAGGGAGGCCAGCAGCACGTCATCCATCACGAAGGCAGCGGCCCGGCCGGTCTCGACCATCAGGAAGGCTTCGGCATGGTCCTTGGCCGGCAGGATGGTCAGGCCGAGGTTACGCGCCGTGTTGACCTCGTTGATCTGCCGAATGTTGGTGGTCCCCGAGGTCGAGACCACGGTCTTGCCCTTCAGATCTTCGATCTTGTCGAGCTTGGCCGACTTCTTGGCGACGAAGCGGGTCGCGGTCAGGAAGTGCGTGTTGGTGAAGGCGGCCTGCTTCTGACGGTCGGGATTGTTGGTCGTCGACCCGCATTCGAGATCGATGGTGCCGTTGGCGATCAGCGGGATGCGGGTGGCGGAGGTGACGGGGTTCAGCTTCACCTCGAGATTGGGCATCTTGAGGTTGGTCTTCACCGCCTCGGCGATCTTCTGACAGATCTCAAGGGCGTAACCGACCGGCTTCTGATCGCCGTCGAGATACGAGAACGGCACGGACGCGTCCCGGTAGCCGATCGTGATCGAATTGGTTTCCTTGATCTTCTTCAGGGTCCCGGTGAGGTCTTGCGCCTGGGCGCTCCCTCCCGCGAGCACCGACAGCGCGAAGCTGAGGGCGACGGCAGGCAGGGTGGATCTCTGATGGCACGAACGCATCTGCAGGCTGACTCCGGAGGGTCGATCGCCGCACCGGCGATCACTGAGACTTACATAAGCAACGTAGCAGGGGACTTTGCCGCCGCAATCGTTGTTTTCGCGCTGTCCAAGACGGAAACGCTTCCCGCCCTGGCAAGGGGCGTGCCGCGAAGCGTCAACCGGACTTCTAAAGCCTCAGACATGGCGTCCCGAGCCTCAGACTGTCCTGCCGCCACGCTCCCATCGGGCGATGCTGCGCACATGCAAAAAGGCCCGACTTTGCAGCCGGGCCAGTTCGCCTGTCTCGAAGATGGAGGGCCCGGGCTCAGCGGGAACCCGGACCGGACCGTTCCGTCGCTTAGAAGTCGCGCTGGACGCGGGCGCGCAGCTGGAAGGTGTCGTCTGCGGTGACGGTACGGACACTGCCGTTGGCAATGTTGGCGGCCGTGACGGCGCCGTTGGAACGGGTCATGTCGACGACGCGACCGTTCTGGACACCAACCTTGGTGTAGAAGCCCTCGAGACCGATATCGAGATCCTTGACGGGCGACCAGATGATGCTGGCGCCGGCGACGATCTGATAGTTGTCACGCAGCACGGGGCTGACATTGAAGGACACCTGGCCGGGAACACCCGTGAACTGACCGGTCGAGCCGGTCGACTGGAACACGGCGGCATTGGCGGCGCGGGCGCCACGAGCGAAGTTCAGCTCGCCGTAGCTGGCGAACACGGCCGAACGCCACTCGGGAGCCCAGTAGTGCAGGAACGAACCGACAACCGTGAAGCTGGTCGACAGCTCGATCTTGCCCGTGAAGGGGTTGAGCGTGGCATCGGACATGTAGGGGTCGAACGCAGCGCCGTTGATGGTGCTGGCGCGCGACGCGTAGCTGCCATTGTAGGAAGAGTAGCCGGTGTAGAGCGTCGCGCCTTCGCCGTAGGCACCCTGGAGGTACAGGGTATCGCCGGGTGCGATGAAGGGCATGTTGATCTTGGCGCCGGCCTGAACGGCCCAGCCGTACTCGCTGGCGGGACGCTGGAGCGTGCCGGCCAGACCGGCGAAACCGGTACCGGCGAGGTTCGGAGCAAGCGCCGTTCCGTTCGGGCCGAGAGCGGCGCCCGAGATGAAGTTGCCGGTGTTCAGCTCCTTGACGGCGGCGGAGATCTGCGCCGAGCCCCAGGCGGCATCGTACCGAAGGACACCGACGAAGTCGGGCATGCGGTTACGCTGCGCGACATCGACGTTGGAGAACCCGTTACCCGTGAAGATCGGCGACGGCGCACCGGTGTTGGCGACGTTGATGCCAACCTGCGAGCCAGCGGGGGTGAACGTGGTGTTGGCACCGAACACCTGCGAATAGATGGTGTTGCGGCGGAAGGTCGGGTCTTCCAGCGAGATCGTGGCCGAGAGGCCGCTGCCGCCGAGCTTGCTCGTGTAGGCGAGCAGGTTGGTGGACTGCAGGTCCGAGTTGGCGGTGGCGCCGGCGAACTCGAAATCGTGGGCGTAGAAGTCGAAGAACGACGACGCGCGACCGGCGGTGAGGCCGGCGAACTGAATGAACGCCTTGTCGGTATTCACGAACTGCTGGGCGCGACCGTTCTGGTCCTGGCCGGTGGCGCCGAAGGCGTTGCCGATACGCTCCTGGGTGCCCGAGCGAAGGCCGCCGGTGGCACCGGTCCGCGAGGCGAACTGGAGGCGCACGAAGGCGCGCAGGGTGCCGTAGGCGGTCTGCGTGCGGGCATCGACGTTGATGCGGGCGAGGCCGATATAACCGGTGGTGTCACCGTTCGAGCCGGAGCGGCTATCGGTCGGCTGGTAGCCGACGTCGATACGGGCGCGGCCCGAGAGACGGATGCAGGTGTCGGTGCCGGGGATGTAGAAGAAGCCTGCGCCGTAGGCGGAGCAGACACGGACGTATTCGATCGGGGCAGCCTTCTTGACCGGAAGGTCGGCTGCCTGTGCTCCAGCGACCGCGGCAAATCCTGCAGCGGAGGCGAGAAGCGAGCTCTTCAAGAGCTTCATTGAATTCTCCAAAAGCTTCGAGACCCGAGGAAAGCGTACTACGCCCGAGATCTTCGAGGATCTCGATGTCGCGTCGCCCTTTGTTCTTGAATGACCAGGCGTTACCGCCGGAAATTGTTGATTGCCCCGGAGTTGCCCCCAACGCCCAATCACTGTGTGCGAGCGCCTTCTTTGCGGCAACTCGGAATCGTGATCGCGGCGGCGGTTCCGGCCTGCTGTTGCGGGCTTGCAACGTTGAACAGGTGGCTAAGTGACTGTTCTGAGGGCAGCTTTTTCGAAGCGGTGCCTGTTTTCCGCGCCGGTCGGGTGGTCCGGGATGAGCTGCAAGTCTCAGGAAATACGGAATAATCTGTGATTTATGACACTTCTGAGAAGGCCGCAGACAATCCGGCTCCATCCCGATTGCTCAGCGAATGGTCTCAAACCGACGCTTTGTCCGCTGGCATACCAAAATGATCTCAAGCAGATCTTTGGGATGTGGATGACCGGCTCAGGACGGGAAACGAGCCGCGCGGCACGATTCGCGAAGCTCCGCTTGCGGGTCCCAGGGATGAGAATCAGATACCCTTCGTGACGGATCACAAGAGACCGGCCGGGATCGACACAGCAGGCATCCGTGACTCGCCGATCCTCTTGGCCGACGGACGCGAAACCGACGTGTCCGCTGGCCGATTCCTCCACGGCCGGCGGCTGCGGGTCTCGGAGAGATCGGCGGGATTTTAGCCCCTGAGGCGGCTGGCCGCCTCGGCCGAGCGGCGGATCACCTCCGGCTCCGGCACGCCCGGGGGAACCACCCAGCTGCCGCCGACGCAGAGCACCGGCGTGAGGGCGAGCCAATCCGGCGCCGTGGCCTCGGAGATGCCGCCGGTCGGGCAGAACCGGACCTGCCCGAAGGGGCCTGCCAAAGCCTTGAGCGCCTTGATGCCGCCGGAAGCCTCCGCCGGGAAGAACTTGAAACGATCGAGGCCGTGGTCGAGGCCGCGCATGATGTCGGCCGCATTGGCGACCCCCGGCAGGTAGGGGACGCCGCGAGCAAGCGCGGCCCGGGTCAGCGGATCGGTGAGGCCGGGGCTGACGATGAACTGCGCGCCCGCCTCGAGCGCCGCGTCGAGGTCGCGGGCATTGAGGACGGTCCCGGCGCCGACCACGGCGCCCTCCACCCGCGCCATGGCCCGGATGACGTCGAGGGCGGCGGGCGTCCGCAGGGTCACCTCCAGGGCGGTGAGACCACCCGCCACCAGGGCGCGGGCGATGGGCTCGGCCTGGGCGACATCCTCCACCACCAGCACCGGAATGACGGGGACGGAGCGCATCAGGGTGTCGATGGTGGTCATGGACGGCATCCTTGGCTGGGCGGAGGCGAGTGTCAGAGGCCGGCGGCGGCGAGCATGGCGGAGGCGCCCTGCTCGGCCCCGTCGGCGCCGTGGCGCAGGAAGGCGAAGAGCTCGCGACCGGTGCCGAAGGCCGGCGGGGGCGGCACGGCGTCGGTCCGGCCCGCCCATTCGGCCGGGTCGACCAGGGCTTCGAGGGTCCCGGCCTCCGCGCTCAGGCGCACGATGTCGCCGTCGCGCAGCTTGGCCAGGGGGCCGCCGCCGAGTGCTTCCGGACTCAGATGGATCGCCGCCGGCACCTTGCCGGAGGCGCCCGACATCCGTCCATCGGTGACGAGGGCGACGCGGAAGCCGCGATCCTGCAGCACGCCGAGCTGAGGCGTGAGCTTGTGCAGTTCCGGCATGCCGTTGGCGCGCGGTCCCTGGAAGCGCACCACCACCACCACGTCCCGTTCGAGTTCCCCGGCCTTGAACGCCGCCATGACGTCGTCCTGGTCGTCGAAGACGCGGGCCGGCGCCTCGACGGTCCAGCGCGACGGATCGACGGCGCTGGTCTTGAAGGTGGCGCGGCCGAGATTGCCCTTGACGAGGCGCATGCCGCCATCCGGCTGGAAGGCCTCCGCCGGGCTGCGCAGGATGGTCTCGTCATGCGAGCGCTCCGGCGCGTCCTCGTAGACGAGCTGGTCGTCGATCAGCTTGGGGTCGCGGGCATGGTCGCGCAGGCGGCTCCCGGCCACGGTCAGGATGTCGTCGTGCAGGAGCCCGGCATCGATCAGGCTGGCGATGACGTAGGACATGCCGCCGGCCGCGTGGAAATGGTTCACGTCGCCAGAACCGTTGGGATAGACCTTCGCGACCTGGGGCACGACCGCCGAGAGCCGGTCGAAATCGGCCCAGTCGAGGACGATGCCGGCCGCCCGCGCGATGGCCGGCAGGTGGATGGCGTGGTTGGTCGATCCGCCGGTCGCCAGCAGCCCGACGACCGCGTTGACGATGGCCTTCTCGTCGATGCAGTGGCCGAGGGGCCGGTAATCGTTGCCGTTGGCCCCGATCTCAGCGAGGCGATGGACCGCCGCCCGCGTCACGGCCTGGCGCAGCTTCGTGCCCGGGTTGATGAAGGATGCGCCGGGCATGTGGACGCCCATCACGTCCATCATCATCTGGTTCGAATTCGCCGTGCCGTAGAACGTACAGGTGCCGGCTCCATGATAGGAGGCGGATTCGCTCTCCAGCAGCTCGTCGCGCCCGACCTTGCCCTCCGCATAGAGCTGGCGGATGCGCTGCTTCTCCTTGTTGGCGAGCCCCGAGGGCATCGGCCCGGCCGGGATCAGGATCATCGGGAGGTGGCCGAAGCGGAGCGCGCCGATCAGCAGCCCCGGCACGATCTTGTCGCAGATGCCCAGCAGCGCCGCCCCGTCGAACATGCCGTGGCTGAGGGCCACCGCCGTGGACAGCGCGATGGTATCCCGCGAGAACAGCGACAGCTCCATGCCGCGCTGCCCTTGCGTGACGCCGTCGCACATGGCCGGAACGCCGCCGGCCACCTGGGCGGTAGCGCCGACCTCGCGGGCGAACAGCTTCATCTGCTCGGGGTAGCGGCCATAGGGCTGATGCGCCGACAGCATGTCGTTGTAGGCGGTGACGATGGCGAGGTTCATCGCACGCCCGGACTTGATCACCGTCTTGTCCTCGCCGGACGCGGCGAAGCCGTGGGCGAGGTTGCCGCAATTTAGCATGGGCCGGTGGACGCCGGATTCGCGCTCGCGCGCGATCAGGTCGAGATAGGCCTTTCGCGAGGGGGCCGAGCGCTCGATGATGCGCGCCGTGACGGCGGCGATTTCCGGGTGAAGCGCGCTCATGACCTCTGTCTCCTCGCGTCCGGGCGGATCCCGACGCAGCTTGCCTCAGCCGCGGCAGGTTGCGCCAGCATGACCGTAGCGCGCCAGCGCGACGGTCATGCGATTGTTGTGTCTGATGTCAGCCCGGTCTCGGGTCGGTCAATGGCGCCGGGATGCGACCCGCACCCGACCCGCGCCAGCCCGACCCGCTGCAGGTTGCGGGCCAGCCCCCGCTTCCCGGTCGTCGCCCGCCCCGGCGGCCTCCGAACGAGGCCCCTCAATGACCACCCGCGGCCAGAGCCGCGCCCGGCCTGTGATGGGTTCCCAGGCGTTCGACCATCGTGGCGGTGGCGGCGTTCATGCCGACGATCTCCACCGCGATGTCGTGATGGCGGAACTTGAGGACCACGCGGTCGAGGGCGTTGACGCCGGTGATGTCCCAGAAATGGGCCTCCGACAGGTCGATCACGATCCCGGTCAGTTCGACCTCGCGGAAATCGAAAGCGGCGTGAAAGGCTTCCGCCGTGGCGAAGAAGATCTGCCCGGTGACCCGGTAGGTCCGCACCGTCCCGGTCCGATCGGAGGTGACGGCGAAGAACCGGGTCACCTTGTGGGCAAAGAACAATCCGCTGAGAACCACGCCGAACAGGACGCCCTTGGCGAGATCGTGCGTCGCCACCACCACCGCGACCGTGCCGAGCATGACGAAGCTCGAACTCTTCGGATGGGTCAGCAGGGTCCGCAGGGACCCCCACTGGAAGGTGTTGATCGACACCATGATCATCACCGCCACCAGGGCAGCCATCGGGATCTGTGCCACGTAGGGGCCGAGCACCACGATGAGGAAGAGCAGGAAGGCGCCGGCCCAGAGCGTCGAGAGGCGACCGCGGCCGCCGGACGAGACGTTGATCACCGATTGCCCGATCATGGCGCAGCCCGCCATACCGCCGAACAGACCGGCCCCGACATTGGCGAGGCCCTGTCCGGCGCATTCGCGGTTCTTGTTCGAACCGGTGTCGGTCATCTCGTCGAGGATGGCCGCCGTCATCAGGCTCTCCAGCAGGCCGACCATAGTCAGCGTGAGCGCGTAGGGCAGGATGATGCGTAGGGTCTCGAGGGTGAAGGGCACCTGCGGCAGCGCGAAGAACGGCAATTCGGTGGGCAGCGCCCCCATGTCACCGACCTTGTGGATCGGCAGCCCCATCGCCATCGAAACGGCGGTGAGGAGCAGGATGGCGATGAGCGGAGACGGCACCGCCTTCGTGAGGTAGGGCAACCCGTAGATCAGCCCGAGGCCGACCGCCGTCATCAGGTAGACGGTATTTCCCTGTCCGATCAGTTCCGGCATCTGCGCCAGGAAGATCAGGATCGCCAGCGCGTTGACGAAGCCGGTGACGACCGAGCGCGAAACGAAGCGCATCAGGTTGCCGAGACGCAGGGCACCCGCCGCCATCTGCAACAGGCCGGTCAGGATGGTGGCGGCGAAGAGGTAGCCGAGGCCGTGATCCTTCACCAGGGTGACCATCACCAGCGCCATGGCGCCGGTGGCGGCGGAGATCATCGCCGGCCGCCCGCCCGCGAAGGCGGTGATGACCGCGATGCAGAACGAGGCGTAGAGCCCGACCTTGGGGTCGACCCCCGCGATGAGCGAGAAGGCGATGGCTTCGGGGATCAGCGCCAGGGCGACCACGGTGCCGGCCAGCAATTCGCGCGTGATATCGGGAGCCCATTGGCTCCGCAGGTTCGTCAGGGACATGATTTGAAACGATCCAGGCGTTCCCGCACGACCGGCGTGACGGAAAGACGAATTGGACGTCACCTGCCCATTGCGGCAGCAAGCGACGGAGATGCGAGTGATGTTCGTGGGAGAGCGACGGCTACGGCGGCGTTGGCCGTGCGTACAATCTGGCTCGATCCTTCAGCATTCGGTCAGCCTTATCAGGATCGCGCATGAATGCAACGCGGGCGCATCTGCGACCGATGGAACGCGCTCCGATCTCGCTACGACACGACGCCGGAGATTTCTGAACGGGAAATCGTCAGGACCGGTGGAATTTTTACAGGTCTCTCCCGAGCCATGGCCTATAGTCCCGGCACTGAAGCTGGCAGATCTCCATGGACACCGTAAATCCGATTTTGAACGGGCCAAGTCTGATCGAGCCAAGTCTGAACGGGCCAAATCTGATCGAGCCAAGTCTGGTCGGGCCAAGCCTGATCGAAGGAGCCCGTCGCAGGCCCTGGTACCGTCTTCGCCTGCCGGGAGACCTCGAACGCCAGTTCGACGCCACGATCCGGTGGTCGTCGGGCACCTATATCCAGTCCTGGCTCCTAATCTTCATCGTCTTCAACGTCATTTCCCTGAAGATGGACTACGACCTGTTCGGTTCCGAACGGTTCTTCATTCCGGCCTTCCTGACGCTGGCCGTGTTCATCCCACTCTGCACGCTGGCGATCCTGGCCCTGGGCGGCATCACGACGGCCCGGCGTCAGGCCGCCCTCGTGACGGGCGTGGCGTTGCTCGACATGGCCATCGTGCTGAACAGCGCCCGGATCGCCCCGCCGGCCCACGCGGACACTTATCTGGTCATCGCGGTGATCGTGCCCATGGTGGTCGGTATGATCGCACCGCTGTCCTTCCGGCACAGCCTTGTGCTGTCCGGCAGCGCCCTGGCCCTCTACGCGACCTACGTGATCGGGATCGCACTTCCGCGGAGCGAGGCCACCGGCCTGCCCCTGCTGATCGCCAGCCTCATCCTGGTCCCGTTGAAGCTCGCCTATTCGCGCGAATGGACCCGTAAGGAATCCTTCCTGCTCACCCTGGAGAAGGCGGCCCGCGAGGTGGACCTGGCCGAGGCGAATGCGCGCCTGACCATCCTGTCCGAAACGGATGCGCTCACCGGGCTGCCCAACCGCCGCAGTGCCACGTTGCGGCTGCAGGCCGGCTGGCAGGAGGCCTGCGCCCGCGGAGAATGGGCAACCCTGGTCCTCATCGATATCGACGCCTTCAAGCGTCTCAACGACACCTCCGGACACCTCGAGGGCGACCGCTGCCTGCGCTGCGTGGCCGAGGCTCTGGCCGATTCAGCCAGGGCCTGTGGGGCGCAGGTCGCGCGCTACGGCGGCGAAGAGTTCATCGCTTTCCTGCCGGGCAACGATCCCGGCCAGGCCGCGACCATCGCCGAGAGCCTGCGCGCGGCGGTCTTGCGCCTCGCCTATCCGCATCCGGGACTGCCGGGCGGCACCTGCGTCACGGTCAGCGTCGGCGTCGCGACGGCCCATGGTCATCTCGGAAGGCTGGCGACCGGCGCCCACGATCTCCTGCGATCCGCCGACGATGCCCTTTACCGGGCCAAGCGCGCGGGGCGGAACCGGGTCGAGACCGTCATCCTGTCTCTCGCCGCACCGATCCACGACGCGTCCGTGCAGGATGCGTCAAACCACGACGCGCCAAATCACGACACGCAGCGGGCGAATGCATGGCGATGAGGCGCGTCGCGAACGCGGCCCTGACGGATCAATCGAGGCCGTCGCCGACACCGTAGGGACCACCGTCGAAGCCCGGATCGCCGACATCGTAGGCGGACGGTCGGCGCGGGACCGCGCGAACGGCCACGACCGGTCGCTCGACGCGACCGGAGGGCTCGCGTCCCATCTGCATCCCCGCCGACATGATGCCGTCGTCGTCCTGGCGGCGGCGGCGGGAGGCCGTGATCGCGCTGCCTTCGATGACCACCCGCGTCCGGGCCATGCCCTCGGCCTTCACGAGATTGAACAGGGTCGCGGCATTCTTCGGCGCGAGTCGGACGCAGCCATGGGAGGCCGCGCTGCCCAACCGGCGGGTCTGGTTGGTACCGTGGATGGCGTGTCCCTGCCCGGTGAAGAAGATCGCATTGGGCATCGGCGCGTCGTCGAACTCGCGGGAGTAATGGGTTCGCTCCATCCGGAACGGCCGGTGTGCTCCGCTCGGAGTGTCGTAGCTGTCGGCGCCGGTCGAGACGGGCCACGTGTAGCGGGTCTGACCGTCGACCGCGACTGTCATGCGCTGCGCGTCCTTGTCGACCGAGATCAGAACCTCGGCGGCGGCGGGACAGGCCAGGACCAGGGCCGCGACGAGGCCGGAGAGAAGGGGCGACAGGCGGCGGCGCATCGAGGCCCTTTGCACACGGGAGACCATCACGCAGACGCGTGTCCGGTCGGTTGGTTCCAGCGCCACCCCGAGGCCGCGAGGCCGGATCACGCTGCGCTGGGGGCGGCGGGGGGCCGGACCTCGGCCGCCGCGGCCTTCATGACGCTCGCGACCAAGCCGTAGGTCTCCACCCAAGCCTCGCGCACCTCCGGGGTGAAATCCGGCCCCAAGCCCTGCTCCAGGGTCCAAAGGAGGGCCGCACCGACGGGTTCGTAATGGGCGGCCTGGGTTCCGAACGACACGTGCTGGCGGCCGAGGGTCTGGAGAGCCGGCACCACGGTCTCCGGCTTGTGGAGATTGGTCACCGCCAGGCCCAGCATCGCCATCAGCTTCTTCTTCTGTTCCCGCATGTCATCGGGAAACATCGGGCGAACCTGAGGAGCGATCTCGAACAGCCGGCCATAGAACAGATCCGCCGCCGTGTCGGCGATGGGCCGGACCTTGGCGAAACTGTCCTGAACGAGAATCACCTGATCCGGGGTCATGCGGGCTCCTCAGGGAAAGACGGTCGCGCGAAGACGGCGCGACATGGCCCCGTTTACTGGTCAGCGGCAAGGTCGCTCAAGCCTGAACCCCGGCCATGCCGACGAACGACGAGACAGATCGGTGAATTCCGTCACGCCCGGAGCACCGGACGGAACCGATGCGTGTATCGGGACCGGCCCTGTCGCGGTCCGGTGGTGAGGGACGGGCATTCGCGAGACGGCCCGAAGACCGCCCCCGCGATTCGGCGCAGGGACCCCGGGGTCGCAGCTCCGCGTTCTCCCGGGCGACCACATCCGCGAGGGAGTTCGAGCGCTTGGCCCACGAGTATCATGACACCCGAAAGATCCAGGATGCTCAGGACATCAGCTATCCGCCCCTGAACATTCCGAAGCCGGTCACCGATGGTGTCTGGATCGTCGATGCGGCGCCGATCCATGCGGGCGGCCTGCCGCTGCCGATCCGCATGACGGTGCTGCGGCTGGCCGGCGGCGAGCTGCTTCTGCATTCGCCGGTGCCGTACCGCCCGGAGCTTCAGCGCGCCTTGGAGCGGCTGGGACGCATCGGCCACCTGGTGGCGCCGAGCGTGGGGCACTGGATGTTCCTGCGGGACTGGCAGGGCGCCTGCCCCAACGCGATCACCTGGGCGGTGCCGGGACTCGAGGATCGGGGACAGGTGCGCCGCTCGGGTGTCCGGATCGATGCGGAGCTGACGGACCGGTCGCCGCGGGTCTGGTCCGAGGAGATCGACCAGGTGCTGATCACCGGGCCGGTGTTCCGGGAAATCTGCCTGTTCCATCGGCCAAGCCGGACGCTGCTTCTCACCGATCTCGTCATCAACCTGGAGGGCGACCTCCTGCCGGTGATCATGCGCCCGGTCGCGCGCCTCCTCGGGATCGTCGCACCGGACGGCAAGGCGCCGCTCTACCTCCGCCTCCTGTTGCGCACCAATCACCAGGCCGTCCTGAACGCGGCGCAGCGGCTGGTGGCCTTCCACCCGGACAGGGTCATCTTCGCGCACGGGCAATGGTTCGACCGGGACGCGCCGGCGGAACTGCGGCGCTCCCTCGCGTGGATTCTCGGACCGGGAATCGACCGGGACCAACGCCGCCAACCGGGAGCCTCGCCGCTGGTGATCGGCGCGGCCGTGTTGGGTGTCGCGGCGGCGCTCGCCTATCTTCGGCGGAAGCGACGCTAAGCGCGGCATCCCGAGCCGCGCCCTGCTCCGCCCCCCGACGCAGCCGGCTCGGTCGAGTCAGGTCCGGTCATCGACCCTCCGGCTGATCCATCCTGCCGGCCTCGGGGTGGCCGATCGCGCACGGTTCGACAGCGCCGGACAGCATTGACTTAATCACACCGCTCATCCTAACTCATATAGCACTGGCTATAATATGAGGGGTGACGATGCAGGGTTGGGAGGTTCCGAAGGCTCGCTCGGCATTCGCCACGCTATGGGCGGCCGTTTCGCTGGCCGGCGGACAGGCGCTTCTTCCATCCGGCGCCCAGGCACAAACCCTTCCGACGGCCGCGGAAAACCTCACCCCCGGTGACCTCGACAGCGAGCACCTGTTCGGCTTCACCGAGGGCAGCGACCTCGGCGTCCCCGGCGAGGCGGAGCTGGAATGGGAAACCTCCGGGCGTCTGGGCAAGCGTCTCGGGCGGTTCGTCGCCATCGACAGCGGATTGGCGCTGAAGGTGCCCCTGACGAGCAATGTCCGGCTCGCCCCCGGCATCACCTTCAATGCCTACGAGATCGACGTGCCGGGACATCCGGCGCGGCTGAGCGGCGGCCCGGCGGGCGCCTTCCTGGAAACCCGCCTGCGCCTCCTCGATCGCCGGACCGGCCCGTTCGGGCTCACCCTCAACATCGTCCCCAGCTATAGCGCCGTCGACAGCGGGTCCGGAGCGAGGGCCCGCAGCGTCGGCACCGAAATCGGGCTGCTGGCGGATTACGAACTGATCCCGGGCCGGCTCGTCGCCGCCCTCAACGCCACCGTCGCCTTCGCGTCGACGCGGCTCGACGCGGGCGACGACCTCGCGCTCGCCTCGGGCACCGAATGGGCAGGCGCCCTCGCCTACCAGGTGCAGCCCGGCCTGTTCGTCGGCGGCGAAGCGCGATACGCGCGCACCTATGACGGGCTGACCCTCGGTCGCCTCGCCGGCCAGGCCGTCTATCTCGGGCCGACCCTCTACACGACGCTGTCCCCCCACGCCTGGGCCTCCGTCACCTGGAGTTTCCAGGTGGCCGGAACCGCCATCGCCGAGCCCGGCCCCCTCGACCTGACGAACTTCGACCGCCACCAGATGCGACTCAGGGTCGGCTACAGCTTTTGAGATTTTCGACGCGTTTGTCGTCGCTGCCGTTCGGACGATTATGGGTTGGTGCGGACGGCGGGACTCGAACCCGCACAGCCTTTCAGCCGCAAGATTTTAAGTCTCGTGCGTCTACCGGTTTCGCCACGTCCGCATGCCGGGATCAGCGGTAGCGGGGCCGCATCCGGAGATCAAGACGTCCCGTCCGGACGGGCCGGATCAGGGCGTCCAGCCGTAGAGCCAGGCGTAGCGGCGGTTCATGCCCTCGGGTCCGAGACGGCGCATCACGGCGTTGCGGATCGGCGCCACCAGGGCGCCTGCGTGGTAGGTGCGGCCGTTGGCGCGGGCGGCGCGGCGGACCCGGCGGACCCGGGCCGTGCGCAGGCGGCTGTAGCGCGCCAGCGCCGCGCCGGGATCGAGCGGGCCTTCGCGGGGGTCGAGGACCCTGGCCAGGGTCGCCGCATCCTCGATCGCCAGCGCGGCGCCCTGGGCCAAGAATGGCAGGATCGGGTGGGCGGCATCGCCCAGGAGGGCGAGGCGGCCGCGGGCCATTGGCCGCGACGCGTCGCGGTCCTCGAGGGACCAGACCAGCCAGGAATCCGGCACCGCCAGGAGGGCCGCGAGTGGCGCCGCCGCATCGCGAAACCGGGCGCGCAGCACGGCGGGCTCGCCGAGTTGGCCCCAGCCCTGGCTGCCGGTCCGCTCCGGGATGACCGCCACCACGTTGACGTGCTGGCCGCCCCGGATCGGGTAATGCACCACGTGCCGCGCCGGCCCGAGCCACAAGCCCGTCGAATCCCCGTCGAGCTCGGACGGGAAGGCCTCGCGCGGCACGATCGCCCGCCACGCCGCCGCGCGGCTGGAGCGCAGGCGGTGGCCGTCGAGATGCCCGCGCAGGCGGGACCGGACCCCGTCGGCGCCGATGACGAGATCGGCCGGGAAGGTTTCGCTGCGCGACCCGCTCGCGCTCTCCAGGGTGAGGTCGATGCCGTCCGGCCGTTCGGCGAGGGCGGTGACGTCGCGTCCGACCAGGAGGCGGATGTTGGGGCGCCCGCGCACGGCGTCGAGGAGCAGGGTCTGCAGGTCGGCCCGGTGGATCACATAGTAGGGCGCGCCGAACTGCTCGCGCAGGCTGGCGCCCAAGGCGACGCCGCCGATGACGTGGCCGGAGGCCAGCGCCCGTACCACGACCCCGGGGGGCTCGCTCGCCGCCCGGCGCAGGGCCGGCCCGAGGCCGAGCCCGATCAGCACCCGGCTGGCGTTCGGCGAAATCTGAATGCCGGCGCCGACCTCGCTGAAGCCGGTCCGGCGCTCGATCAGGGTCACGGCGTGGCCGGCGGCGTCGAGGGTCAGCGCCGCCGTGAGGCCGCCGATCCCCGCCCCCACGATGGCGATGCTTAATGCTGGCACGAAGTCGCCCGGCACGGAGCCGATCCGCCCGGTCAGGCGGCGGCCGGGGTCCGGTCGTCCCACACGCAGATGGCGGGGTCGGCGTTGCCGGCGGCCAGGGTCGGGCGGTAGCGGTACAGCGTCGAGCAATACTGACAGATAATCTCGTCCTCGACGCCCATGTCGAGGAAGATGTGCGGATGGTCGAACGGGGGCTTGGCCCCGATGCACATGAACTCCTTCGAGCCGACATGGATCACGGCCACGCCGGGCTCGTTGTGGAAATGCGGCACCGCCTTGTCAGCCATCGCCTCGTCCTGCCTGCCGGCCCGCCGGGCCATCGTCCCGATCGGGCATCCGTGTCGTGGGGTCTGCCGAGATCCGTCTCTAGCCGCTCGCCCGGCGCAAGCCTAGTGCGGACGGCGCGAGCCGCGTGAAAACGGAGCAAGGGTTGGCCTCGCGCCGACCTCACCGTACATAGGGTTCGAGCCAGCCCCGGACCGCTTCGCGAAATTTTTCCATGACCCAGAACGAACAGGCCGTCTCCGACAGCGGACGGCGGGCGCCCCAGCCGCCGATCCATGGCCCGGAGGGGTTCGAGGGTATGCGCAAGGCCGGCCGGCTCACCGCGGAAGCCCTCGACGTGCTGATGGAGGCGACCGCCCCCGGCGTCACCACCGAACATCTCGACAAGCTCGCCTACACCTTCGCCATGGACCACGGCGCCTACCCGGCCTCCCTGCTCTATCGCGGCTATCCGAAGTCGATCTGCACCTCGATCAACCACGTAGTCTGCCACGGCATCCCGAACGACAAGCCCCTGCGCGAAGGCGACATCGTCAATCTCGACATCTGCCTCATCGTCGACGGGTGGCACGGCGATTCGAGCCGCATGGCGTATGTCGGCGAGGTGCCACGCCGCGCCCAGCGCCTGTGCGAGATCACCCACGAATGCCTGATGCGCGGCATCGCGGCGATCAAGCCCGGGGGTTCGACCACCGATATCGGCCGGGCGATCCAGGCCTATGCCGAATCGGAGCGCTGCTCCGTGGTGCGCGACTTCTGCGGCCACGGCCTCGGGCGCACCTACCACGATGCCCCGACCATTCTGCACTACGTCGAGCCGAGCTACGACGTGAGGTTCCAGCCCGGCCAGTTCTTCACGGTGGAGCCGATGATCAATCTCGGCCGCCCGGCGGTGAAGGTGCTCTCGGATGGCTGGACGGCGGTGACGCGCGACCGCTCGCTCTCGGCGCAGTTCGAGCACACGGTGGCGGTGACGGAGACAGGGGCGGAAATCTTCACCCTGTCGCCGAAGGGACTGCACCAGCCCACGCCCACCGCTACCTGACCGCGACGCCGTGACGGACCGGCCGCCTCCCAGACCTGACCGACGACCGGACGGCGGGCCGGAGGAGGCCGGCAGCGGCCCGGCGGAGCCCCACTACCTCGGGCACCGCGACCGTTTGCGGGCGCGCTTCGCCCAGGGCGGGGCCGACGCCCTGCCGGATTACGAACTGCTCGAGTTGGCGCTGTTCCGGGCGATTCCGCGCCGGGACGTGAAGCCCCTGGCCAAGGCCCTGATCCGGCGCTTCGGCAGCTTCGCCGAGGTGGTGAGCGCCGAACCCGCCCGACTTGCTGAAATTGAAGGCATCGGCGCCGGGGTCATCGCCGACCTGAAGCTCATCGAAGCGGCAGGTCACCGGCTGGCGCGCGGCGCCATCGCCGATCGGCCGCTGCTCTCCTCCTGGAGCGCCGTGCTGGACTATTGCCGCGCCACCATGGCCTTCGCCCCGCGCGAGCAGTTCCGCATCCTGTTCCTCGACCGCCGCAACCACCTCATCGCCGACGAGGTTCAGGGTCGCGGCACCGTGGATCACACTCCGGTCTATCCGCGAGAAGTCGCGCGCCGCGCCCTCGAACTCTCGGCGACGGCGATCATCCTGGCCCACAACCACCCGTCCGGCGATCCGACGCCCTCGGCCGCCGACATCCGCATGACCCGCGAGATCCTGGGAGTGCTCGATCCCCTCGGCATCGTCATCCACGATCACATTATCCTGGGTCGCGAGGGACACGCGAGCTTCAAGGGCTTGAAGTTGATCTGAACGTGCTACCGTACACGCCAGGGCGGTACCTTCGGGGCCGATGTCCGATCGCTGGCGCGTGTCTTGCCTAGCTAGACGGTGTTCAAGGGGGAGACGCGAATGGCGCTCGCTGCATTCGACGAGATGACCGGGCTGCCCGACGGGGCGCTGAGCAACCCCGCCGTGCGCGAAGCCTACGACAGCCTGAAACACTGGCTCGACACCACGCCGCCCGAGCATTTCAACACGCGCCGCAGCCAGGCCGAGATGCTGTTCCGGCGCATCGGCATCACCTTCGCGGTCTACGGGGCGAACGAATCCACCGAGCGCCTGATCCCGTTCGACATCATACCGCGGGTGATCACCAAGCCCGAGTGGAGCTTCCTGGAGCGCGGGCTCAAGCAGCGCGTCACGGCGATCAACGCCTTCCTGAAGGACATCTACGGCGCCCAGGAATGCATCAAGGCCGGCGTGATCCCGGCCGACCTCGTCTACCGCAATCCGCATTACCGCATGGAGATGCGCGCCTTCCGGGTGCCGCACGACCTCTACGTCCACATCGCCGGCATCGACATCGTCCGTACCGGCGAGAACGACTTCTTCGTCCTGGAGGACAATGCCCGGACCCCGTCCGGCGTGTCCTACATGCTGGAGAACCGCGAGGTGATGCTGCGGCTGTTCCCCGAGCTGTTCTCCCGCCACCGGGTCGCCCCGGTCGAGAACTATCCCGACGCCCTGCTGGCGACCCTGCGGAGTCTGGCGCCCTCGACGGCGACCCGCGATCCCACCGTCGCCCTGCTCACCCCCGGCCGCTACAACTCGGCCTTCTACGAACACTCGTTCCTCGCCGACAAACTCGGCGTCGATCTGGTGGAGGCCTCCGACCTCTTCACCAAGGACGATGTCGTCTACATGCGCACCACGGAGGGTCCGCGCCGGGTCGACGTGCTCTATCGCCGCCTCGACGACGACTTCCTCGACCCGCTGGTGTTCCGCCCGGATTCCGTCCTCGGCGTTCCGGGCATCATGAACGCTTACGAGCGCGGGACCGTGACGCTGGCCAACGCGGTCGGCACCGGCATCGCCGACGACAAGGCGGTCTACAGCTACATGCCGGAGATCGTGAAGTTCTTCACCGGCGAGGAGCCGATCCTGCACAACGTGCCGACCTATCGCTGCCGCGAGAAGGAGGCCTTCGCCTACGTGATGGACAACCTTTCCGAACTCGTCGTGAAGGAGGTCAACGGGTCGGGCGGCTACGGCATGTTGGTCGGGCCGCACGCCACCAAGCGCGAGATCGAGGAGTTCGGGCGCAAGCTGAAACACGCGCCGGACGGCTTCATCGCCCAGCCGACCCTGGCGCTCTCCACCTGCCCGACCTTCGTCGCCTCCGGCGTGGCGCCCCGGCACGTGGATCTGCGCCCGTTCGTCCTGTGCGGCTCGGACGAGATCCGCATCGTGCCCGGCGGCCTCACCCGGGTCGCGCTCAAGGAGGGCTCGCTGGTGGTCAATTCGAGCCAGGGCGGCGGCACCAAGGACACCTGGGTCCTCGACGCCTGAGACATCGACGGGCGTCCGACACGACGTTTCGCGTCGGACGCCTTTTCAACGCGGTGCCCCCACCCGCATAGTCCTCCCCGCCCTGCGGCCTGCGTGATCCGACGCCGGCCGACGTCCCGATGGAACCCCATGCTGTCCCGGACCGCCGACAACCTGTACTGGCTCTCGCGCTACGCCGAGCGGGCGGAGTTCGTGGCCCGCATCCTCGATGCGGCCCTGCGCCTCGCCGCCCTGCCGTCCAGCTATGGCGGCGGCGAGACCAACGAGTGGGCCTCGGCCCTGGCGTCGGCGGGCGACCCGGAGGTGTTCAAGCCGCTCTACGACAGCGTCACGGAAGCCACCGTGTGCGATTTCCTGGCGTTCAGCCCGCACAACCCATCTTCGATCCGCTCCTGCATCGAGACTGCGCGCGAGAACGCCCGCAGCGTGCGTACCGCGCTGACCACCGAGATGTGGGACGCGATCAACGGGGCCTGGCTCGAGCTGCGCAACTACGAGGGGCGCGAGCTCAACCGCGACGAGTTCACCCGCTTTCTCGACTGGGTGAAGGGCGTCTCCCTCGCCTTCGACGGCTCGGCCTACCGCACCATGCTGCGCAACGACGCGTATTGGTTCACGCGCCTCGGCACCGCGATCGAGCGGGCCGACAACACCGCCCGCATCCTCGACGTGAAGTACCGCATCCTGCTCCCCGCCACGGAGAAGATCGGCGGCAGCCTCGACTACTTCCAGTGGACCACGATCCTGCGCGAGGTCTCGGCCTTCAACGCCTATCACTGGGTCTACCGGGAGAGCGTGAAGCCCCTGCTGGTGGCCGACCTGCTGATTCTCAACCGGCAGATGCCGCGCTCCTTCACCAATTGCTACGGCATGCTGGTGGAGCATCTCGATCTCATCGCCGATGCCTATGGCCGGCGCGGCGCGAGCCAGCGCCTGGCCAGCAACACGCTGGCGCGTCTCGAAGGCGAGAACATCAACCGCATCTTCTCGTCGGGCCTCCATGAGTTCGTGACGGAGTTCATCGTCGAGAACAATCGTCTCGGCGCCGCGGTGATCGAGCAATATCTGGTATAGGGCCGGCTCGAACCCGACGCCGCGCAAAGGTCGTTGCATGCGAATCCGCGTCTTTCACGAGACCAACTACACCTACGAGCAGCCGGCTCGCGGCCTGATCCAGGTCCTGCGCCTGCGCCCGCGCGACCATGACGGGCAGTACGTGCGGCGCTGGCGCATCGAGCCCTCCGTCGATGGCCGGGTCAGCGAGCGCGAGGACGGCTTCGGCAACGTGGTGCACTGGTTCACGGCGGACGAGCCGGCCGAGGCCCTGTCGATCCGGGTGACGGGCGAAGTCGATACCCTTGAGATGCACGGCATCGTGCGCGGCACCATCGAGCGGCTGCCGGACGTGTTCTACCTGCGCGATTCCGATCTCGCCCTGGCCAACGACGCGATCCAGGACTTCGCGCGCGAGATCGCGGCGGCCGGCGATCCGGCGCCCCTGCCCTGCCTGCATCGCCTGCTCGCCGCCGTTCACGAGCGGGTCGCGTTCGTGCCGGGTCCGGCCAGCGCCAGCACCAACGCGGCGCAGGCCTTCAGCCAGGAGAAGGGCGTCTGCCAGGACCTCACCCACCTGTTCATCGCGGCGGCGCGGCACCTCGAAATTCCGACGCGCTACGTGTCGGGCTACTTCCACCACGCCGACGACGACGCGGATCAGGGCTCCGGCCATGCCTGGGCCGAATCCCTGGTGCCGGGCCTGGGCTGGATCGGCTTCGACGCGGCCCACGGCATCGCCACCACGGAGGCCCATATCCGCGTGGCGGTCGCCCTCGACTATCTCGGCGCGGCCCCGATCCGCGGCAGCCGCCTCGGTGGTGGGACAGAGACCCTCGACGTGACGCTCCGCGTCGAGCAAGCACAGGCCAGCGTCCAGTCCTGATTCCAGGCGGCCGCGCGGGAAAGATCGCATCATGACCTATTGTGTCGGCGTCCTCGTGGAAGAGGGCCTTGTGATGATCGCCGACACCCGGACCAATGCCGGGCTCGACGACATCTCGACCTATCGCAAGCTCCACCACTTCAACGTACCGGGCGAGCGCGTGATGATGCTGGCCTCCGCCGGCAATCTCTCGATTACCCAATCGGTTCTCAGCCTCCTGTCCGAGGGCGTCGAGGGCGATGCCGGCGAGCCGACGATGAAGCTCGTCGAGGCGCCGACCATGTTCCAGGCGGCGCAGCTCGTCGGCCGCGCCATTCGCCGGGTGCGGGAGATCGAGAAAGCCGGCTTCGAGGCGGCGAACCTGCGTTTCTCGGTCTCGCTGCTGTTCGGCGGCCAGATCGGCACCGATCCGATGAAGCTCTACCTGATCTATTCGGCCGGCAACTTCATCGAATGCAGCGGCGATGCGCCATTCCTGCAGATCGGCGAGCACAAATACGGCAAGCCCATCCTCGACCGCGCGGTGAAATACGAGACCGATCTCTACGACGCTCTCAAGGTCGGGCTGGTCTCGATGGACTCGACCATGCGCTCGAATCTCGGCGTCGGCCTGCCCATCGACATCGCGCTCGCCCGCCGCAACGCCCTCGACCTCGAGGTGAACCACCGGATCGAGGCCGGCGAAAGCTACTTCCACGACCTGCGCGAGCGTTGGTCCGCGGCCCTGCGCGCGGCCCACCGAGCGATCCCGCGGCCGCCCTACGGGCCGTCTACGGCGAAATGATCGGACGTCAGGCCCGTCGGAGAAGCGCCAGGGCCTGCTCTGCCAGCTCGACAGTCAGGCGTCCGGCGTCGATGTCGCGGGCGAGCGGCGCGGCCTGACCGGCCCAGAGCGGCGAGAAGTCGCCCGACCCGCGCCGTTCGGCCTCGATCCGCAGGGGCTGCAAACCGATGGCGGCTGTGGGGAAGACGGGAGCGTCCGCGCGAAGCGGACCGAGTTCGCGGATCGCACGGTTGATCACACCCCGCGCCGGCTTGCCTGTCAGCACGTTGGTGATCGTGGTGTCCTCGTCCCGCGCCCGGCGCAATGCGTCGCGATGGGGAGCGGACAATCCCGCCTCCGTGGTGAGGAGATAGGCGGTCCCCAACTGGACGGCCGAGGCGCCGAGCATGAAGGCCGCCGCGATCCCGCGCGCATCGGCGATCCCGCCGGCGGCGATGACCGGGACCGCGACCGCATCGACCACCTGGGGCACCAGCGCCATCGTGCCGACCTGCGTCGCGGGATCACCACCGAGGAACGTGCCGCGATGGCCGCCCGCCTCGGCTCCCTGGGCGATGATGGCGTCGACTCCGCGCTCGGCGAGCCAGCGCGCCTCGCGCACGGTCGTCGCCGACGCGAGGATGCGGCAGCCGAGCGCCCGCAGGGGTGACAGGAGGTTCGGCTCCGGCAAGCCGAAATGGAAGCTGACAACCGGCGGCCTGAGATCCACCACGACGGCCAGCATGGCCGCATCGAAGGGCGCGCGTTGCGCCATGGCGATGGGTGCGGCCGGGTCGAGCCCGAACTCCGCGTAGTAGGGTTCGAGCCGGCCGCGCCAGGCCGCCTCGCGCGCAGCGTCCGGCGCTTCCGGCGCGTGGCAGAAGAAGTTGAGATTGAACGGCCGCTCGGAGCGCGCGCGCAGCGCCGCGACTTCGGTCCGCACGAGGTCGGGCGTCATCGCCGCGCAGGCCAGGGAGCCCAGCCCCCCCGCCGCGCTGACGCTGGCTGCAAGCGCCGGCTTCGGCCCGATCATCGGCGCCTGGATGATCGGATGCTGCACCGGCACCAGGTCGAGGAAACGGTTTGGACCCCACATCGCTCAACCTCTCCCCGATCCGCTGCGGCCGGATCGCACATCGAGCGACGCGCCGTAGGCCCGCGCCTCCGCCTCGGGATCGGGGCTGCGCATCAGCCCGCCCATCACCGCGATGCCGGCGGCCCCGGCCTCGCGGCAGAGCCCGACGCGGTCGGGGGCGATGCCTCCGAGCGCGATCACCGGGATGCCGAACGGCGCCGCCGCCGCCAGCGCCTGCGGCCCGAGGGCCGGACCGTAGCCCGGTTTGCTCGCGGTCGCGAAGATCGGGCTCAGGGTGACATAATCGGCGCCTGCCCGCGCCGCAGCCTCGACCTCGGCGAGGCTGTGGGCCGACACTCCGAGGCAGCCGTGCGGAAGATGCTCGCGTGCCGACGCCACATCGACCGGAGTTGCCCCGCCGGGCAGGTGAACGCCCTCGGCTCCGAGATCCAGCGCCAGGGCGGGATCACCCCCGATCGAAACGAACCCGCCCCGGGCTCCAACGAGGTCGACGACGTCGCGGGCTAGTGCGCGACGCTCGTCCGGGGCCAAGTCCCGCTCCCGGAACCAGACCCAGCGCACACCACCCCGCATCAGGCCTTCGAGCGTGTCCAGGAGTTGGCGGGCGGCGAGGTCCGGTGGCGCCACGGAGGAGCGCTCCGTTACCGCCAGCAGCGATGCCGGCAGCGATCTCATGCTGGCCGACGCGCGCAACGGGTGGACGGCTCGCCCAAACCGAACCGCCTCACGAGCCGACGAGGCCGAGCTGCGGGCTGGACGGTTCGGCGCGGCCGCGCCTTGGAATGCGGCCGGCCAGATGCGCGTCGCGGCCGGCCTGGACGGCGCTGCGCATGGCGCGGGCCATGCGGACGGGATCGTCCGCCTTGGCCACGGCGGTGTTGAGGAGGCAACCCGCAGCCCCGAGTTCCATGGCGATCACGGCGTCGGAGGCCGTGCCGATGCCCGCATCGACGATCACCGGCACGGGGGAGCGGCGGCAGATGAGTTCCAGGTTGGCGGGATTGGCCACGCCCATGCCCGAACCGATCAGCGAGCCCATCGGCATCACGGCAGCGCAGCCGAGATCGGCGAGACGCTGGCACACCACCGGATCGTCGTTGCAATAGGGCAGCACCGTGAACCCGTCATCGACCAGGTGGCGGCAGGCCTCCAGCAATTCGGCGACGTCGGGATACAGCGTCTCGCGGTCACCGATGACCTCGACCTTGATCCAGGTGGTGTCGAGCGCCTCGCGGGCGAGTTCGGCGGTCATGATCGCGTCTCGCGCCGTCTCGCAGCCGGCCGTATTGGGCAGGAACCGGTGCCCCTTCAGCCGGCGCAGGGTGTCCGATCCGTGTCCCTGCAGCGAGACGCGGCGGATCGAGGCCGTGACCACTTCGGCGCCTGAGGCCGCCACCGCCTCGAAGAGGATGCTCTGGGTCGGGTAGCCGGCCGTGCCGATGAACAGGCGCGAGCCCAGGCTCACGCCGCCGATCACCAGCGCATGGGTGTCGTTCGCGGGTTCAGTCATTCCTCAGCCTCCCTGCATGGCACGGACGATCTCGACGCGGTCGCCCTCGGCGAGCCGGGTCGCGGCCCAATCGCGCCGCCGGACCACCGCGCCGTTGAGCGCGATGGCGATGCCCTGCGGGCTGTCGAGGCCGGTTTCCTCGGCCTCCTCCCGGAACAGGGCGTCGAGATCGGCGGCGGCGCTGTCGCGGGCCTGTCCGTTGACGGTGAGTCTCACGCGAAGGCCCTCGCGGGTTCAGGCTTCGCGAAGCGGGCGAGCCCGAAGTCGCGCGCGTAAGCCGGAAGCGTCCCGTCGGCGACCAGGGCCGCCACCGCGTCGGCGGTGGCCGGAGCCAACAGGTAGCCGTTGCGATGATGGCCGGTGGCGACGACGAGGCCGGGCGCCAGCGCGTCGATGATCGGGGCGTCGTCGTCGGAAGTCGGGCGGAATCCGCTCCACACCGCCTCGACCGCCATCTCCTCGATACCCGGCAGCACGCGGCGGGCGCCCTCCAACAGGGCAAAGAGGCCACCGGCGGTGACACCGGCGACAAAGCCGCAATCCTCCACCGTCGCTCCGACGATGAGGTGACCGTCGCTCTTCGGCGCCATGTGGACCTGCTCGGTCCAGACCATATGGGCGAGGGTTCCGGTGCGGGCGGTGGTCCGCAGGGCCAGGGATTGGCCGCGCAGGGGTCGGACCGGCAGGGCGAGCGAATCAGGCAGCAGACCGGTCTCGCCGCTCCAGGCGCCGGTCGCGAGCACGATGGTGTCCGCCAGGGTGAGTCCGTTGGCATGGCGCACGCCCGTGACCCGGCCGGCGCTCCAGTCGAGCGCCGCGACCGGGCAGCCCTCGACGAGGGTGACGCCTGCCCCGAGACAGGCCTGCACCAGGGCCGCCATCACCCGACTCGGATCGACCTGATGATCGTGCGGACAGAACAGACCGGCGGTGACGGCCGGCCGCAAGCGCGGCTCGCGGGCGCGGACCTCCGGGCCGGTGAGCCAGCGCGCATCGAGGCCCGAGCGTTTCTGGAGATCGTGGCGGAAGCGCAGGCGCTCGACCTCGTCGCGGCCGAGGGCGAGCACCAGGGTGCCCTCCTGCCGGTAATCGATGTCGAGACCGGACGCGGCCTGAAGGTCGTCGCGAAATCCCGGCCAGCGCGACAGGCTTTCGAGGGCGAGCGGCAGCAGCGGATCGGAGCCGGGCTCGTGCTCCGCGGCAGGGGCGAGCATGCCGGTGGCGGCCAGGCTCGCTCCGACGCCGATGGTCTCGCGCTCCAGGACGGTGACGGACCGACCGCCCTGCGCCAGGCGCCAGGCGGCCGAGAGGCCGATCAGGCCCCCGCCGACCACGACGACGTCGCTGCGCGCCGGAGGGACAGCGACGGGCGGCGCAGCACCATGCGTCCGTCGCAGATTGAGGCAGGCCTTCGGGGTCACGTCCAACGCAATCTCCGCAACGGGCGTCGAGATTGGTGGGGCTGCAGCTTCAGGCTGTGAAGCGTGCCGGGCTTGATGAGAAACCCGCGGTCCAATCCCTACGCCGGTATGAACCGGGTCAGGTTCAAAGGATTTCCGCGCCGCCATCCGCGAACGGACGGCCATCGGTTTCTCAGCCCCTTGCCGGGGATCTCCCTGGAACGCTCCTGATGTGGGCCGTCCGCCCGCCGGGGTCAATCCCCGTTATGCCCGAAGGCAGGACTCGGGAAGGGCCACGACTAGCCACAGCCACGACTCGGCCAACAGCATGGCTTGGCCAACAGCAGGGCTTGGCCGAGAGGATGGCTCGTGGGGTGGCCTCAGGCCGCCGGCGGGCGCGTCGGACGATAGACGCCCATCGGCTCGGCGAACCCGTCGAGGGCATGTTCGCCGAGGGGTTCCGGCATGTCCCAGAGGAAATCGACGAACGGCTTCGTCATCAGGATCGGCTCGCCGAGCGTCCGATTCAGGCGGGCGACACGGCTCGCAAGGTTCACGTCGCGGCCGATGACGGTGAAGTCGAGGCGGGCGCCCGAGCCGACATTGCCGTAGGCGGCCTCGCCGTGGTGCAGGGCGATGCCGGCCGCGACCGGGTTGGCGAAGTGACCGAGTGAATTGGCTTCGGCGAGCGCCGCCATGGCGCTCTGCGAGGCGGTGAGTGCGCCCTTGGCCGCGCCCCCAAGATCGTCTCCCGGCTCGCGAAAAATCGCCAGCAGGCCGTCGCCGAGATATTTCAGGACCTCGCCGCCCTCGCGCTCAATGGCGGGCACAAGACAGTCGAAGAAGATGTTCAGCAGGTCGACCGCCTCCTCCGGCGTCATGTCGGCAGAGATCCGGGTGTAGTCGCGCATATCGGCGAACAGGATCGCCGAGCGGATGCGCTGGACATGGCCGCGACGGATCGAGCCGCCGAGGATGGCTTTGTGCGGCTCGTCGCCGACATAGATCCGCAGCACGTGGTCGAGCTGCTTGTTGACGCTGCGCATCTCCATCACGGCGGCGAGCGTCGGCATGACGAAGCGCATGATCGCCACGTCCTCGTCGCGGAACCCGTCCGGGGACCGGGTGGCGAAGGAGATGCCGTTGCGGGTGCCGTTGGTGAAGAACAGCGGCGCCACGATGTAGTGCCGGTAGCCCTCGGCCTTCAGGTCGGGGATCACCGCGTAGGCGTCGTCCGGCGTCTCGGCGAGGTCGAGGATCAGCCATTCGCCGGTCTCGTGCACCCGGTGGAACGGGCTCTCGCGATAGGCCTTGTCGGACGCTTCCCCGTGCGGGAACAGCCGGACGGTGGAACCGGTCTCGCGGGTCCAGAAGCGGCCGACGCCGGAATATTCGGAATGCAGCGCGTCGATGGCGGTGGTGGCGCGGTCCACCGGCACGTCGAGGCGGATCAGGCGCTCGGCAAGACCCGACAGCAGGTCCTCCGCCTTCGGCATCCGAGCCCCCTCGCTCAGCAGCCAGTCTCGCAGGGCCACGCATTGCTGGAGGGCGCCGAAGGGAACGTCGGCCGCCTCCGAGCCGTCGGCTTCGGCGGTGGGAGAAGGCTGGGGCGGGCCTCGATCGAGCATATGGCCAAGGTGGGTTGAGAGGCGGCATCCGGCAACGGCCACCGACGCCTTTTGTGAGTATCGCGCGGACCCGGCACCTTCAACCGTACAGCTGACGTACGGGACCAGCGCAGATGTGATGGGCAAGGCCGAAGGTCCGCCCATGAAAAAGGCCGGCGCCCCGAAGCGCCGGCCCTCCCATGATTGATCGTCAGCACACGGTCTTGCGGGTGGTTTGAGGCGCTAGTTGTCGAGGAAGCTGCGGAGCTTGCGCGAACGGCTCGGGTGCTTGAGCTTACGCAGAGCCTTCGCCTCGATCTGACGAATGCGCTCGCGGGTCACCGAGAACTGCTGGCCGACCTCTTCGAGGGTGTGATCGGTGTTCATGCCGATGCCGAAGCGCATGCGCAGCACGCGTTCTTCGCGCGGGGTCAGCGAGGCGAGGACACGTGTCGTCGTCTCACGAAGATTGCTCTGAATCGCCGCGTCGATAGGCAGGACGACGTTCTTGTCCTCGATGAAGTCGCCGAGGTGGCTGTCCTCCTCGTCGCCGATGGGCGTTTCGAGGGAGATCGGCTCCTTGGCGATCTTGAGGACCTTGCGGACCTTTTCCAGCGGCATGGCCAGCTTCTCGGCCAGTTCCTCCGGCGTCGGCTCGCGGCCGATCTCGTGCAGCATCTGGCGCGAGGTGCGAACGATCTTGTTGATCGTCTCGATCATGTGCACCGGAATGCGGATGGTGCGGGCCTGATCGGCGATCGAGCGGGTGATCGCCTGACGAATCCACCAGGTGGCGTAGGTGGAGAACTTGTAGCCGCGGCGATACTCGAACTTATCGACCGCCTTCATCAGGCCGATATTGCCCTCCTGGATCAGGTCCAGGAACTGCAGGCCGCGGTTGGTGTACTTCTTGGCGATCGAGATCACGAGGCGCAGGTTCGCCTCGATCATCTCCTTCTTGGCCTGCCGGGCTTCGCGCTCGCCCTTCTGGACCATGTTGACGATCTTGCGGTACTCGCCGATCTCCAGGCCCGTCTCGGAGGCGAGGGTCAGAATCTGCTCGCGCAGGCGGGCGACCTCGCCCGAGCCCTTCTCGACGAGATTCTTCCAGCCGCGGCCGCCGAGGCTGCCGACGCGCTCCATCCAGTTCGGATCAAGCTCCCAGCCCTGGTAGTGGCGCAGGAACTCGTCGCGGGCGACGCCGTGGCTCTCGGCGTAGCGCATCAGCCGGCCCTCATGGGAGATGAGGCGCTTGTTGATGTCGTAGAGCTGCTCGACGAGGGCCTCGATGCGGTTGGCATTGAGGGAGAGCGACTTCACGTCGGTGACGACGGCGTCCTTCAGCTCGTCCTGCTTGCGCTCTTGCGAATCGGTGCGGGTGCCGCCCGAGGCCTTGAGCTCGGCATGCTCGTTCTGCAGCTTGCGCAGCTTGCGGTAGTTGTTGGCGATGTTGTCGAACGTCTCGAGGACGCGCGGCTTGATCTCGGTCTCCATGGCGGCGAGGGAGACATTGTTCTCCATGTCGTCGTCATCGTCGCCCTCGGGCGGCGTCGGAGCGTCGGATTCGCCCTCTTCGGTCTCCTCGGCGCCGTCGGCGATCGCCATCGCGTTCTTCGCGTCGGGTCCCGCATAGGTGGCTTCGAGATCGATGATCTCGCGCAGGAGCACTCGGCCGTCGACGAGTTCGTCGCGCCAGATGATGATGGCCTGGAATGTCAGCGGGCTCTCGCAGAGCCCGGCAATCATCGCCTCGCGACCGGCCTCGATGCGCTTGGCGATAGCGATCTCGCCCTCGCGGGACAGGAGTTCGACCGAACCCATCTCGCGCAGGTACATCCGCACGGGATCATCCGTGCGGTCGGTCGGCTCCTTGGTGGTCTCGGCGCGCAGGGCGACGGGCTTCGTCGGCGCGATCTCGGCGACCTCGGTTCCCTCGGCGCCGTCCTCGTCCTCGGATTCGCCGCTGGCCTTGGTCTCCGTCGTCTCCTCGGTCTCTTCCGCCTCGACGACGTTGATGCCCATCTCGGACAGCTGGGACAGCACGTCCTCGATCTGGTCGGGATCGGACTGGCCGTCGGGCAGAACCTCGTTGATCTCCTCGTAGGTGATGTAGCCGCGCTTCTTGGCGAGCTTCACCATCCGCTTGACGGAGGCATCCGTCAGATCGAGAAGCGGCCCGTCGGTCTGTTGCTCCGGAGCAGCATCCGTTTCGTCCCGTTCCGTTGCCTTCGTCGCCATGGTCCGCCTATGGTTGTCGTGTCAGTGTCGCGCGGGAGCGTGTCGCCCACTCCGCGTCATCGACGCTGCAATGCATGTGATGTGCGGACCGTCGAAGTGACAGCCGCGTCGATGTCAGATCCCGGTATGCAAGCGAGACGCTTGACCGATTGTTAACCATAGCCGCCAAGAGCGGCCGAATTCGTTCGCGACGGATGATCAGGATGCGGACGCCTCATCCGCGTCCGGCACCACTTCATCCGCCTCCGCACCCGCGATGACTGCCATACGGGCCTTCACGTCGCACAGCCAAGCGAAGTTCGCCTCCGTCTCGTCCTCGACCAGCGCCCGTTCCGCGAGGCGGAGTTCGCTATTTAGCGCGCCAGCCTTGCGGTGCAAGATCACGGCCTGACGCAATGCGTCTTCGAGACGCACAGGATCGGCATGCGCGTCAAGGGTCCATCGGTCTCCGGGGCGAACATGGCTGGCCAGGCGGGCGGCGGCTTCGATCAGTCCGGCCCGCTTCAAGCGGCTCTCCAGCACCTCGACGCCGGGCTGATCCGCATCCGCATGGCTGTCGAGCAAGAGAGATCGTAGCGCCTGCGCGTCCGGGTCGCCGAGTTCGAGTTCTGCCAGATCCTCCGCCTCGATCCCGAGCAGTTCCGGGTGGACCAGAAGGCTGGACACGATCATCGCCTCGCGATCCCGGTACGCGACCGGCCCCGAAGCGCTGGTCTCCCCGGCAAAGAGCGGGTTGAACTTGGTGGTGATTCGCGGCGAGGGCGGCGGGTCCCCGGGTCGCGGCGTCCGCTGGAAGGCGGGGCGCGCGGACGCGGTGCGCGGTTCCCAGGGCCCGCGCCGTCCCTGGCTCGCCTGGGGCGACAAGGCCCGAAGCCGGCCCTCGATCTCGTCGCGATAGAACCCGCGCACGGTCTCGTCGCGAATCGAGGCAACCATCTCGCGCACCGATTTGGCCAAGCCGGCTCGGCGCTCCGGGGTGTCGAGGGGCGCCCCGTCCGTGGCGCGCGACCACAGCATCTCGACCAGGGGGCGCGCGCCCTCGAGGACCCGATCGATCGCCCCCTTGCCCTCGGAGCGCAGGAGATCGTCCGGGTCCTGGCCCTCGGGCAGCATGGCGAAGCGCAGGGACTTGCCCGGCGTGAGCCCCGGCAGGGCCACGTCGAGGGCCTTGAAAGCGGCGCGCTGACCGGCTCCGTCACCGTCGAAGCACAGGATCGGCTCATCGGCATTCCGCCACAGCAGACCGATCTGCTCCTCGGTCAGCGCCGTGCCGAGGCCCGCCACGGCATTGGGATGACCCGCCATGGTCATCGCGATGACGTCGACGTAGCCCTCGACGGCGATGATCACGCCCCGGTCATGCGCCGGCTTACGGGCATTGTGCAGGTTGTAGAGCAGCTGCCCCTTGTGGAAGAGCGGCGTCTCCGGCGAATTCATGTACTTCGCCTTGGCATCCTTCTGCAGCGCCCGGCCGCCAAAGGCGATGACGCGCCCACGTGAATCCGTGATCGGAAACATCACCCGGTCGCGGAACTTGTCGAACGGAACCTTGATGTCGTCGCCCGAGCTCAGCAAACCGACCTCGGCCATCAGATCTTTGTCCACGCCCTTCGCGGCGAGGAAGTCGCGCAGGGCATAACGGTCGCCGGGCGCGTAGCCGAGGCGGAAGCGCGACCGGATTTCCGGCCCGAGCTGGCGCCGATCGAGATAGGCGCGCGCCTCGATGCCGGCGCGGCCCGCCAGTTGCTCCTCGAAGAAGGCGGCCGCCATCTCCATGACGTCGAGCGCTCCGGCGCGCTTGGTCTCCTGCTCGCGGGCATCGGCGCTGGGCGCCGGCAGCGACACGCCCGCCTCCGCCGCCAGACGCTCGACCGCCTCGGGGAAGCTCAGGCCCTCCGTCTCCATCAGGAAGGTGAAGACGTCGCCGTGCTTGCCCGAAGAGAAGCAGTGATAGAACTGCTTCTGGTCGTTGACGTAGAAGGATGGCGACTTCTCGGCATTGAACGGCGACAGGCCGCGCCACTCGCGACCGGCTTTCTTCAGCCGGACGCGCCGCCCCACGATGTCGGATGCGGGCAGGCGCGCACGGATCTCTTCGAGGATGTGGGGCGGGTAACGCACGGCAGGAACCGAACCTCTGCGACTGTGCATCTTAGCAGCCCCGGCTTAAGGAGTCCCCAACGCCCGGAAACGGCGTTGAGCGACCGGCCTTACGCCTTGGCGTTCAGCGCATCCTTCACGAGTCCGCTGGCCTTGCCGAAATCCATGCGGCCCGCATAGGCGCCCTTCAGGGCGGCAATGACCTTGCCCATGTCCTTCGGACCGGCAGCGCCGGTCTCGATCACCGCCTTGTCGATGGCCGCGCGGGTCTCGGCCTCGTCCATCTGCTGCGGAAGGAAGCCCTGGATGATCGCGACCTCGTTGCGCTCGTTCTCGGCGAGTTCGGGCCGACCGCCCTGATCGTAGACCGCGGCCGATTCGTTGCGCTGCTTGATCATCTTCTGCAGGAGCGCGAGGATCTCCTCCTCGGAAGCCGGCTCCTTGCCGAGGCCGCGCGCCTCGATGTCCTTATCCTTGAGGGCGGCCTGCATCATCCGGACGGTGGCGAGCTTCGCCTTGTCGCCGGCCTTCATGGCTTCCTTCATCTCGGTGGTGAGACGGGCGCGCAGCATCGTGTGACTCCTGAAAAATGAACCCGGGGTAGCGAATCGACGGCGTGGTCTGCGAATTGCTGCGCGAACCGGGGTTCTTGAGACGCGCCGACGCGAGGGCCACATTGACCCTAACGCGGCACGCTCGCTATGAGCGCCGCACGACAAGCCGCCCGCATGCGCCGCTCTACGGCGCCGGGATCGGCCGGACATAAGCGAGATCACGCCGATGCTGCAAGATGAAGGCGTCCACACGCCTGCCGTGCCCGCGCCCCCCGCTCCCTGGGCCGAACCCATCGCCACCGCCCTCCTGGTCCTGGCCGACGGCACCGTGCTGGAGGGATTTGGCATCGGCCAGACCGGGATCGCCGATGGTGAAGTCTGCTTCAACACCGCGATGACGGGCTATCAGGAGATTCTGACCGACCCGTCCTACGCGGGCCAGATCGTCACCTTCACCTTCCCGCATATCGGCAACACCGGCACCAACGACGAGGATCTCGAGAGCCTCGACGCGGCACCGGCCTCCGGGGTGCGGGGCACCGTGATCGCGTCGGCCGTGACCAACCCGTCGAACTGGCGCTCGTCGAGCCATCTCGACGCCTGGCTGAAGGCCCGCGGCATCGTCGGCATCACCGGTGTCGACACTAGGGCGCTCACCGCACTGATCCGCGACCACGGCATGCCGAACGCGATCATCGCCAACGATCCGGAGGGTCGCTTCGACCGCGAGGCCCTGAAGGCGCGGGCAGCCGCCCTCGCCCCGATGGAAGGCCTCGACCTCGTGCCGCCGGTGACCAGTCGGGAGCGTTCGGAATGGTCCCAGACCATTTGGGACGTGAAGGCCGGTTACGGTGATCGCAAGCCGGGCACAGGCCTCAAGGTCGTCGCCATCGATTACGGCGTGAAGCGCAACATCCTCCGGCTTCTGGCCGAAGCCGGCTGCGACGTGACCGTGGTGCCCGCCACCACCACCGCCGCCGAGATCATGGCGATGAAGCCCGACGGCGTGTTCCTGTCGAATGGCCCCGGTGATCCGGCCGCCACCGGCGAATACGCGGTTCCGGTGATCCGAGCGCTGCTTGAGGAAAAAGTGCCGACCTTCGGCATCTGCCTCGGGCACCAGCTCATGGGCCTGGCGTTGGGCGGGCGCACCGTGAAGATGGCGCAGGGCCACCACGGCGCGAACCATCCGGTAAAGGACAAGACCACCGGAAAGGTCGAGATCGTGTCGATGAACCACGGCTTCGCGGTGGATCCGGCGAGCCTGCCCGAGACGGCGCTGGAGACCCACGTCTCGCTCTTCGACGGCTCGAATTGCGGTCTTACGCTCACCGACCGACCGGCCTTCTCGGTGCAGCACCACCCGGAGGCCTCGCCGGGCCCGCGTGACAGCCACTACCTGTTCGAGCGCTTCGTCGCCCTGATGAAGGCCGGAAAGCCCGAAACGCTGGTCACCATCGCGGACTGACGGCGGCCGGGCGGACTCCGCCCGGCCCTTGCCACGTCTGCATGCTTAAAGTGCATCTTAAGCCAGAACCACCCGAGGCGGGAATCACAGAATGGTTCCCGCCGCGTCATAAAAAACCCGGCATTTTGGGGCATCCCCGCGCCGTTAACGACGCGCTAACGACGTCCGTCGAGGATCGTGGCGTGATCGCATCCGGTTCTGGACGGGGATTTCCACATGACGTTCGACGACGCGCGGGACGACTTCTCGCGCCTGCATCGCCTCTTCACGTTCCATCTCGGCGTGGCCGTCGGCCTCGCGTGGATGACCGCCCTCTACTCCGCCTGCTACGCCCCCTGGGTCCGCAACATCCGGGCGCTGATCGATCCGTCGACCGGCCTCGACCGGGTCGAGAGCACCTGGTCGTTCCTGTTCGCCCTGCCGGTGGTGATGACGCTCGCCTGGATCGGCTTGTATTTCGGCCGCGAGATGCTGCGCCGCAGCCAGACCCTCTCGAATGCCGCTCTTGAATTCGCCGCCGCCGCAATCGTGGCCTTCGGGGTGTTTTATCTCTCCATCGACCGCGCGGTGTCGGTTCTCTACCTCGGCTTCTGAGCCGCAACGGCGCTTCACCTTCAACGCACGCCCTTCCAATGGCGACGGGCTGCGTGTAAGTGCCAGGATCAACGACAATCCACGCCGCTAGCGCCCCCAGGCCCGTGCCGCCGATCCGGCACCGTGCATGGCTGGGCGCGCGTGCCTGCAGCCAAGGCGCCCGATGCCGAAACGCACCGACATTTCCTCGATCCTGATCATCGGTGCGGGGCCGATCGTCATCGGTCAGGCTTGCGAGTTCGATTATTCCGGGACCCAGGCCTGCAAGGCCCTCCGCGAGGAGGGCTACCGGATCGTGCTGGTGAATTCGAACCCGGCCACGATCATGACCGACCCGGACATGGCGGATGCGACCTATGTCGAGCCGATCACGCCCGAGATCGTCGCCAAGATCATCGAGAAGGAGCGCTACGCCATCCCGGGCGGCTTTGCGCTGCTGCCCACCATGGGCGGCCAGACGGCGCTGAACTGCGCCCTCTCCCTCAAGAAGATGGGCGTGCTCGAAAAATTCGACGTCCAGATGATCGGCGCCACCACCGAGGCGATCGACAAGGCCGAGGACCGTCACCTCTTCCGCGACGCCATGACCAAGATCGGCCTGGAGACGCCGAAATCCGCCCTCGCCAACGCCTCCGCGGCGAAGAAGGCCGACCGCGCGAAGTACCTCGCCGAGATCGCCCGCATCGAGGCCGCGAACGAGGGCGAAGCCCGCACTGCCGCCCTTGCCGCCTTCGAGAAGACCTGGCACCGGGGCGAGTCGGAGCGGCGCAAGCGCTACGGTGAGCACGCGATCGGGCAGGCGCTGATCGCGCTGGCCGAGGTCGGCCTTCCGGCCATCATCCGCCCGTCCTTCACCATGGGCGGCACCGGCGGCGGCATCGCCTACAACCGGGAAGAATTCCTGGACATCGTCGAGCGCGGCATCGACGCGTCGCCGACCAACGAAGTCCTGATCGAGGAGAGCGTTCTCGGCTGGAAAGAATATGAGATGGAGGTCGTTCGCGACAGAAACGACAACTGCATCATCGTCTGCTCCATCGAGAACATCGACCCGATGGGCGTCCACACCGGCGATTCCATCACCGTCGCGCCGGCCCTGACGCTGACCGACAAGGAATATCAGGTGATGCGCGACGCATCCCTGGCCGTGCTGCGCGAGATCGGCGTGGAGACCGGCGGCTCGAACGTGCAGTTCGCGATCGACCCGGCCACCGGCCGGATGATCGTCATCGAGATGAACCCGCGCGTCTCGCGCTCCTCCGCCCTGGCCTCGAAGGCCACCGGCTTCCCGATCGCCAAGGTCGCGGCCAAGCTCGCCGTCGGCTACACCCTCGACGAGATCGCCAACGACATCACGGGCGGCGCGACGCCGGCCTCGTTCGAGCCGTCGATCGACTACGTCGTCACCAAGATCCCGCGCTTCGCCTTCGAGAAGTTCCCCGGCGCCGAGCCGACGCTGACCACTGCGATGAAGTCGGTGGGCGAGGCCATGGCGATCGGCCGCTGCTTTGCCGAATCGCTCCAGAAGGCCCTGCGCTCCCTCGAGACCGGCCTCACCGGCCTCGACGAGATCGAGATCGAGGGACTGGGCAAGGGCGACGACCACAACGCCATCAAGGCCGCCCTCGGCACCCCGACGCCGGATCGCCTCCTCAAGGTCGGTCAAGCGTTGCGCCTCGGCGTGAGCCACGAGGAGGTCCATGCCTCCTGCAAGATCGATCCGTGGTTCCTGGAGCAGCTCCAGGCGATCATCGACCTGGAGAACCGGGTCAAGGCGCACGGCATCCCGAATACCCCCGGGGCGCTGCGTCAGCTCAAGGCGGCCGGCTTCTCCGACGCTCGCCTCGCCGTGCTCGCCAAGACCGACGAGGACAGCGTGCGGGCGGCGCGCCGGGCGCTGGGCGTACGCCCGGTGTTCAAGCGCATCGACACCTGTGCGGCCGAGTTCCAGGCGCCCACCGCCTACATGTACTCGACCTATGTGGCGCCCTTCGCCGGCACGGTGGTGGACGAGGCACGTCCCACCGATGCCAAGAAGGTCATCATCCTCGGTGGCGGTCCGAACCGGATCGGCCAGGGCATCGAGTTCGATTATTGCTGCTGTCACGCCTGCTTCGCGCTGTCGGAAGCCGGGTACGAGACCATCATGGTCAACTGCAACCCGGAGACGGTCTCGACCGATTACGACACCTCGGACCGCCTCTATTTCGAGCCGCTGACCCAGGAAGACGTCCTGGAGATCATCGAGACCGAACGCCAAGCCGGAACCCTGCACGGGGTCATCGTCCAGTTCGGCGGCCAGACCCCGCTGAAGCTGGCCCGCGCTCTGGAGGCCGCCGGTGTGCCGATCCTCGGCACCTCGCCTGACGCCATCGATCTGGCCGAGGACCGCGACCAGTTCAAGCGCCTCCTCGACAAGCTCGGGATGAAGCAGCCCAAGAACGGCATCGCCTACTCGGTGGAGCAGAGCCGGCTGATCGCCTCCGATCTCGGCCTGCCCTTCGTGGTGCGGCCGAGCTACGTTCTGGGCGGCCGCGCCATGGCGATCATTCGCGACGAGGCGCAGTTCGCGGACTACCTCCTCGATACCCTGCCGAGCCTGATCCCCTCCGACGTGAAGGCGCGCTACCCCAACGACAAGACGGGGCAGATCAACACGGTGCTGGGCAAGAACCCGCTCCTGTTCGATCGCTACCTGTCCGACGCCACCGAGATCGACGTCGACGCGATCTGCGACGGCAAGGATGTCTTCATCGCCGGCATCATGGAGCACATCGAGGAGGCGGGCATCCACTCAGGCGATTCCGCCTGCTCGCTGCCCTCGCGCTCGCTTTCGCCGGAGATCATCGCGGAACTGGAACGCCAGACCCGCGCGATGGCGCTGGCCCTGCAGGTCGGCGGCCTGATGAACGTGCAATACGCGATCAAGGACGGCGTGATCTACGTGCTGGAGGTCAATCCGCGCGCTTCCCGCACCGTGCCGTTCGTCGCCAAGGTGATCGGCGATCCGATCGCCAAGATCGCCGCCCGGGTCATGGCCGGCGAATCGCTCGCGAGCTTCGATCTGAAGCCGAAGGTGCTCGACCACATCGCCGTCAAGGAAGCGGTGTTCCCCTTCGCGCGCTTCCCCGGTGTCGACGTGCTGCTCGGACCGGAGATGCGCTCGACCGGCGAGGTCATCGGGCTCGATTCGAGCTTCGGCGTCGCCTTCGCCAAGAGCCAGCTCGGCTCGGGCACCCTGGTGCCGAAGGGCGGCGCGGTATTCGTGTCGGTGCGCGATGCCGACAAGGAGCGCATCCTGCCGGCCATCCGGCTCCTGTCGGAGCTCGGCTTCACCATCGTCGCCACCAGCGGCACCCAGCGCTACCTCGCCGACCAGGGCGTTCCGACAGAGCGGGTGAACAAGGTCCTGGAAGGCCGGCCGCACGTGGTCGACTCGATCAAGAACGGCGACATCCAGCTGGTGTTCAACACCACGGAGGGCGCCGGCGCCCTTTCGGACTCGCGCTCGCTCCGGCGCGCTGCCCTCTTGCATAAAGTGCCGTACTACACCACTCTTGCGGGGGCGATGGCGGCGGCCGAAGGGATCAAGGCCTATCTCGGAGGCGATCTCAAGGTCCGCGCCTTGCAGGAATACTTCGCGGCCTGAATTGACGCGCGGCTTCCGTCTTGATCGGGAGCCGTGTCGTTTGCGGTTCAGGACTTTCTTACTCTGGCCCGGAGGGAGCACAGTGCTCCTGGCCGGGCCTATTCATTGTGGCGCGAGACGATGACGATAGACAAGGTTCCGATGACGGTGCGCGGTTACGCAGCGCTGGAGGAGGAGTTGAAGCACCGCCAGCAAGTGGAGCGCCAGCGCATCATCCAGGCGATTGCTGAGGCGCGCGCGCTCGGCGACCTTTCGGAGAATGCCGAATACCATGCCGCCAAGGAGGCCCAGTCCCACAACGAGGGCCGTGTCCTCGAACTGGAGAGCATGATCTCGCGGGCCGAGGTGATCGACGTCACCAAGCTGTCGGGCACCAAGATCAAGTTCGGCGCGACCGTGAAGCTCCTCGACGAGGACACCGAGGAGGAGAAGACCTACCAGCTCGTCGGCGAGCCGGAGGCGGATGTGCGCTCGGGCCTCGTCTCGATCACCTCCCCGATCGCCCGCGCGCTGATCGGCAAGGGCGTCGGCGACACCGTCGAGGTGACGACCCCGGGCGGTGGCAAGTCATACGAGGTCGTCGCTGTCCAGTACGGCGTCTGAGTCGGGGATGCGGCGCGGCCCCTTTCGCGCGGTGGCCGCATCCCTCGTCCTCCTGCTGGGGGCCGCCCTTCTTCCGGGTCTCGCCCGGGCGGCGGGCCTCCCCAGCCTCGGCGGCGAGCGCCTGTCCGGCGTACGGGTCGACGTGCAACCGCTGCTCGCGAAGGGCGGCGGAGGTCCGGCGGAGGATCTCCGCGATGACCTGCTCGCCGCTCTCCGGACGGAGTTCGCCCGCCAGCTCGGCGGCAGCGGGCCGGTTCTGGTAGTGCGGATCACGGGCCTGTCGCTCAACCCCTACGCGGGCGGCGATGGCGGGCGTGGGCGGCTCGGCGGCGGAACCCAGAGCGACTACCTCGAAGGCGAGGCCCTGCTTGTCGGGCGGCGGGGCGAGATTCTGGCCCGCCATCCCCAGCTCTCCGCCGTCTCGGCCAGTTCGGGGGGAGCCTGGTACGATCCCGCCTCCGAGCGGCGGCGGGTGACGGCCCTCGCCGCGCATTACGCCGGCTGGCTGCGGCGCGCCCTCCCCGAGGATTAGGTGGACGAGGCGCCCCCGGCGACGCCCAAGGATTGACCTGGATCACCTGATGTCGGCAGCGTCCGCGATGCCCTCCCCCAACGCGGCCCCCGCGCCGCTCCCCGACCTGTCGCAGGCCCGGACCTGGATCGTCACCGACGGCAAGGCGGGTGACGAGAACCAGTGCGTGGGACTGGCCGAAACCCTCGGTCTCCCCTTCGAGGTCCGGCGGGTTTCGCCCCGTCCCCCCTTCGGCTGGATGGCGCCCTGGGGACCGGTCGATCCGCGCGACCAGCCCGGCGACAGGCGCGGATGCCTCGTCGGGCCCCTGCCCGATCTGCTGATCGCCTCCGGTCGCCGATCCGTGCCGTACCTGCGCGCCGTCCGCGAGGCCTCGCAGGGCCGGACCTTTACGGCGTTCCTGAAGGACCCGCGTACGGGCCACGACACCGCGAACTTCGTCTGGGTGCCGGATTACGACGATCTGCGCGGCCCCAACGTGTTCACCACCCTGACGCCGCCGCATCAGGTCACCCCGGAGCGCCTGGACGAGGCGCGTAGACATCCGGACCCACGCCTCGCCGCCCTGCCCTGGCCCCGCATCGCGGTGCTGATCGGGGGCGACAGCCGCCATCTGAGCTACCGTCCGGCCGATATGCGCCGGCTCCTGCGCGATCTCACCAAGCTGACCGATGGCGGGTGCAGCCTGATGGTGACGGTGTCGCGGCGCACCCCGCAGAACCTGCGCGACGCGTTGCGAACCCTGGTCGCCACCAAGGGTGGTTTCTACTGGGATGGCGCCAGCTCGAACCCCTATGTTCCGATGCTGGCGATCGCCGACGCGATCGTGGTCACCTCGGATTCCGCCAACATGGTCGGCGAGTCGGTCAGCACCGGCGCGCCGGTCCTCCTGTTCGACCTGCCGAAGACCTATATCCGCCACAGGCGGCTCTTCGCGGGCCTGGCGATGGCAGGGGCCCTGAAGCCCTTCGTCGGCCGCCTGGAGGCATTGCACTACACACCCCTGGATGCGACCCCCGTCATCGCGCAGGCGATGGCCAAGGCCTATGCCGACCACCGCGCGCGATGGGCCTGAAGGAGACGAGAGCGATGGCGCACACCCATTCCAAACTCATCATCATCGGCTCCGGCCCCGCCGGCTACAGCGCCGCGATCTATGCCGCCCGCGCCATGGTCGAGCCGCTGATGATCTCCGGCTTCCAGCCCGGCGGGCAGCTCATGATCACCACCGACGTCGAGAACTATCCGGGCTTCGCCGAGGCCATCCAGGGTCCCTGGCTGATGGAGCAGATGCGGCTCCAGGCCGAGCATGTCGGCACCCGGATCGTGTCCGAGTACATCACCAAGGTCGACCTCAAGGTCCGCCCCTTCCAGTTGGAGGCGGATTCGGGCGAAACCTATTCGGCCGATGCGCTGATCATCGCCACCGGCGCCCAGGCGAAGTGGCTCGGTCTACCGTCGGAAGCCAAGTTCCAGGGCTTCGGCGTCTCCGCCTGCGCCACCTGTGACGGCTTCTTCTTTCGCGGCAAGGAGGTCGTGGTGGTCGGCGGCGGCAACACCGCCGTCGAGGAGGCGCTCTACCTCGCCAACCTCGCGTCCAAGGTCATCGTCGTGCACCGCCGGGGCGAGTTCCGGGCCGAGCGCATCCTGCAGGAGCGCCTGTTCAAGCACCCCAACGTCGAGGTGGTGTGGCACCACGCCATCGAGGAGATCTGCGGCAGCGAGAAGCCGCCCTCGGTGACCCGTGTCCGCCTCAAGGATACCCGCACCGGGGAGATCACCGAGCGCACGACCGACGGCGTGTTCATCGCCATCGGCCACCAGCCGGCGACGGGGGTCTTCGAGGGCCAGCTCGCCATGCGCGACGGCGGCTACATCGATACCGCGCCGGGCACGACCCACACGGCGATCCCCGGTGTCTATGCCGCCGGCGACGTGACCGACGACGTCTATCGCCAGGCGATCACCGCCGCCGGCATGGGGTGCATGGCTGCGCTCGACGCCGAGAAGTACCTCGCGGCACTCGATGTCGGCGAAACACCGCAGCAAGCGGCCGCAGAATAGGAAGATTTCGGCGGACGAAGGCTCCGGGCGTCTTGCGTGCGGCATCAAGACAATCGCAAGGTCGTCCCCCTAACCTAAGCGCTGACGGCATGCGCCGTCGGCGTCACCCGCATGACTGAGGTCGCCCCGTTCCGCGTGTCCGGCACGCATCGGGAGATGTCGGTCGCTCGGGCCTGTCATGGATATCCGGATCGCCAATCGGCGCGGATCGGGGAGGCATGATCAGCCGGCGTCGGGTTGCGTACGGGAGTGGACGCCTTGGACTGGGATAAGATCCGCATCTTCCTCAATGTGGCGGAAGCCGGCAGCTTTACGCGGGCGGGCGACGACATCGGCTTGAGCCAGTCGGCCGTGAGCCGCCAGATCAGCGCCCTGGAGCGCGAATTGAAGGCGCCGCTGTTCCATCGCCATGCCCGGGGCCTGATCCTCACCGAACAAGGCGATCTCCTGTTCCGGGCAGCGCGCGACATGAAGCTGCGCCTGGAAAACACCAAGGCGCGCCTCGTCGAGACCAGCGAGCGCCCGACCGGCGACCTCAAGGTCACCACCACGGTCGGCCTCGGCACCGCGTGGCTCGCCCAGAGGGTGGCGGAATTCCTCGACCTCTACCCGGATGTCCGGGTCGAACTCATCCTCACCAACGAGGAACTCGACCTCGCCATGCGCGAGGCCGACGTGGCGATCCGGATGCGGCGCCCGGCCCAGCCGGACCTGATCCAGCGACGCCTGTTCACGGTGCATTACCACGCCTTCGCGTCGCAGGATTACGTGAAGCGCTTCGGCGAGCCGAAGACGATCGCCGACCTCGACAATCACAGGCTCGTCTCGTTCGGCGGCAACGAGCCGTCCTACCTGCTGGCCACCCACTGGCTCGCCACGGTGGGCCGCGAGGGTCAGGAGCGCCGGACCATCCATTTCACGGTCAACAACATCACCGCCCTGCAGCACGCGATCGAAACCGGTGCCGGCATCGGCATCCTGCCGGACTACGCGGCGGAGGGGCAGGCCGGCCTGGTTCAGGTGATGCGCGAGACCGAGATGCCCCACATGGAGAGCTATCTCGTCTACGCCGAGGAGATGCGGACCGTCGCCCGCGTCCAGGCATTCCGCGACTTCCTCGTCGCGAAGGCCCAGCGCTGGACCTATTGAGGCCCGCAGGGACCGACGGATGCGGGCGGGACAGAAGGCTGCCCCGCCGCCGCGCCGGTCAGACGAACAGCCGCTCCTTCTCCAACCCCTTGTAGAGGCCAGCGACCTGCTCGCCGTAGCCGTTGTAGATCAGGGTCGGCACGCGCTGGTCGGTGCCCAGCACCCGCTCGGTCGCCTGGCTCCAGCGCGGATGCGACACGGCCGGGTTCACGTTGGCCCAGAATCCGTACTCGGCCGATTGCAGCCCTTCCCAGAAGGTCTTCGGCCGCTCGGCCACGAACGAGATCTTGGTGATCGATTTCACCGACTTGAAGCCGTACTTCCACGGCACCACGAGGCGGATCGGAGCGCCGAACTGGTTGGCGAGCGGCTTGCCGTAGACGCCGGTGGCGACGAAGGCGAGATCGTTGCCGGCCTCCTCCAGGGTCAGCCCTTCCGTATAGGGCCACGGATACAGGAACGACTTCTGGCCCGGCGCCATGGACCGGTCGAGGAAGGTCTGCATCTGGATGTACTTGGCCCCGGCGCTGGGCTTGGCCAGGGCCAACAGCTTCGAAAGCGGGAACCCGGTCCAGGGCACCGACATCGACCACGCCTCGACGCAGCGGTGGCGATACAGGCGCTCCTCCAAGGGCATTTTCCGGATTAGGTCGTCGATGCCCAGCGTCATCGGCTTCTCGACGAGTCCGTCGATGGCGACGGTCCAGGGCCGGGTCTTCAGCGCATTGGCCGCCGGCAGGACCGATTTCGAGGTGCCGTATTCGTAGAAGTTGTTGTAGTCCGCGCTGTACTTCTCGGGCGTCAGGGCGCGGTCGAGGGTATAGGCCTCGTTGCGCTTGGCCGGATAGAGGTCGGCGGTGGGATCGGCCGCGGCCTCGGCCCGCGCGATGCCGACCAGCGATGCGGCGGCGAGGCCGGCGGCACCGCCGAGCAGGCTGCGGCGATCGAGAAAAACGCTCTCCGGCGTCGCCAGATGTTCGGGCATCTCCCATGCCCGCGTGCGCTTGATCAGCATGTCGATCCCTCCCGTGCGGCACATCCAGAGATGCGCCGGCGTGTTGCCCTGATCCGCGTGCCGTGACCCCTGCGTCACGACTGTCGAGACGAGACATCGTGCGGCGCCGACCGACCGGCAAGCTGTCCCGATGTCACTCCTTCGGAGTTACTTCTTCGATGGTGGACCGCGGGAGGTTACGCGGACGCGCAGGTTACGCCGTGGGCGGTTCGTCGCGGAGTGCCCGCCGCAGCACCTTGCCGACGTTGGTCTTGGGCAGGGCGTCATGGAAGACCACCTGCCGCGGCACCTTATAGCCGGTGAGCTGCGTGCGCGCGTAGGTCCTCAGCGCCTCCGTGGTGATGGCCGGGTCGCGGCGCACCACGTGGGCGACCACCATCTCGCCGGTGTCGTCGCTGAGGGCGCCGACCACGGCGCATTCGCGGACCGCCGGATGGCTCGCGAGCACATCCTCGATCTCGTTCGGATAGACGTTGAACCCTGAGACCAGGATCATGTCCTTCATCCGGTCGACGATCCGGACTTGTCCGTCCTCCTGGAGCACCGCCACGTCGCCGGTTCGGAAGTAGCCGTCCGGCGTCGTCGCGCGCGCGGTCTCGTCCGGGCGCTTCCAGTAGCCGGCCATGACCTGGGGTCCGCGGACGCAGAGTTCGCCCGGGTGGCCCATGCCGACGTCGCGGCCATCCGGACCCCGGACCGCCACATCCGTCGAAGGTAGCGGATAGCCGATCGTCCCGCTCCATTCCGGAAGGTCGAGCGGGTTGACGCAGACCACCGGCGACGTCTCCGACAGGCCGTAGCCCTCGACGATCGTCTGGCCGGTGATCGCCTTCCACTTCTGGGCGACGGTGGCCTGAACCGCCATGCCGCCGGCGATGACGAAATCGAGCTTCGAAAAGTCGACTTCGGTAATTCTGGGGTGATTGATCAGGAGGTTGAACAGGGTGTTCACGCCGGAGAAGTGGGTGAAGCGCGTACTCTTCAGCGTCTTGATGAAGCCGTCCGCGTCGCGCGGGTTGAGGATCAGCAGACAGCAGGCACCGATCTTCATGAAGAAGAAGAAGCAGCAGGTGAGCGCGAAGATGTGGTACAGCGGCAGCGCCGTGACCATGACCTTGCCCTCGCCGTACTCGGCCGAGACGCGGAACCAGGCTCGGCTCTGTTCGACGTTGGCCATGATGTTGCGGTGGGTCAGCATCGCCGCCTTGGCGATGCCGGTGGTGCCACCCGTGTACTGTAGGAAGGCCAGGTCGTTCGGCCCGATATCGGCGCGGATCTTGGGCTTGCCGCTCCCGGCATTGATCACCGCATCGAAGCGGAGCGCGAGACCAGCGGGGAAGCGGTAGGCCGGCACCGCCTTCTTGATGTGCCGCGACGCCAGGGTGATCAGCCGACCCTTGAGACCGAGGCCGTCGCCGGGGCCGGCAACGACCACCCGTTCGAGGCTGAGATCCGGCAGGGCCTGCACCACCGTGTGGGCGAAGTTTTCCAGGACGAAGAGGATACGGGCGCCCGAATCGTTCAGCTGCGCCGTCAATTCGCGGGGCGTGTAGAGCGGATTGACGTTGACGACGGTGCAGCCAGCGAGCAGCGCGCCGAAGATCGTCGCCGGATAGGCCACGACGTTGGGCATCATGATCGCGACGCGGTCGCCCTTGACGAGGCCCTGATCGGCGAGCCAGGCCGCCACGGCTTCGGCTGTGTCTCCGAGCGCCGCGTAGGAAATGCGCGTTCCGAAGCTCTCGAGCGCCGGACGCGACGCGGATTGCGTCATGCACTCTTCGAACAGGTCGACCAGCGTTCCGAGACGGGGGATATCGAGTTCCGCCGGAATACCCGGCGCGTACGCCGACAGCCACGGCCGCCCGGCGCTTCGGGACTCGAACATGTGTTTCCTCCCTGCGATGCGACTCGGCAGCTTCCTGCGTCCTTAGTTCACATCTAAACTATCCTCCGCCATCCCGGCTTCGGGATCAAGCGGCGGCTTGTGCAGGCTGGGAACGATCCCGCCGGGTCGTCAGTCGCACGCAGCTAAGGTGCGGTAGGAAGGCGATGCAGGCCAGGGCGGCGGCTAACACGGCATCCTCCCCTGTCATGGCTCGGCGCGGCCAGTTCCCGAAGCCCGCCGCATGGGCCAGGCCGAGCACCGCGAGGGCGAACCACAGCGCGAGATAGCGCAGAACGATCGCGAGGCCGGCGCGCAGCCAGGTCCGGGGGCGTGCCGGCGCGTTTCCGATCAGCAACGCACCGATAGCCAGGGCCGTGGCGAAGACCATCGCGGCGAGTGCCGAGCCGAGGGCATAGGCGGCGGGCATCGCCTGCTGCGTGAGGAAGGCGGTGCCGCCGCTGGCAAACGCGAGGCGCAGGGTGACGCCGCCGAAGGTCGGATGGAGGCAGACCGCCAGGAAAACCGTGAACGCGAGGGTTCCGCCGATCAGCCGACGCGGCCAGCCGGCCTGGCCGGGTCGCAGGATGCGCAGGCCGAGGCGCGCCAGCCCATACACGATCGCCACGGTGAAGAGCGGGTAGCGATCGAGGAAGAAGCCGTAGAACCGCGCCTCCAGCTCGGGCGGCAGAACCGTCCGCTGGTCGAATCCCGTGGCGAAGGCGACCCCGATCGCCAGGAGCGCGGCCGCCAGCGGGATGACGGCCGCCCGCACGCGGCTCAGGCCTCGTAGTTGTCGCGCACCAGGCGGTCGAGCAGACGCACGCCCCAGCCCGCGCCCCAGCTCCGGTTGATCTCGCTCGGCGAGGACGACATCGCCACGCCGGCGATGTCGAGATGGGCCCATGGCACGTCGTTGACGTAGCGCTTCAGGAACGAGGCCGCCGTGGCGGCGCCGCCGTGGCGACCGCCGGAGTTCTTCATGTCGGCGAACTTGGAATCGATCGCCTTGTCGTAGGCCGGGATCAGCGGCATCCGCCACACGGCCTCGCCCGTCGCTTCGCCGGCGGCGGTGATCTTCGCCGAAAGGGCATCGTCGTTCGAGAACAGGCCGGCGATATCCTGGCCGAGGGCCACGATGATGGCGCCCGTCAGGGTGGCCAGATCGATCATGAACTTCGGCTTGTAGGCGCTCTGGATGTGCCACAGTACGTCGGCGAGGACGAGACGTCCCTCCGCATCGGTGTTGATGATCTCGATGGTCTGGCCCGACATCGAGGTGACGATGTCGCTCGGGCGCATGGCGTTGCCGTCCGGCATGTTCTCGACGATGCCGATGGCGCCCACCACGTTGACCCGCGCCTTGCGGCGCGCCAGCGCATGCATCGTGCCCACGACGCAGGCGGCGCCGCCCATGTCGCCCTTCATGTCCTCCATGCCGCCGGCGGACTTGATCGAGACGCCGCCGGAATCGAAGCAGACGCCCTTGCCGATGAAGGCGATCGGCGCGTCCGACGCGTCATCCGCCCCGTTCCAGCGCATCACCACGACGCGGGCCTCCCGGGCCGAACCCTGGGCCACCGCCAGCAGAGCGCCCATGCCGAGCGCTTCGAGCTTGCCGGGGCCAAGCACCTCGACCTCGACCCCGAGGTCGGTCAGCGCCTCGGCGCGACGGGCGAACTCCTCCGGAAACAGGACGTTCGGCGGCTCGTTGATGAGTTCGCGGGCCAGGACGACGCCGTCCGCGACCGCCTCGGACACCTGGGCGGCTGCTTCGGCGGCAGCGACGTCCGCCACCATCAGGGTCAGGGACGTGCCCTTCGCGTCATCGCCCTCGGGCTTCTTCTTGGTCTTGTAGCGATCGAAGCTGTAGTGCCGCAGACGGGCGCCGAGGGCGAAATCGGCGGCGTTCTCGGCCGAGACGTCGAGGCCGGCGAGGATCAGGGCGGCGTGGGCGCTCCGACCCGCGACCTTGCTGGCGGTGTAGCCGCCGAGCGCGGTCCAATCGATCTTGGCGCGATCCTTCTCCGAGCCGAGGCCGATCACCACGAGGCGGTCGGCATCGAGGCCGGCTGGAGCCGGCAGCGCCAGGGCCGACAGGGACTTGCCCTTGAAGCGCTCGCTGGCGGCCGCGCGCGCGACGAGATCGGCGACCCCGCCGCCGATGGCCTGGGCCACGGACGGTGCCAGGGCGAGATCGTCGCCGACGAAGAGGACGACGTCGCCCCGGCCCACCGAGCCGAGAGGCCCGAACGTGATCGAAATTCCGTCCGCCATGACGCTAGCTTTCCGAAGGATTGGGCTCGAACGAGAGGCGCGTTCGAAGTGATGCGCGCAGGATGTGCGGAGGAACACGGGCTTCGACGTGCCCCTCCCAAGGCTTCTGTGTACCCGTTGAGGCAGAGAACGCAACGCGACCGGACGGCCGTGAAAGCGCCCGAATTGGCGCGCCCGGATCAGGCTGGCCGGTCGGGGGGCGGGACAGGTCGAAACGCGCGGGTGGAATCCCGCGGGGTGAGGCGGGATCGGTCCATGAGGGTCGATCCACCGGAACCTGACTCACGAGAACCCGATCCACGAGATTCGATGCCGCAGATCGAGCGCTACATCTTCAGACTCGCGCTCGGGGCGTTCCTGGCCTGCCTCGTCGGCCTCACGGGCACGATCTGGGTGACGCAGGCCCTGCGCGAACTCGACCTGATCACCGCGAAGGGCCAGACGCTGGTCATCTTCTTCCTGATCACCGGGCTGTCGCTGCCGACCCTGATCACCGTCATCGCCCCGGTCGCCCTGTTCATCGCCGTCGTCCACACCCTGAACAAGCTGAACGGCGATTCCGAGCTGATCGTGATGTCGGCCGCCGGGATGCGGCCGCGACAGATCCTGCGTCCGTTCCTCAGCCTCGGTCTTGCCGTCAGCCTCGCGGTGGCCTTCCTGACGATCCAGGTCATGCCGTCCTCCTTCCAGGAGCTGCGTGACGTGCTGACCCGCGTGCGGGGGGACTTCATCGCCAACGTGGTCAAGGAAGGGCAGTTCACCAGCCTCGACAGCGGCATCACCTTCCATTTCCGCGAGCGCGGACCCGGCGGCGCCCTGCTCGGCCTGTTCATCCAGGACAAGCGGGAGGCCGGCAAGTCGGTGGTCTATCTCGCCGAGCGCGGCCAGGCGCTCGAATATGGCGGCCAGAGCTATCTCGCCCTGGAGAAGGGCAGCATCCACCGGCAGCAGAAGGACTCCCGCGACGCCTCGATCATCACGTTCGAGCGCTACACCGTCGATCTCGCGGCCTTCACTCCGCCCGATGCGGAGCTGGTCTACAAGCCTCGCGAGCGCGCCACCGCGCAGCTGCTGTTCCCAGACACCGGCGAGACCTACTACAAGCAGCAGAAGGGGCGCTTTCGGGCGGAACTGCACGACCGGCTCTCGTCTTGGCTCTACCCGCTGGCCCTGACCTTCATCGCCTTCGCGGCACTGGGCGATCCGCGCACCACGCGTCAGGGGCGCGGCCTCGCGGTCGCGGCTGCGGTGATCGCCGTGGTGGTCGTGCGCATCGGCGGCTTTGCCGCGTCGAGCGCCGCCGCGCGCAGCCAGGGCGCCGTGATCGCGGTCTACGCCGTGCCCCTCCTGGCCATCCTCGTTTCGGCGCTGCTGATCTTCCAGGGCGCCCCCATGCGGGACTGGAACGCGCGGACGAGGCGGGCCCTGGGCCGGTTCGCAGGCCGCCTCCTGGGACGGCGTCCCCGCCTCGGGGTGAGCTGAGGCGCGCATGTCCATCCTGATCGGCGCCACCCTCGGCCGCTACTTCGCCATGCGCTTCGTGCGCACGATCCTGGGGGTGTTCCTCACGGTCTTCACGCTGGTCTACACCCTCGACTTCGTCGAGCTGCTGCGGCGCGCCGGCGACGCCGAGGGTGCATCCCCAGGCCTGATGGCGCAGCTCTCGCTCTACCGCACCCCCGCCGTGGCCGAGGGCGTGCTGCCCTTCGCGATCCTGTTCGGGTCCATGGCCGCGCTGCTCCAGCTCTCGCGCAAGCTCGAACTCGTGGTGGCGCGGGCGGCCGGCATCTCCGCCTGGCAGTTCCTCCAGCCCGGCGTGTTCGTGGCGCTCGCCATCGGGGTCTTCGCGGTGGGCGTCTACAATCCGGTCTCGGCGCTGATGAAGCAGCGCTCCACCGAAATCGAGGCGAAGATCTTCGCCCGCTCCAGCAAGGTCAATTCCGGCAAGGACCTGTGGATCCGCCAGCGCAGCCTCGACGGGCAGGCGATCATCCGGGCCGATACGGCGGTGGAGGGCACCACCGCCCTCGCGGGGGTCTCGGTCTTCACCTTCGACGAGGCGGGCGTGTTCACCGCGCAGATCGAGGCGGCGCGGGCCAGCCTGCATGATGGCTACTGGGAGCTGAGCCAGGCCCGCGTGATGGCGCAAGGCCAGCCGGCCGAGACCTACGAAACCTACCTGATCGCCTCGACCCTGGTGCCGTCCCAGGTGCGCCAGCGCTTCACGCCGCCGGAATCCGTGCCTTTCTGGCAACTGCCCGAAACCATCGCACGCTCCGAACGAGCGGGCCTCGATGCCACGCGCTACCGTCTTCAATACGATGTGTTGCTCGCGAGACCTGTCCTGTTCTTGGCCATGGTGCTGGTGGCGGCCAGCGTTTCCTTAAGGTTCTTCCGCTTTGGTGGTGTGGGAAAGCTGGTGCTGGGCGGCGTCGCGGCGGGGTTCGTGCTGTACGTCGCCCGACAGGTGCTGGAAGGCCTCGGTGCCTCGGGAATCGTGACGCCGGCTGTGGCGGCCTGGTTCCCGGCCGTGGTAGGGAGTCTCCTCGGTACGCTCACGCTTCTCTATCAGGAGGACGGCTGATGTCGGACTCGGCAATGGGGATGGGTCAGGGGCCTTGGCAGGAGTTGGGACTGGCGTTGCGTAAGGTCGCCGACATCGCGTTGGCCACGGGGTTCGTGGCACTGCTCACCGTCGTCGCACCCGCGCCGCTCGGAGGGTCGGCCCGCGCGCAGGCCGCGCCGAAAACCGCCGCGGGAAAACCCGAATCCAACAGAGTCGAATCCGGTAAACCCGTCGAGCGCCTCCTCGTAGAGGCCGCCGAGCTGATCTACGACAACGATCGCAACACCGTGACGGCGCGCGGCAATGCCGAGCTGCATTACGGCCCGCGCGTCTTGCAGGCAGACCGGGTCATCTACGATCGCAAGGCCAGCCGGGTCTTCGCCGAGGGCAACGTGCGCCTCACCGAAGCCTCGGGCGACGTCGTCACCGGCGCCAAGATGGAGCTGACCGACGATTTCCGGAACGGCTTCATCGATGCGCTGCGGGTGCAGCAGAACGTCGAGCTGAACGGCCAGACCGTGCGGACCCGGTTCTCGGCGCCCCGCGCCGAGCGGATCGAGGGCGACAGCACCAGCTTCGAATACGGCACCTACACCGCCTGCGAGCCGTGCAAGAACAACCCGGAGACGCCGCCGCTCTGGCAGATCCGCGCCACCAAGATCGTCCACAACAACGAGACCCACACCGTCGCCTTCGAGGAATCGACCCTCGAGATCGGCGGCATCCCGATCGCCTATCTGCCGTATTTCGAGACCGCCGACCCGACGGTGAAGCGCAAGACCGGCTTCCTGACGCCACGCTTCCTCACCTCCACGGCGCTCGGCTCCGGACTCGCGACGCCGTTCTTCGTCAATCTGGCGCCGAACTACGATCTCACGCTCTCACCCGCCTTCCTGAGCAACCAGGGCGTACTCGGTCAGGCCGAGTTCCGGCATCGGCTGGAATCCGGCTCGTACAACCTGCGCCTGTCCGGCATCTTCCAGACGACGCCGAGCGCCTTCCTGCCCGGACCGCTCGGCGCCGGAGACCGTGACTTCCGCGGCTCGGTGGAGACCAAGGGCCAGTTCTACATCAACGACCGCTGGCGTACGGGCTGGGACATCGTCGGCGTCACCGACAAGTGGTTCCTCGACAATTACCGCATCCGCAACCAGAGCATCACGACGGATTACTTCCGTGAGGCGGTGTCGACCGCCTTCCTGATCGGTCAGGGCGACCGCTCGTGGTTCGAGGCGCGGGGCTACTACTTCAAGGGCCTGTCGAGCTTCGACTGGCAGAAGGAGCAGCCCTTCGTCGCGCCGGTGATCGACTACGACAAGCGCATCAACGGGCCGGGCTTCCTCGGCGGCGAGGTCCGCTTCGAGGCCAACATCACCAGCCTGAACCGGCAGGCGACCGACTTCCAGGCCATCGGAACGCCGACCGCCTACCTGCAGACTCCGACCATCAACGGCCGGACCTACTACCTCTACGAGACCTGCACGTCGTTCTCGCGCGGCCAGTGCGTCATCCGGGGCCTTGCCGGAACCAACACCCGCGGGTCGGCCCAGCTCTCCTGGCGCCGCAGCTTCATCGACGATGTCGGCCAGGTCTTCACGCCCTTCGCCTACCTGCGCACCGACGCGTTCTTCGTCGATCCGCGCAATTCGGGCTACCAGAACGCCCTGTCGACGAACATCGCGACGCAGGATTCGGACTTTTCCGGCCGGGTCCTGCCGGCGGTCGGCCTCGATTACCGCTATCCGTTCGTCAGCAATTTCGGTCCCCTCGGCGTCCACACCCTTGAGCCGATCGCCCAGGTCATCGCCCGCCCGAGCGAGACCCGGATCGGCCGTCTGCCCAACGAAGACGCCCAGAGCCTGATCTTCGACGACACCTCGTTGTTCGAGTGGGACAAGTTCTCGGGCTACGACCGGGTCGAAGGGGGTGTCCGCACCAATCTCGGCGCGCAATACTCCGTCGTGACCCCGGCCGGCTGGTACGCGAACGTGATGTTCGGCGAGTCGATCCAGATCGCTGGCGTCAACTCGTTCCGCCGCGGCGACATCGCCAATGTGGGCCTCGATTCCGGCCTCGACAGCCGGGCCTCCGATTTCGTCGGCCGGTTCCAGCTCTCGCCGAACCAGAACATCACCTTCATCACGCGCGGGCGCTTCGATCACGCCGACCTCGGGGTGAACCGGGTCGAGACCGGCGTGATCGCCCGACTGGCGCCGTTCGCGCCGATCGACCTCTCGGCGTTCTATTCCTACTACCGGGCCCAGCCGGCCCTCGGCTTTGCCAATCGGCGCGAGGGCGTGACCGCCTCGGCCACCTACCACGTCACGCCGAACTGGTTCGTCACCGGCTCGGCCCTGGTCGACCTGTCGCACTATCTCGACGTGCGCGACAACTTCCAGACAGCCTATGCGTCCTACCTTGCCAACCCGGTCGGGGACGCGCCGGTCTATCGGAATCCCGGCCGCGCCTACCTGTCGGGCATGAGCATCGGCGGGGGCTACCAGGACGAGTGCACCACCATCTCGGTCAACTACATCGTCTCGCCGGTCGCCGCCTCCCTCGGCACCAGCGAGCGCAACCGGACGGTGCTGCTGCGGCTGGAGCTGAAGACGCTGGGCGAGGCGGATTTCCGCCAGAACCTGAACACGGCCATCACGGCCGATGGCATCTCGACGGTCCGTTGAGGCGGACAGCCGACCGAACCCGGAGCGTATCGCGATGAGCAGCCTGCATGGGCCCATCGCCCTCACGCTCGGAGACCCCGCCGGGATCGGCCCCGAAATCGCCCTGATGGCCTGGCGCCTGCGCGACGCCGGGGCGGGTCTGCCGCCGTTCTTCCTCGTCGGCGATCCCGCCTTCATCGAGCGGCGGGCGAGCGAGCTGAACCTGCAGGTGCCGATCGCCGATGTGGGACCGGATCTCGCCACGGAAGTGTTCGGCCGTGCCCTGCCGGTGATGGCCCTGCCGAGCGGCGCGGCCGTCCACGCCGAGTCCGGACGCCCCGATGCCGCCAATGCCGGCGCGATTCTCGAATCGATCACCACGGCGGTAGAGCTTGTCCGCTCCGGAGCCGCCACCGCCCTCGTCACCAATCCGATCGCCAAATACGTCCTGACCCAGGTCGGCTTCGCGCATCCGGGCCATACCGAGTTCCTGGCCGCCTGCGCGGTGCCCCCCGGCGAGACCCCGCCGCTGCCCGTGATGATGCTGTGGAGCGAGACCCTGGCGGTGGTGCCGGTCACCATCCACGTCGCCCTCCGGCGGGTGCCGGAGCTGCTGACGCAGGACCTCCTGATGCGCACCGCCCGCATCGTCGATCACGACCTGCGCCGGCGCTTCGGCCTTGCCCGGCCCCGTCTCGTCCTGTCCGGGCTCAACCCGCATGCGGGGGAGAACGCCACCATGGGCACCGAGGACCGCGACGTGCTGGAGCCGGCGGTGCTTCAGCTGCAGGCCGAGGGCATCGACATCCGGGGGCCTCTTCCGGCCGACACCCTGTTCCACGCGCGGGCAAGGGCGAATTACGATGTCGCGCTGACTCCGACCCACGACCAGGCCCTCATCCCGATCAAGACCCTCGCGTTCGACGAGGGCGTCAACGTCACCCTGGGCCTGCCGTTCATCCGCACCTCGCCGGACCACGGCACCGCCTTCGACATCGCCGGCAAGGGCATCGCGCGGCCCGACAGCCTGATGGCGGCCCTGCAGCTCGCCGCGCGCCTCGTGAAGGCCGGCGCGTGAGCGAGGACGGAAGCACCAGCAGCGACGGTCTGCCGCCCCTGCGGGAGGTGGTGCGCAAGCACGGCCTCGAGCCGAAGAAGGCGCTTGGCCAGAACTTCCTGTTCGACCTCAACCTGACTGGGCGGATCGCCCGCTCGGCCGGGCCGCTCGACGGCGTCACCGTGGTCGAGATCGGCCCCGGTCCCGGCGGCCTCACCCGGGCGCTCCTGGCAGAGGGGGCCGCCCGGGTCATCGCCATCGAGCGCGATCCCCGTGCGCTTCCGGCGCTGGCCGAGATCGCCGCCCATTATCCCGGTCGCCTCGACGTGGTCGATGCCGATGCCCTCGCCTTCGACCCGGTGCCGCTGATCGGGTCCGGGCCGGCGCGGATCGTTGCCAACCTGCCTTACAATATCGGCACGCCCCTACTGGTGGGCTGGCTCGCCGGTGCGGCCTGGCCGCCCTGGTGGAATTCCCTGACGCTGATGTTCCAACGCGAAGTCGCCGAACGCATCGTGGCGGACGAGAACGACCGCGCCAATTACGGCCGCCTCGGTGTCCTCTGCGGCTGGCGGACGGAGGCGCACATCCTGTTCGACGTGGCGCCGTCGGCCTTCGTGCCGCCGCCGAAGGTGACGTCGTCGGTCGTGCGGCTCACACCCCGGCGCGCGCCCCTGCCCTGCTCGGTCCAGGCTCTCGAGGCGATCACCCGGGCGGCCTTCGGGCAGCGCCGCAAGATGCTGCGCCAGAGTCTGAAGGCGGCAGTTCCTGATCCGGCCCGGCTGCTGGACGCGGCCGGCATTCCCGAGACCGCACGGGCCGAGGAGGTTCCGGTCTCGGCCTTCGTGGCGATGGCGCAGGCCTACAGGCCGACCTGATCACCGCCTTCTGAAACGCGAAAGGCCCCCGCGCGGATGTCTCCGCGCGGGGGCCTTTCGTTCACAGGCTCGCTTTCGAAGCCGGTCGCTTCAGCGACCCTGCTGGATCGCCGAGAGGATCCAGCGGCCGCCGCGCTCGCGCACGAAGGTCCACAGCTCCACCGCCTCGGGCTCGCCAGTCTCGACGACCCGCTGCGTCTTGCGGTCGAAGGTCACGTCCTTGATAGCGTAGCGCATCGCCACCGTGGCGTACTCGGCACTGCCCTCGCCCCAGCTCTCGGACAGGTCACCCTGGAGGAGCTTGACGTCGGAGATCCGGTTGACGACGCCGCGTGCCTCGTTGGCCCGCAGTTCCTCGATGAAGTAGCCGGCCATTTCCGGGGTGGCGAGGTTGCGGAGTGCGGCCACATCCTCACGCCCATAGGCGGCCTGCACGTCGTTGAGGTTGATCTCGAAGCTCTCGAAATCGCCCGGTCCGATCTGGACCGGACGCGCCTGAACCGGCTGGACCGGAGCGGGACCGCGCTGGGCGTTGCCGTAGCCGCCACCCAGAGGACCACCACCCAGAGAACCGCCCGCCATCGGGCCGGGGTTCATGCCGCCACCGTCGAGATTCTGGCGAGCGTGACCGGCGGCGGCCGGCTGGCCCTGGCGCCGGCGGAACCAGCGTACCGCGAAGGCGACGAGCAGGACCACGAGGCCGACCTGCAGGATCAAACCGAGGAACGAGGCGATGCCGCCGAGGCCCCCGAAGAAGCCGCCGCCCAGGAGTGCGCCGAGCAGGCCCGCGCCGAGCAGGCCGGCCATGAAGCCGCCGCCGAAGCGCCGGCCGGGCTGCGCGGCGGTGTTCATCCCGGGATTGCCCATGGCGGGACCGGGCTGGGTCTGCGAACGCTGGATCGGAGCCGGAGCGCCGGGAGCCGTGGTGGTCGCCGACGGGGGTGCGTAGGTGCGCGACCCGCGCGAGCCCATGCCACCGCTGCTGCCGCTTCCGGGACGCGCCTCGACGACCGGCGGAGCGAGCGCCAGCGTCGCGGCGAGCGCGAGGACGGACGCCGCGCGCTTACGGCGAGTGGTGGAGGTGAGCATGAAAACGCCTCTGATGAACATCACGGAAGTCTCGGCGCGAACGCCGCTCCTGATATGGTGACGTTCGCGCCGGAGTTTTAGTCCGTTGATCTTCGGGAATTCCAACGGAGATGTCCGCTCGCTCCGCCCTGTGCGTGCTCAAAGGGCGGCGGGGAAGACCATCCGGACCGTGGCGCCCTCTCCGGGCTTCGAGTCGATCGTCACCGTACCGTTCTGGCGCTTGACCAGGCCATGCACGATCGCCAGCCCCGTGCCGCGGCCGGCCTCGCGGCTGGTGACGAAGGGGGCGAGCGCCCGGGCCGCCATCTCGGGCGACATGCCCTGCCCCTCGTCGGTCACAGTGATCCCGACCGCGCCGTCGCCCGGACGCTGGAGCGCCCGATCCCCGGGCGGAACCGAGAAGGTCGCCACGGTGATGCGGCCCGCGGCGGGCATCGCCTCGCAGGCATTGGCGACGATATGGCTGAGCGCCAGCTCGATCTGGTTCGGATTGCTCAGGCCGCAGGCGAGACCCGGAATGGTGCGGATCTCCAGGGTGATGCGCGTGGGCAGCGTCGGGCCGATGCGGGCGCCGAACACTTCGATCAGGCGGTTCAGGTCCACGGGGCGGACATCCGGGGCGATGCGGCGCGAGAACGCCAGCAGCTGGCGGGTGAGGATCGTGGCGCGCTCGGCGGCATCGGTCGAGCGCAGGATCGCCCGCTGGATGAAGGGCTCCTCCCGGTCCCCGAGGCGACGTTTCAGGCCATCGATGTAGCCGATGAGAATCTGCAGGAAGTTGTTGAACTCGTGGGCCACGCTGTTGGTGAGCAGTCCCAGCGCCTCGCGCTGACGCGAGAGCGCCAACGCACCCTCGGCGTCGCGCCGGCGGGTCACGTCGATGATCTGAGCGAGACGATACGGAGTTCCGGGGATGGGCACGACGAAGACCTCAGCCCAGAAGGCCGCGCCCCCGGCGGGGCGGACCAGCACCTCGACGCCGTCCGGGCAGCGATCGGACAAAACAGGGTCGAGGGGGGTCGCCGCCGCCCGGTCCGCATCGAAGCCGAGGAGCGCCCGCAGGTCGCCATCGAGGGGCGCGTCCGATGCGCGTTGGGCGAGTGCGTGAAGGGCTCGGTTGGCGGCGACGATGCGGCCGCCGGCTTCCTCAGAGGCCAGGAGAGCGGTCGGCACCGCCGAAGCGGCCACGCAGGCCGCGATCCCGGCCTCGACCGCACCCTCGCCGGCCGTCTCTTCGACCGCCGCATGCTCGTCCGTTCGGGGCGATGCCATGGCCTGTCCGCCGCTGCGAGGCACGCGGCCCCTGTGGCCGACAGGCATAGCCGTAACCGCAGGGGCGGCAAAGCCGCGGGTGGTCGGGCTACTGCCGCACCCACATCACCCGGCCGATCCAGGCGATATCACTCACATTCACCACCCGGTCCTCATGATCGGGATTGAGGGAGGCCAGCTCGATGGTCCGCGCCGTCTTGCGCTTCAGCTCCTTGGCCAGGACCTCGCCGGCGGCGAGGCGCACCACGACGCGGTCGCCCTTGCGCACGCCGGCGGTGGGCGACACGATGAGCACGTCGCCGTCGCGGTAGAGCGGCGCCATCGAGTCGCCCTGCACCTCCAGGGCGAAGGCGCGGTCGTCGCCGAGGTCGGGAAACTCGATCTCCTCCCAGCCGGGACCGCCGGTCGGCATGCCCTCGTCGGTGAACAGACGCCCCGCCCCCGCCTGCGTCATGCCCACAAGGGGGATCATGGTGCGCGCCGGCCCCTCCCGAACCTCGATCAGCCTCAGGAATTCATCGAGGCTGGCGCCGGTGGCGGACAGGACCTTCGAGACCGATTCGGTGGAGGGCCAGCGCTTTCGCCCGTCGGGTCCGATGCGCTTCGACCGGTTGAAGCTCGTCGCGTCGAGGCCGGCCCGCCGCGCCAGACCAGATGCGGAGAATCCGTGACGTTCCGCCAAGCGGTCGATCGCGGTCCAGATCTGTTCATGAGACAGCATCGAAAGCTCAACGCGTGCTACGGCTAAGACGTCCAGCCTAGTGATAGGAAAGTAGAACTAATTCGTTTAGATAGCAATCTCGTGAGCAATGCAAATGCGGCCGGATGTCCGCGCCCGATAACCCTGACAACCCATCCGGTTAACTTGGTCGGTGAGGTTGCGGTTTCGCCGCCCGGAACGTGGTTTGATCGCCTCCCGGAAACCCGTTAGGGAGCGGGCATGTCGATCGTCTACAAGCTCTCTCCACGGGATCTCTGGCGCCGGGCCGAAGCGGCGGGCCGCTTCGAGGGGGCTCCGATCGACCTGGCCGATGGCTACATCCATTTTTCCACTGCCGCTCAGGTGATCGAGACCGCCGCGCGCCACTTCGCCGGCGTCGACGACCTCCTGCTCGTGGCCGTCGACGCCGAAGCCCTGGGCGACGCCCTGCGATACGAACCTTCGAGAGGGGGCGACTTGTTCCCGCATCTGTACGGACCCCTCGATCTCGGCGCGGTCCGCTTCGTGGTCGACCTGCCGCTCAGTGCCGATGGCCGGCACGTCTTCCCGGGCGATCTGAGTTCCCAGGCGGTGAATTCGGGCGCACGGGCATGATTGGCGCGCTGTTTCCGCTGGCGAAACCACTCCTGCACCGGCTCGACGCCGAGACCGCGCACAATCTCACATTGCGTGGCCTGTCCGCCCTGCCGGTTCTCGACCCGAGGGCCGACGATCCGCGCCTCGAAATCGAGGTTCTGGGCCGACGTTTTCCGAATCCAGTCGGTCTCGCGGCGGGGTTCGACAAGGGGGCCGAGGTGCCGGATGCGCTGCTCGGTCTCGGCTTCGGGTTCGTCGAGGTCGGCGGCGTCGTTCCGAAGGCGCAGCCGGGCAATCCCCGCCCGCGCGTCTTCCGGCTGACGCGGGACGGCGCGGTCATCAACCGCTACGGCCTGAACAGCGAGGGGCTCGACGTGGTGCACGCGCGCCTCGCCGCCCGCCAGGGACGGCCCGGCCGCATCGGCGTCAACATCGGCGCCAACAAGGACTCGACCAACCGCCTCGCCGATTACGTGACCTGCACCCGCGCCCTGGCGCCGCTGGTCGACTTCGTCACCGTCAACGTCTCGTCGCCGAACACGCCGGGCCTGCGCGATCTTCAGGGCGAAGCCTTCCTCGACGAGCTTCTGGCCCGGGCCGTCGAGGCCCGCGACGCCGTCCATCCGGCCACCGCCATCCTGCTCAAGATCGCCCCCGACATCACGCTGGCGAGCCTCGACGCCATGACCGCCACGGCGCAGCGGCGCGGCGTATCGGGCCTGGTGGTATCGAACACCACGATCGCTCGCCCCAAGAGCCTGCGGGACACCGCCCTCGCCCGGGAGACGGGCGGTTTGTCGGGCCGGCCGCTCTTCGCCGCGTCGACCCGCCTTCTGGCCGAGACCTACCTGCGGGTCGGCGCGAGCCTGCCCCTGATCGGCGTCGGCGGCATCGACTCCGCCGAGACCGCCTGGACCAAGATCCGGGCGGGCGCCAGCCTGGTGCAACTCTATTCGAGCCTCGTCTATGCCGGGCCGGGGCTCATCCCCGAGATCAAGCGCGGCCTCGTCGCCCATCTCAAGGCCGACCACGCGACGAGCCTCGCCTCCGTCGTCGGCCGCGACGCCTCCAGCCTCGCGACCATGGCGGGCTGACGCCCGCGTCGGCCGGGCACCGATCGCGGGGCGGGACCCATTCAGACCGCTCAGCGCGGCCGACGTCGCCCCGTGCCGGCCAGAACCGCCCCTCCGGCCGCGAGGCCGAGCAGGATCCACTTCAACGGCAGGCGTCCCGCCGCCTCGCTCGGCAGCGGCTCGGTCACCATCCGCCCCGGCGCGAGCTCGACACCCGGCTTGCCGTAGGCCTGGGCATCGGCGATCTGCTCGCGGGAGACGGCCCACTCGGCCCCGATCTGGCGATCATGCGCCATCACCGCCACCCCGACGGCGATGGCGGTGGCCAGGGCGGCAAAGACCCGAACGGGCGTCCTCATGATGTCGGCTTTCGCAGCTTCGATCTCATCGGCGTGTCGGGTGTCCCGGAGACCACGGCCTCGTTGCGCGGATTTTGCTCAAAAACCGTGCCCGCCAGATTTGCCCGTTATTCCGGCCCGCTCTCCATGCCCGAGACCCATGCGTCCTGCATAGCCGGGACGGCGTTGCGGTTTCGAATGAGTTTAACCTCTCGGAAAGCCGCCCTGCACGAAACGCATGGCACCCCTAAGCGCAGGCCTGGCCTGCGTTTTTGCATCGTTGAGCCGTTCCGGTGCACTGCGATATCGGGAGCAGCGTTCTCGTCTCTTCGATAGCACCCGTGTCTCAGCCAGGACCCTCGATGGATCATCCGGTCGCGTCCCCCAAGCGTTCCTCCGCCGCCGGCGGATGGGGCGCGCTGAAAAGCTGCGGCAAGCATCTCCTGGGGAGCCGGGCGCCGCTCTCGGGTGCGCGGGCGATGCTCAAGGCCAACCAGCCGGACGGCTTCGACTGCCCGGGCTGCGCCTGGGGCGATCCGGAGCACGGCTCCTCCTTCGAGTTCTGCGAGAACGGCGTGAAGGCGGTCTCGTGGGAGGCCACCGACAAGCGCACCCCGCCGAAGTTCTTCGCCAAGCACACCGTGACCGAGCTGCGCGGCTGGACCGACTACGCCCTGGAGGGCGAAGGCCGCCTGACGCATCCGATGCGCTACGACGCGGCTGCCGACCGCTACGTCGTCACCACCTGGGATGCCGCTTTCGCCGAGATCGGCGCCACTCTGCGCGGCCTCGCGTCGCCGGATCAGGCCGAGTTCTACACCTCCGGCCGCGCCTCCAACGAGGCCGCCTACCTGTATCAGCTCTTCGCGCGCCATTTCGGCACCAACAACTTCCCCGACTGCTCCAACATGTGCCACGAGGCCAGCGGCATCGCCCTGCAGGCGGCGATCGGCGTCGGCAAGGGCACCGTCCTGCTCGAGGATTTCGAGAAGGCCGATGCGATCTTCGTCGTCGGTCAGAATCCCGGCACCAACCATCCCCGCATGCTCGGCGATCTGCGGCGTGCCGCCCAGCGCGGCGCCAAGGTGGTGGTGTTCAACCCCGTGCGCGAGCGCGGCCTGGAGCGCTTCGCCGATCCGCAGAACACCGTGGAGATGCTGCGCGGCGCGAGCGCGCCCGTGGCGAGCCACTATTACCAACCACGCCTCGGCGGCGACATGGCGGCCTTCCGGGGCATCGCGAAAGCCGTGCTCGCGGCCGATGACGCGGCGCTCGCCGCGGGCAAGCCGTCGCTGCTCGATCGCAGCTTCCTGCGCAACCATACCGCCGATTACGAGGCCTACCGGGCCGTCGTCGATGCCACCACCTGGGACGCGATCGAGGATCAGTCCGGTCTGTCCCGTGCCGATATCGAGGTGGCGGCCGGGGTCTACCTCGCCGCCGACAAGGTGATCTGCACCTGGGCGATGGGCGTGACCCAGCACCGACACTCGGTGGCCACCGTCCGCGAACTCGCGAACGTCATGCTGCTGCGCGGCCATGTCGGGCGCCCCGGCACCGGCCTGTGCCCCGTGCGCGGCCATTCCAACGTGCAGGGCGACCGCACGGTGGGCATCAACGAGAAGCCACCCGCGAGCCTCCTCGACGCCCTTGAGCAGGAGTTCGGCTTCGCGGCGCCGCGCAAGCACGGCCACAACGTGCTCGCCGCCATCGGGGCGATGCTCGACGGCTCGTCGAAGGCCTTCATCGGTCTCGGTGGCAATTTCGCCCGGGCGACGCCGGACACCACCCTGGTGGCCAAGGCCCTGGCCTCGTGCGACCTCACCGTCCACATCGCCACGAAGCTCAATCACTCCCACCTCGTGTCGGGCCGCGTCGCCTACCTGCTGCCCTGCCTCGGCCGCACCGAGATCGACCGCAACTCGAAGGGCAAGACCCAGATCGTCACGGTCGAGGATTCGATGAGCATGGTCCACGGCTCGGGTGGCATCAACAAGCCGGCCTCGCCCGAACTGCGCTCGGAGATCGGCATCATCGCCGGCATGGCGGCGGCGACGGTCGGATCGGAGCGGGTCGACTGGGCGGCTCTGGCCGACGATTACGACGGCATCCGCACCCTGATCGAGCGCACGATCCCGGGCTTCACCGGCTACAACCTGCGCGTCCGGCGCCCGCGCGGCTTCATGCTGCGCAATCTGGCGGCCGAGCGGAACTTCGAGACGCCGACCGGCCGGGCCAACTTCGCCGCCCATCCGCTGCCGGAGAGCACGGAGCATCAGCAGGCGAAGCGCGATCCGGGCACCTTCGTGCTTCAGACCTTCCGCAGCCACGATCAGTACAACACCACGATCTACGGCCTCGACGACCGCTATCGTGGCGTCTACGGCGAGCGCCGGGTGGTCTTCGCCCATCCGGACGACCTCGCCGAAATCCGCGCTCTGACCGGCGACCGGGTCGACATCGTCGGCACCCATGCGGACGGCGTCACCCGTGTGGCCGAGAACTTCCGCCTCGTGCCCTTCGACATGCCGCGCGGCTCGCTCGCCGGGTACTATCCGGAACTCAACGTGCTCGTTCCGCTCTCGACCTTCGGCGCGGAGAGCGACACGCCGACCTCGAAGTCGGTCCTGGTTCGCCTGCGCGCCCCGCTGGCCGCATGAGCGAACCGCCCGCGGACGCCGAGACCTTCCTGGCGGCGACCGACTCGGTGGCCGCGCTTCAGCCCGGGCTCACGACCCTGGAGGCGGGCATCCTCGCCGGCCTCCACCTCCGGCTCGCCGACGACAGCCGCAGCTTCGCCCGGGTGTTCGGCATCGAGCACGCCCTGGTGCTACGGGCGGTCGAGACCCTGGCGAGCGATGCGGGCCTGCTGACACTGACCGAGCGAAACGCCCGGACCCAGCGCACGCGCTACGCGCTCAACGCGGCCGGCGACGCTGTGCTGGCCCACCTGCACGGTTGAGCAGAACCGCTCCGAGCTGGGAAGTTCCGGCCAACGCCGCGATGTCGATCCTTTCCCGGTATGGAAGGAAATGACATTCGCTGATGTGCGTGCCGAAAGATCAATTTTACTACCGAGTCATCCCGGGGCCGCGCAGCGGAGCCCGGGACCCAGAAACGCAGGTGGCGCAAGACGTTGCACCGTCAGCGGCTCTGGATTCCGGGCTCGCCTGCGGCGCCCCGGAATGACCCTGAGGTTCAATTTGCGATCACCTGCCCGCGTGGGAAGGGTCACGAGACAGGTGACTCCGCCAGCTTCCAAGACTGTAAGGTCACTCAGCGAAGCCCCAACTCTTGCTCCCTCCCTGCGGGGGAGACGAAATCGGCGGATCAGCGCTTGATCGCCACCGGCCCGTTCATCCCCGGCCAGTCCGAGTAACCGTTGGCGCCGCCGCCGTACCAGTATGGCTTCGGGGCCTCGGCCAGGGGGGCGCCGGTTTCGAGGCGCTGCACCAGATCCGGATTGGCGATGTAGGGGCGCCCGAAGCTGAAGAGGTCGGCCCGGCCCTCCGCCAGGTCCTTCTCGGCCAGAGCCAGGGTGTACTGGTTGTTGCCGATATAGGCGCCCTTGAAGCGCTCGCGGATCTGCCCGAAATCGACCGAATCCGGCACGTCGCGGGTCTGCTGCGTCACCCCCTCGATCGTGTGCACGTAGAGCAGGTCGAATGCGTTCAGGGCCTCGACATAGGCGCCGAAGGTCGCCTTCGGGTCGCTGTCGAGCGGCGTCTTGCCGGGCTCCGTGGTGGCGGGCGAGAGCCGGATGCCGACGCGATGGCCGCCGCCCCAGACCTCGGTCACTGCCTTCACCACGGCGAGCGGGAAGCGCAGGCGGTTCTCGATCGAGCCGCCATACTGGTCGGTGCGGTGGTTGGTGGAATCGCGCACGAACTGTTCGAGCAGGTAATTGTTGGCCGAGTGGATCTCGACTCCGTCGAAGCCCGCGCGCTTGGCGTTCTCGGCAGCCCGGCGGTAATCCTCGACGATGCCGGGGATCTCGTCGGTCTCCAGGGCACGCGGCGTGACGTGCGGCTGCATCCCGGATTCCGTGAAGGCCGTGCCCTCGGGCTTCAGCGCCGAGGGCGCCACGGGCAGCTGTCCGTCCGGCTGGACGTCCGGGTGCGAGATCCGGCCGGTGTGCCAGAGCTGAAGGAAGATCAGGCCGTCATTGGCATGGACCCCGGCGGTGACGGGCTTCCAGGCTTCGACCTGCGCGTCGCTCCAGATCCCCGGCGTGTAGGCGTAGCCCACTGCCTGGGGCGAGATGTTGGTGGCCTCGCTGATGATGAGCCCAGCATTGGCGCGCTGCGCATAGTAATCCACCGCGAAATCCGGCGGCACCCCCTCGGTCGAGGACCGGCTGCGGGTCAGCGGCGCCATCACGACGCGGTTCTTGAGCGTCAGATCGCCCAGGGTGAAGGGTTGGAGGATCGGGCTCATGCGGTCGGCTCTGTCCTGGATGGAGCGGGCGCGCGGTGGCGCCCGGTTTCAGCCGGGACAAGCACCGACGCCCGAGGGTGTTCCGCCATGCCGCCGCACGAGGCTGTCAGTAGCCCTTGGCGGCAATCGCCTCGCGCCAGTTCACCGCGCGGCGGGCCATGCTGATATGCTGGCGCTCGTACATTCGGCCCTCGATCTTGATGGCGCCGCGCTTGGCGTTCTCCGCCTTCTCGAAGGCCTCGATCACCAGCCGGGCGCGGCGGACCTCCTCGTCCGAGGGGGCGAAGCAGGTGTTGGCCGGCTCGAGCTGGTTGGGGTGGATTAGGGTCTTGCCGTCGAAGCCGAGGTCGCGGGCCTGCTGGCACTCGGCCCGGCAGCCATCCACGTCCTCGATGTCGTTCCACACGCCGTCGAGGATGGTCAGCCCCTCGGAGCGGGCGGCCGCCAGGGTGAACATCATCCAGGGCAGCATCGGCACCCGGCCGGGCACGAGCTGCGCCCAGGTGTCCTTGGCCAGATCGTTGGTGCCGAGCACGAAGCAGGTCAGCCGAGTGCGCCGGTCGCGCTGCGCCTTGGCGATCTCCTGGATATTCAGAATCGCCGCCGGGGTCTCGATCATCGCCCAGACGGCGATGCTCTCATGGGCGTCGAGGGCTTCGAGATGATTGGCGATGCTCTCCAGCACCGCCGGCGAGGACACCTTCGGCATCAGGATCGCGTCGGGCCGCGCCTCGATGGCGGCCTTGAGGTCGGCTTCGCCCCAGGGCGTCTGCGGCGCGTTCACCCGGATGATGATCTCGCGCGTGCCGTAGCCGCCGCCCTTCACCGCCGCGCAGACCTGCTCGCGCGCCAGATCCTTGGCGTCCGGCGCCACCGCATCCTCCAGGTCGAGGATCAGCGAATCGGCGGACAGGGTCTTGGCCTTATCGAGCGCCCTCTGGTTCGAACCGGGCATATAGAGCACGCTGCGGCGCAGGCGGAGGTCGGACATCGGGGCTTCCTGTGGTTTTCCCGGAAGCTTAGTGCAGCACGCCGGCCAGGACACCCCGGGACGGCCGGATTAGCGTGGCATTCCACCGAATTTGTTGCAGCGCACCGCGCGATCACCGAGGGATGTCCGGCTCCGGGCGAGACGAGACAAGTCGAGACCGAGACATGGATAGACCGGATACGATCCCGCATCGGTGACGGATGGACGAGCCCTATCAACAGATCCCCGAGGGTCTCCGCCTCGCCGTACGGCTGACCCCGCGGGCGAGCCGCAACGGGTTGGACGGTCTGGTGGCGGATGCGGAGGGGCGGATCGCCCTGCAGCTCCGGGTGGCCGCGCCGCCCGTGGAGGGCGCGGCCAACGCGGCGCTGATCGCGTATCTGGCCAAGACCCTGAAGCTCCGTCGATCCGACATCCGGATCGCCTCCGGCGAAACCGCCCGCCTCAAGATCGTCGTCCTCTCCGGCGACGGACCGTCCCTCGCCGCCCGGCTGGCCGACTGGACGCATGGAGCCGCCCTGCGTCGCTAGAAGCGGGCGCCCGTCAGTGACGAAGCGGGGCCGTGAGGCTGAAGATCACCGTATAGTCCGGGTTCTCGACCACCGGATCCTCGGGCGAAAGCTGGTACGAACCGGGATCGGCCGGCTCGATGGCCTCCAGGATCGGCACCATCGTGAACGACGCGGCGCCGTCGAAGGGCTGGATCGTGATTCCGGCCTCGGCATCCACCGTCTCGACCCGGCCGAAGACCTGCTGGCGGCGGATCAGGGTTCCATCGTGGTCGAGATAGGTGACGCCGACGAACAGCGTGGCGCCGACCAGTTCGGCAGCGAACCCGTCGTCCCACTCGATGCCGGATTCGTCGTCGTCGCGGTCGCTCATCGGACAGGGATGGCGAAAAACCGCGCTCCGGGCAAGCGGCCCTCCGAACGCTTTGTCCTCAGAACAGGCGGCTGCCGTCCGGCACCGGCTGATCGGGGCGGAACAGCACCACGGCACCGTCGGCATCGGCGAAACCGAGGGTCAGCACCTCCGACAGGAACCTGCCGATCTGGCGGGGCGGAAAGTTCACCACCGCCGCAACCTGCCGGCCGGGCAGATCCTCGGCCCGGTAATGCTCGGTGATCTGGGCGCTCGAGCGCTTCCGGCCGATCACCGGCCCGAAATCGATGACGAGCTTGAGGGCGGGCTTGCGCGCCTCCGGGAACGGCTCGGCCGAGACGACCATCCCGACGCGGATGTCCACCGCCAGGAAGGCGTCGAAACCGATGGCCGGACTGGCCGGCGCGTCGAGGGCGTGGCTGACGTGCATCGGCGGTCAGGCGGTGCGGAGCTGGCGGCGCTTGCCGGCAGACGACACCTGCATCAGCGCGACCATGACCAGGATGGTGCCGAGATAGACCAGCACCTGCATGGCGCTCGGCCGGTCGGTGTAGCCGACCAGGGCGTGGAGCACGCGGCCGACCATGCTGTCCTCGCGCAGGACAGAGGAGGTGTTCCACAGCGGCCGGTCGAGCACGGTGATCAGGCCCGCATTGGTGAGGAACTGCGCGGCCTGGGCGGCGAGTCCGGCGGCGAGCAGGACGATGAGGCCGCTCGTCACCGAGAAGACGTAGCGGGTCGGGATCGCCGCGAGGCCGAAATAGCTCACCGCGGAGGTGGCGGCGCCGACCGCGACGCCGGCCAAGGCGCCGAACTGGATGTCGGGCCCGGAGGTGCCGGAGGCGACGAGTCCGTAGAGGAACAGCACGAGTTCGGCGCCCTCGCGCAGGATGGCGGCGCCGACCACCAGGGCGAGGCCGGCGGCGGTGCTTTGACCGGTGCGGACCGCCTCGCCGGCCGCGCGCAGCTCGCCGGCCAGTTCGCGCCCGTGCTTGGCCATCCAGCTGTTGTGCCAGATCAGCATCAGCACGGCGACGATGAGCACGGCGGCGTTCAGGATTTCCTGGCCGGCGCCCTCGAAGGCATCGGAGATCCTTTCGGCGAACAGGGCCACCAGGGCCGCGCCCGCGAGGCCGCCGACCACGCCGAGGCCGATCCAGCGGCCGCGCCCGGCGATGCCGCGCGTCGCCGCGAGCACGATGCCGATGATGAGGCCCGCCTCGATGACTTCGCGGAAGGCGATGACGAAGGCTCCGATCATGCGGAGGATTCCTTATGTATTGGCACGCGCGACCGAACCGGTCGCCCTACCAGATCCAGAACAGCAGCGCCCAGCCGTAGACCGAGAGCGAGCAGGCCGCCGCGATGCCGAGGGTCGCGCCGAGGCGGCGCAGCCCCCCGGCCGAGAGGCCCGCCACCGACCAGGCGAGCCAGACACTCCACAGGCTGGTACCCAGGAGGAGCGCGGCCCTCATTTCCGAGACGTAGGGAATGTGGATGCCGTCGCCGCGCAGGAACGTCACCGTCAGGGCCGAGAGGCCGAGGAAGACGCCGCAGCCCGCCACCGGGATCAGCGTCTGGGTGAGATGGTGGAAGCGACGCAGGGACCAGCCGCCGAGCGACAGGGTCGCGAGCCCGACCAGGGCCGACAGCGAGACGCCCAGCACGACCGCGGCGGCGGCGATGTAGCCCAGCAGCAGCCCGCCATCGAGCAGGCTGAGCACGTCGTTGTGCTCGGGGTAGTTGGTCAGGATGAACCAGGGCAGCGTGGTCTCGAGGGGCCAGGTGAGGCCGTGCTCGATCAACCAGGTGGCGAGCGCTTGCTTGGCGTCGATGTACCAGGGGCTCGACGACCACTGGAAGGCGCCGACCGCGAGGCCCATCATGCCGAACAGGATCAGCACGGTCTGGTCCAGGCTCGGCTCGGAGCCGGCCACGTGGACGATCTCGTGGGTGGGCGAGCGCCGCGCGAGGCGCACGGCGCCGCGATAGCCGGAGCAGCGCCCGCACATATGGCAGGCGCCGGCGCCGTTCATGGTCTTCACCGGCACCAGGGGCGCGCAGTTGAAGCTCTCGCTTTTCTGGTTCGGGGATGATTTCGGTTTCGGCGAGGTGGCCCAGGCGGCGTGGTCGACCTGGAAGCTCACCGGCGCCAGCTTGGCCAGCACCGCGAAGACCCCGTTGACGGGACAGAGATAGCGGCACCAAACTCGCTTGTTGCGGCCGTAGAGCAGCCCGACGACGATCGCCGCCACGGTGGAGCCGCCGAGCACCGCCAGCACCGGCTTCGGATAGCCGTAGACGCTGACCATCTGGCCGTAGACCGTGGTCCCGGCGAAGGCCACGAAGGGCCAGCCGCCCCAGGTGATCCAGCGCGGCACGGCGCGCCCCAGGCTCCAGCGACTGGCGAATTCCGTCAGAGCGCCCTCGGGGCAAAGAATGCCGCACCAGGCCCGTCCGACCACCACCATGCTGACCAGCACGAAGGGCCACCAGATGCCCCAGAAGGCGAATTGGGCGAAGACCGTGAGATTGTTCCAGAGATGGGCGCTGCGATCGGGCAGCGGCAGGAAGGCCGGCACGGCGACCAGCACGAGGTAGACCGCCACCACGCCCCACTGGATGGTGCGGATGGTGCCGCCATGGCGCTGCAGCCACTGCCCGAGATCGGCGAGCTTCGCGTCGATCCAGGCATCTCGGGCGTCGCGCGGCGTGAGGGAAGTCGAGGCCGCCATTCCGGTTCGATTCACCAGGGGTTCTGTGCCGGGGTCGGAGTTCACCGGGGTCGGAGTTCGCCGGGATTAGAGTTCAACATCGAAGCGGCCCCCGGAGGCTCACTTCGTCACGCGCTTCAGGGGGGTGGAGCGATTCACTTCGCCACCAGGGTCGCTTTCGCGTTCGGATGGAAGTCGTCGAACACGTCGTAGGTGCCGGGATCGACGGTGCGGAACACGATGGACGAGGTCGCCCCCGCCGCCAGCGCCTTCTCGCGCTTCAGTTCCAGGCTCTCGAACTCCACCGGACTGGTACCCGTGTTGGTGATCTCGAGCTTGAAACGGGTGTTGGCCGGAACCTCGATGACGTTCGGGGTGATGGCCCCATCCTTCATCTCGACCTTGATGACCGGCAGATCCTCGGCCCGCGCCGGGGCGGTGGCAAGGAGGCCGGCCGCGAGGGCTGCGAAAAGGGTTCGGGGCAGAACGGCCATGGGGCTCAATAGGCTCCCTTCTTGCCGATTCCCGCGAAGGTGAAATCCTGAATCAGGTCGAACGGCTTGAACCATTCGGCGACGCCGGTCTCCTTGTCGACGTGGCGACCGAAATGGCTGTTGGCGCCGGGCGGGGCCACGGTCAGCTTCAGGCGGTAGCGCCCGGGGCCGGACAGCTTGACGTTGTCGCCGTAATGCGGGCCGTCATTGGCGACCATCGGCATCAGCGAACCGGCGACCTTCGGCCCGGTGGCGGCCTCGCCCTCGAGCTTGGTGATCTCGAAATTCACCACCAGGGCGGGGACCCAGTCACCCTCGGCGAAGCCGTTGCGGTTGTCCTTGGCGGCATGGATGTCCGCCTCCAGGTGGATGTCGGACTGCGCGGCGGCGCGCATCATGTCCGGCGGGTCCATCTCGATCGGCTGCAGGTAGACGGCGCCGACCTCGATCCCGTTCTGGGTCACGTGGGGACCGATCGGCGTCTCCTTCGCCTCGACGCGCCCGCTGAACGCGGCGCCTCCGACGATCAGGGTGGCGGCCAAGGTGGCGGAGAGAAGGGAGGAAAGAATCTTGCGCATCGTGGCTAGCGCGTAGACCAGCGAACATAACAAGCAAAGAGGCTTTTTCGTCACGTTCCTTAATCAGAACCATTCCAAACTGAGGCAGAGCATGAACAGGCAAGTAGATCGATGATGATCCGACAGTTCATATCCGCTTCGTATGTGTCCAAAGCCTATCCGTACGACGGGAATTCAACCCGCATCGCGAAATGGTGTCAGGCCGGCGTGAAATCCGACACGCGTTTATCCAGAGGCATCGCGTCGCGCCCGGCGAAGGTCCGGCGCACCAGCCCGGGATAGGCCAGCGCCTGGCTGATCCCGCGCCCGGCCAGGAGAATCAGGAACGAGAGCCACAGCCCGCCATTGCCAAGGCCGGCCGCGTGGGCGGTCAACAGGGCGACTCCGTAGAGCGCGCTCGCGGCGAGCATCAGGTTGCGCATGGCCCGCGTCCAGGTGGCGCCGATATAGATACCGTCGAAAGCGAAGGGCACGGCCGCCATCAGGGGCGCCAGGGCCGCCGGCAGCAGGTAGAGCCGGGCCATGGCCCGCACCTCCGGGCTGGTGGTCACCGCGTCGATGAAGAGGTTGCCGGCCAGAAGAAAGCCGGCCGCGATGGCGCCACCGAAGGCCAGGCACCAGAGCAGGCTCAAGGCGGCGGCGCGGCGAAACCGAGCCTCGTCCCGGGCGCCCACGGCCTGCCCGCACAGGGTCTCGGCGGCGGTGGCGAACCCGTCGAGAAAGAAGCCGCCGATCATGAAGAGATTCCACAGGACGGCGTTGGCGGCGAGCACCACGTCGCCCGAGCGTGCGCCGAGTGCGGAGAACAGGGTGATGCAGCCGACCAGCAGCAGGGTCCGGATCATCACGTCGGCATTGACGCTGAGCATCCGGGCCAGCGCCAGGGGATCGCGCACCACCCGGAACGGCACCGCGAAGGGGCGCGAGCCGAGCCGGGCCAGCAGGATCAGGCCGAGACCCGCGCCGGCCACCTCGGCGATCAGGGTGGCGAGCCCGGCCCCGGCCACGCTCATGTCCGCCCCGAGGACGAACGCCAGGGTGAGCGCGATGTTGGTGAGATTGATGGCGACCTGCAGCATCAGGCCGAGATCGGTCCGCCCGCGCCCCAGCACCGAGCCGAGAATGGCATAGTTCGCCAGGGTGAAGGGCGCGGCGAAGATGCGGATGTGGAAATAGGCCGACAGGCCGGCGATCACCGCCGGGCTGGCGCCGCTGAGGGAGAAGGCGGCCCGGCCGATCGGACCCTGCAGCGCCACGATCGCCAGGCCGACGAGCACAGCCGCCGCCAGGGCGCGGGCCAGCGTGCGGTCCACCTCGGCCGCATCGTTGGCGCCCACTGCCTGCGCGGTCAGCCCGGCGGTGGCCATGCGCAGCGAGCCGAACGACCAGAAGATCGCGTCGAAGATCACGGCCCCCAGCGCCATCGCCCCGAGGAGCGCCGCGTCGCCCAGCCGGCCGATCACGGTGGCGCCGACGAAGCCGAGCAGCGGCGTCGTGACGTTGGCGAGCGTCATCGGAAGCGCGAGCGCGAGGACGCGCCGGCTCGTCGCCGGCTGGGTCGAAGGCGTCATGCGGAGGGCGTCATCGGACGGCTTTCGGGGTCGGCTTTCGGGATCGGGGCGCGGATCAGGCGGTCAGTGGCAACCGCAGCCGCTGCCGCAGCTTCCGCTCCCCTCGCTCGGGGGCGTGGCCGGCTTCGGCGCCCGGCGCACGGGTTCGCGGCTGAGGCCCCGGTCCTGCAATTCGGACAGGTAGGTCGCCCAGCGGTTCCGGTACTCGCGCCCGAGATCGTAGAGGTAGCCCCAGCCGAACAGGCCGGTATCGTGCATGTCGTCGAAGGTCAGCTTCACCGCGTAGTTGCCGATGGGCTCGACCTTGAGGATCGCCACGTCCTGCTTTCCGCCGATGACCTTGCGCTCGGAGGGCGAGTGCCCCTGGACCTCGGCCGACGGGCTCGACACCCGCAGGTACTCCGCCGGCAGGGCGAAGCGACCGCCATCCTCGAAGGCGACGTTCAGGGTGCGCTTGTCGCCCGAGAGGCGGATCTCGGTCGGCCAGCGCTCGGGAGCAGCCGGGGCCGCATGCGGGTCGACAGCCTGTTGATTCATGGTCGCATCCTTCCGCCGGGTCGCCAGACTGCCTTGCACGGGTGCTGCGCCCCGCGCAAACTTGCCCCTGGCCGTACGAACCCTCATATGTCTCGTCATGTTAGGATCGTCACGCGACCGCGCCAACGTTTCCGCACCCCAACAGAGCACAGAATCCCGCATGTGGGGTCCCCGCGCCACCGACGATGCCGCTCCGATCGCGCCAGCGCCGCTGATCGACCCGTTTCAACGGGCGATTACCTATCTGCGGATTTCGGTGACCGACCGCTGCGATCTGCGTTGCGTCTACTGCATGTCCGACGACATGCAGTTTCTGCCGAAGCGCGACCTGCTGTCTCTGGAAGAACTGGATCGGCTTTGCGCCGTTTTTATCCAGCGCGGCGTCAGAAAGTTGCGCATCACCGGCGGCGAACCGCTGGTGCGCCGCGACATCATGCATCTATTCCGGCGCCTGTCCCGCCATCTCGATACGGGCACCCTCGAAGAGCTGACGATGACGACGAACGGCACCCAACTCGGCCGATTCGCACCGGAGTTGGCCGAACTCGGCGTGCGCCGCGTCAACGTCTCCCTCGATACCCTCGACCCCGAGAAATTCCGCGCGGTGACCCGCCGGGGCGACCTCAAGGTGGTGCTCGACGGCATCGAGACGGCCCGCAAGGCCGGCATCAAGGTCAAGATCAACGCCGTGGCGCTGAAGGGCGTCAACGAGGACGAGATCGCCGACATGATCGCCTGGGCCCATGGCGACGGCATGGACATGACCCTCATCGAGGTCATGCCGCTCGGCGAGATCGAGGGCGACCGCACCGACCAGTTCCTGCCCCTCTCGGTGGCGCGAGCCCGGCTCGAACAGCGCTACACCATGACGCCCCTTCCCGACCGCACCGGTGGCCCTGCCCGCTATGTCCGCATAGCCGAGACCGGCGGTCGCCTCGGCTTCATCACGCCGCTGACCCATAATTTCTGCGAGAGCTGCAATCGCGTCCGCCTCACCTGCACCGGCAAGCTCTACATGTGCCTCGGCCAGGAGGACGCGGCGGATCTGCGTGCGGCCCTGCGCGCCTCCCCCGACGACGCCCTGGTGACCCAGGCGGTGATCGACGCCATCGCGCGCAAGCCCAAGGGCCACGACTTCGTCATCGAGCGCGCGCGCCCGGCCGCCGTGCCGCGCCACATGAGCGTCACCGGCGGCTAAGCGTTCGCGAACGTTTGACGCTCGCCAGCATCGCTCCTAGACCCCGATCGTATTCAGGATACGAACGGGGATGATGATGGCGAAGGTCGCGTTTCTGGGGCTCGGCGTGATGGGCGGACCGATGGCCCGCCACCTCGCCGCCAAGGGCCACGAGGTCACGGTCTACAACCGCACCACCGCCAAGGCCGAGGCCTGGGTCGCCGCGCATGGCGGCGCCTTCGCCGCCACCCCGCGCGAGGCCGCCCAGGGCCAGGCCATCGTGTTCGCCTGCGTCGGCAACGACGCCGATCTGCGCAGCGTCACCCTCGGCGACGATGGCGCCTTCGCCGGCATGGAGCCGGGCGCGATCTTCGTCGACCACACCACCGCCTCGGCCGAGGTCGCCCGCGAACTCGCCGATGCCGCCAAGACCGCCGGCCTCGGCTTCATCGATGCGCCCGTCTCGGGCGGACAGGCCGGGGCCGAGAACGCGGCGCTCACCGTGATGTGCGGCGGCGAGCCTGAGACCTACGCGAAGGTCGAATCCGCGATCCTGTGCTTTGCCCGCGCCAGCCGCCTGATGGGTCCGTCGGGCTCCGGCCAGCTCACCAAGATGGTCAACCAGATCGCCATCGCGGGCCTCGTCCAGGGCCTGTCCGAGGCGGTACACTTCGCCAAGCGGGCGGATCTCGACGTCGAGGCCGTGCTGGAGGTCATCTCGAAAGGCGCCGCCGGCTCCTGGCAGATGGAGAACCGCGGCAAGACCATGAACGCGGGCACGTTCGATTTCGGCTTCGCCGTGGACTGGATGCGCAAGGACCTCGGCATCCTGCTCGCCGAAGCCCGCCGCAACGGCGCGCAATTGCCCGTCACCGCCCTGGTCGACCAGTTCTACGCCGACGTGCAGGCCATGGGCGGCAATCGCTGGGATACTTCGTCCCTCATCGCACGCCTGGAGACGTGAGCAGCGCCCGCGCCCGCCCGAGGGCCTCCTCGGGTGGGGTCCAGAGCCAGTCGGCCCCCATTTGGTGGCGGAACCAGGTGAACTGCCGCTTGGCATAGCGCCGGGTGTCGCCCTGCCCGCGCCGGATCGCCTCCTCACGAATCAGCACGCCGTCGAGATGGGCGATCAGGCCCGGCACGCCGTGGGCGCGCATGATCGGCAGCATCGGGTCGAGGCGGCGGTCGCGCAGGGCCGCGACCTCGTCGAGCGCCCCCCCGGCGATCATCGCCTCGAACCGCCTATCGATGGCTCGCCGCAGGGTCTCGCGCTCGGGCGCCAGGAACAGCTTGAGCAGGGGCAGGCCGGCGAGCGGTCCGGGTTGGCGTGCCCCGTGAAAATCGGCGATGGGCCGGCCGGTGGCCGCGAAGACCTCCAGGGCGCGCATCACCCGCGCCCGGTCGCTGGGGCGAAGCCCGAGCGCGCCGGCCGGATCGCAGAGCGCGAGTTCGGCATGCAGGTCTTCGGTCGCCCGTCCCTCGGCCCGGGCGCGCACGGCCGACCGGACCGCATCCGGCACCGGAGGCAGCTCGGACAGCCCCTCCTCCAGCGCCCGGAAATACAGGCCGGTGCCGCCGACGAAGACCGGCAGGCGGCCCTCGCCGCGCAGCGATTTGATCAGCGGCTCGGCCTCGCGGGCGAAGTGTCCGGCCGAGTAGTTCACCGCTCCGTCGACGTGGCCGTACAGCCGGTGCGGGGCTAGCGCTTCCTCCTCCGCGCTCGGGCGGGCGGACAGGCGGCGCAGATCGGCATAGACCTGCATCGAGTCGGTGTTGATCACCACCCCGTCGAGATCGCGCGCGAGCGCCAGCGCCAGGCCCGACTTGCCCGAGGCGGTCGGCCCTGCGATGAGGATCGCCGCCGGCAGAACCTGCGCGTGTGGGCGTTGTAGGACCGGCGACACTGGCGTGGAAAGCTCCCGGATGACCCTCGTCGCGATCCTGATAGCAAACGAGAGCCGCCCCGCCATCACCGATGCGGTGCTGGCCGAGACCCGCGCGGTGATGCGCACCGAACATCAGCCTCGCATCCTGCACGGCGAGGTCGCCGCCGAGGTGCTGGTGCCGGGCGCGCCCGCCGATGCGCCGGCCCTGGCCCGGCGCCTGCGCGCGGCCCTGGCCTCCGAGCCGATCGACGTGGCGGTGATCGAGGCCGGCCCGCACCGGCGCAAGCGCCTGTTCCTGGCCGACATGGATTCGACCATGATCGAGCAGGAATGCATCGACGAACTCGCCGAGACCATCGGCCTCAAGGATCGCGTCGCGGCGATCACCGAGCGGGCGATGCAGGGTGAGATCGCGTTCGGCCCGGCCCTGCGCGAGCGGGTCGCGCTCCTGCGCGACGTGCCCGTGGGCCGGATCGATGCGCTGATCGCCGAGCGCATCACCCTCACGCCGGGCGGCCGTACGCTGGTGCAGACCATGAAGGCGCACGGCACCCACACCTGCCTGATCTCGGGCGGCTTCACCCTGTTCACCGGACCGGTCTCGGCGCAGATCGGGTTCGACGAGGCCCACGCCACCACCCTCGGCGTGCGGGACGGGCACCTCACCGGCGAGGTGATCGAGCCGATCGTCGACAAGGAGACGAAGCGCGCGACGCTGATCAACCTTCGCACGCGCTTCGGTCTCGATCGGTCCGAGACCCTTGCGGTGGGCGACGGCGCCAACGACCTCGACATGCTGCACGAGGCGGGCCTCGGCGTCGCCTTCCGGGCCAAGCCGAAGGTGGCCGCCGCCGCCCAGGTCCGCATCGACCACGGCGACCTGACGGCGCTACTGTATCTGCAGGGCTATGCGTCGGCCGAGTTCGTGGGCTGAGCGCAGCGGGCACCGCTCCGTCATTCCGGGGTCGCCTTCGGCGCCCCGGAATGACGGTGTAATGCCATCGACAATCGCCCTTCCCCTAACAGGGAGGGGAAGCGCTCCCCTGGACAAGACAAAACCGCCGCCCTCTCGGGCGGCGGCTTGGTATCCACAGAGTCGTTTCGACGATCAGTCGATCCCAAGCGCCACGAAGCGGACGTCACCGCTCGCGCTGGCGACCAGGAGCAGGACGGACTTGCGGCCATCCTTCTTGAGCTGGTCGATGCGCTTGGTCACGTCGGCCGGGGCGCTGACCGCCTCCTGGCCGACCTCGACGATGACTTCGCCGGGCTTGATCTGCTTGTCGGCCGCCGTCGAGTTCGGGTCGACGCGGGTGACGAGCACGCCCTTCAGGCTGTCCTTCAGGCTGAAGCGCTTGCGCGCCTCGTCGGTGATGCCGGACAGGTTGAGCCCGAGCACCTGACGGACGGCGCTCTCCGCCTCGGGCTGCTTGACGCTGGCGAGCGTCGGCTTCTCCGTATCCTCCAGGCGGCCCAGGGTGACGGACTTCGTCGTCTCGGAGCCCTTGCGGATGACCAGCACGTCCACCGTCTTGCCGACCGGCGTGGAGGCGACGATGCGCGGCAGGTCGCTCGACGACTTCACGGCCGTGCCGTTGAACTTGACGATGACGTCGCCGATCTCGAGACCCGCCGCTTTGGCGGGGCCCTTCTCGTCGACGCCGGCCACCAGCGCGCCCTTGACGCCGTCCTTCATGTCGAGGGCCTCGGCCGTGGTCTCGTCGACGTTCTGGATACGGACGCCGAGCCAGCCGCGACGGACCTCCCCGAACTCCCGCAGCTGGTCGATGACCTGCGCGGCGTTGTTCGAGGGCACCGCGAAGCCGATCCCGACCGAGCCGCCGGTGGGCGACAGGATGGCGGTGTTGATGCCGATGACTTCGCCGTTCATGTTGAACAGCGGTCCGCCGGAATTGCCCTTGTTGATGGCCGCATCCGTCTGGATGTAGTTGTCGTACGGACCGGATTCGATGTTGCGGCCGCGCGCCGAGACGATGCCGGCCGAGACCGAGCCACCGAGGCCGAACGGGTTGCCGATGGCGATGACCCAGTCGCCCGGGCGCATCTTCTCCGAATCACCGAACGGGACCGCCTTCAGGGGCTTGTTCGGCTCCGGCTTCACCCGCAGCACCGCCAGATCGATCTTGGCATCCTTGCCGATGATCTCGGCCTTCAGCTTGGTGCCGTTGTGGAGGATGACCTGGATGTCGTTGGCGTCGCCGATGACGTGGTTGTTGGTCACCACGATGCCGGAGGCATCGATGATGAAGCCCGAGCCGAGGGAATTCGACTTGCGCTGCTGCGGCTTCGGCCGGTCGGCCTCGCTGCGATCGCCGCCGCCACGCTGACCGCGCTTGTTGAAGAATTCCTCGAACAGGTCCTCGAACGGCGTGCCCTGCGGCAGCTGGGGACCCGAGCGGGTGTTGGGTCGGGCGTCGACGGTGGTCGAGGCCGAGATGTTCACCACCGCGTCGGTGACCTGATCGGCGAGATCGGCCAGCGATTCCGGTCCCTTGGCGTAGGCGGGGGCGGCGAGGCCCATGACCGAGACGGAGGTCGCCAGCGTGGCGGCCATCAGGACCGAGCGCAGGCTGCAGTGGAGCGCTCGGGAACGGGGCGCCCGGACGGCGCTCGCAACGGGGACCATGGTCGACCTCATCTCTCTCGGGACGCTCTTAGATCGTCCCCACCGTCCGCCGATCAAGAGTCCGGCGGCGGACCAAAGGCCGCCGCCGGACATGTCGTACCAGGGTCGTTTCGGCAGGATCACGTCACCCGCTTCAGCGGGTGGCGCCCGTCGAACCGGTGGTACCGGGCTCGGCCGGAGCGCGGGTGCGTGCTGCCGGGCTCGCCGGGGTCCTGCCCTGCGGATCGCTGAAGTAGCGGAAGAAGTCCGAGGACGGGCTGATCACCAATCGGGTGTCGGAGCCCTTCAGACCGGTCTCATAGGCCTGCATCGAGCGGAAGAAGCTGAAGAAATCCGCGTCCTTGCCGTAGGCTTCCGCCAGGATGCGGTTCTTGTCCGCGTCGCCCTGACCACGCAGGGTCTCGGCGGTCTGGTTGGCCTCCGAGAGCAGCACCGTCACGTCACGGTCGGCCTTGGCCTTGATGGTGACCGCCGCCTGCTCGCCGGTGGCGCGGATGTCGGCCGCCTCACGCTGGCGCTCCGTCGTCATGCGCTTGTAGACCGCCGAGCTGTTCTGAGCCGGAAGATCGACGCGGGTCATGCGCAGATCGACGATCTCGACGCCGAGCTCCTTCGCCTGCCGGTTCACGTCGGCCTGGATCTGGTTCATCAGCTCGGCGCGCTGCGTCCGCACGATGGCGTCACGGGTGGAGCGGGCGAGCAGGTTGCGCAGGGCCGAGTTGGTGAAGCTCGCCAGCAGGGTGTTGGCGCGGGCGATGTTGTTGGCCGACTGGTAGAACTTCAGCGGATCGATGATCCGGTAGCGCGCGAAGGCATCCACCTCGAGGTTCTGGCGGTCGGTGGTGAGCAGGGTCTGGACCGGCAGATCGAGGTCGAGCACCCGCTTGTCGAACAGCACCACGTTCTCGAAGAACGGAAGCTTGAAGTAGAGGCCGGGCTTGTCGGTGCCGGTCTGGTTCAGGACGGCGCGGACGCCGCCGAAGCGCAGCACCAGGGCCTGCTGCATCTGGCCGACGGTGAAGACCGACGCGTAGAGGCCGACCACCAGGGCGGCGGCGGCGATCATCAGGCCGGTGCGGAGGGTCTGATTGTTCATCGGGCCACTCCACCGGCAGCGTTGCGGGGACCGAACTCGGTCAGCGGAAGCACCGGCAGGACGCCGGCGGCGCTGGCGCCCGTACCGGCGCCGGCCCCGTTCTGATCGATGATCACCTTGTTGACCGAGCCCAGGACCCGCTCCATCGTTTCGAGGAAGATGCGCTCGCGGCTGATCACCGGGGCGACCTTGTAGGACTCGTAGACCTGCGTGAAGCGGGCGGCCTGACCGGTCGCGTCGGCGGTCGACTGCGTCTTGTAGGCTTCCGCCGCCTGGATGATCTTCTGCGCCTCACCCTTGGCGAGCGGCACCTTCTGGCTCTCGTAGGTCCGCGCGTCGTTCTTGGCGCGCTCGGCATCCTGCTGCGCCGCGTTCACGTCGAAGAAGGCGGGCCGCACTTCCGGCGGAGGCTGGACGCTGACGAGCTGGACGAGTTCGATGCGTACGCCGGCGCCGTATTCGTCGAGGGCCTTCTGGGTGATCTCCCGGACCTCCTGGGCGACGCTCGACTGTTCGTTGGTCAGGATCGGCTGGATGTTGCGCCGGCCGACGACCTCGCGCATCGCGCTCTCGGCGATGGCCTTGATCGTGCCCTCGGGGTTCTCGAGGTTGAAGACGAAGTCGGACGCCTTCAGGGGGTTGATCCGCCACTGCACTTCGAAGTCGAGGTCGACGATGTTCTCGTCACCCGTGAGCATCAGGCTCTCCTCGGGCTTGTCGACGGTGCGGGTCTGATTGCCGAAGCCGGCGCGGTAGCCAATCTGCACGCTGTTGACCTGACCGACATTCGGCTTGGTCACGGCGCCGATCGGGGCCGGGAAGTTGTAGTTCAGGCCCTGGCCGGTGGTGCTGAGATAGCGACCGAACACCGTCTCGATGCCGACCTGCTGGGGTGCCACGGTGTAGAACCCGGTGAGAAGCCAGCCCGCGACCAGGAGGCCGCCGATCACCAGCAGGCCGCGCCCACCACCGAAGGACCCGCCGGGGAGCACGCCGCGCAGCCGGTCCTGGCTGCGGCGCAGCAGGTCCTCGAGGTCGGGTGGGGTCTTGCCGCCACCGCCGCCGCCGCCGCCATTCCCCCACGGGCCTGTCTCTTATACACAA
>NZ_JAGHKN010000090.1:0-1586 GCF_023093475.1 Methylobacterium sp. 37f
AACACCGGTTCTTCCGCGGCCAGCCGGCGAACGATGCCGGCGATTTCCTGCGAAGCGGGCTCGAAGGCCTCGGGGAGCTCGACGGGAAGGCCGAGGTACCGCTCCCGTTCCAGGGCGATGGGCCGGGCGTCCTCGGCAAAGCGTCCTACGAGGTCGACGATGCGGTTCTCGCCGGCCGCGAAGAGGATATCCTCTGCCAGCGCCCGTAGCCACGGTGTATCGTCCGCCAGGTCCTTGGCCCGGCGTAGGGATCCCAGCTCCGACGCCGCCTCAAGCGCCTTGGCGACGTCCTTTGGGGACATGATCCGCACCCGGATCGAGGGTTCGCTCGCCGCCGCCTCGGCCAGGTGTATGGACCGGACCAAGTCATCGTGCAGCCGCGCGATGACATCGCCGTCCGGCAGATCATGAATTGACGGCAGGACACAGTCGATGTGTTCGAGACGGGCTCCGAGGGCGAGGCGCGCCGAGCGGAGGCCGGCTACGTCCTGGTCCCGCGGCATCGCATCGAGTGAAGCATCGCTTGGACGGTCCTTGAACCAATCGTGCCTCACGGCTGAGAGCGTGACCCGCCGCGCAAGCTCGGCAGGTCGCTCGTGACCGAATGCCGGGGAAAGCTGGCGGAGCGCAAACCGCTCGATCTCCGCGTCGACCTCGTTCAGCCGGCTCCGAAGCCCCACTACCGACGCTTCGAGGTCCCGGATCAACCGCGACTGCTCCGATGGCTTGATGCTCTCGACCACCGACTGAAGAAGGCGGACCGCCGCTTCCAGCTGTTTGAAGCCCTCGCGCTCGGTCGCGGTGATGCTGATGGCGAGGTCGCGCACACCGTCGGGAAGTTGGTCACGCAACACGGCAAGGGCCGGCTCGCCATGCGAGACGACGAGGACGCGCCGACCGGTCGCCATGTAGTGGCAGATGATGTTCGAGATGGTGTGGGTCTTGCCGGTCCCGGGCGGCCCCTGCACCACGATCCCGTCCGTGGCTTCGAGCCGCCGCACGATCTCCATCTGCTCGTCGTTGAACGGCTTGGGGAAGAACAGGTCGCCGGCCTCGGCTGGGCCGACCGGTTCGGGCGCGTGATCGACCGTCCCACCCACCCGGTCGCTCAGGGCGCGCCAGAGATCGCCCGACGGCTTGTCCGCAGGCCCCATGACCAACGTCCGTGCCGGACCCGGGAGATCATGTTCCTCCGCGGCACGTTTCACGGAGCGCTTCAGGTTCTCGATGTCCGCCAGCAGGAAGCTGTCCGACCTATGGCGAGCGAAGATCACCCAGCGGTCGGAGACCGTGAGGTTCTCACCTGCGCCGGGTACGGGTTCGTGGGGCGCGAGGGTCAGTCGGTCAGGTAGGTACCCGCCCTCGACGTCGAGCCGGGCTTGGCAGGATCGAAGAATCGGCTCGAAATCGTCGCGACGGTAGGGCGAGATGCCTTCGTCCGGATCGTGAACGGCGATGGCGCGTCGGGCTGCATCGTGGGCCAGCATCACACCCTCGACGCCCATGTCCTCATAGGCCCGAAGGTTCACCGCGGCCGCGGCGGCGCGCGGTCGAATGCGGATTTCGGCCCCTCCGGCATCGTCGAC
>NZ_JAGHKN010000091.1:0-1577 GCF_023093475.1 Methylobacterium sp. 37f
GAGGCTGTGTCAAAAGCCCGATCTGAAGTAGACTTGCGGCCTCATCTGCGGAGGTCGGCATGGGTCGGTTCGTCGAAGGGCAGGACCGTCGGCAATCCTGGTTGCTGCCCAGTTCGCTGGACGACTATGTCACCGAGGACAATCCGGTTCGGGTAGTCGAGGCCTTCATCGACGAACTTGATCTGGGCGCTCTGGGCTTCACCCGCTTTGAGCCCGCAGCGACGGGGCGGCCCGCCTACGATCCGGCCATGCTCCTGAAGCTCTACCTCTACGGTTATCTCAACCGGGTGCCATCGAGCCGCCGGCTCGAGCGTGAGGCACAGCGCAACATCGAGGTGATGTGGCTGACTGGTCGCCTGGTCCCCGATCACAAAACGATCGCCAACTTCAGGCGCGACAACGGGGCAGCGATCCAGGCGGCCTGTCGGCAGTTCGTGGTGCTGTGCCGGGATCTGAGCCTCTTTACCGGGGCGACCGTCGCCGTGGATGGATCGAAGTTCAAGGCGGTCAACAACCGGGACCGCAATTACACGGTGACCAAAGTCGCCAAGCGCCTGGAACAGGTGGATGCCAGCATCGCCCGCTACCTCGCAACGCTCGACCGGGCGGACCGGGAAGGCAGCGACGTTCCCGAGGCGCGGACGCAGCGCATCGGCGAGAAGATCGCCGCTCTGCGCCGACAGATGGCCTTCCTGCGCGAGATGCAGGATCAGATCGCAGCTTCAGAAGACGGACAGGTCTCGCTGACCGATCCGGACGCACGCTCCATGGCGACGAGCGGGCGGGGCACGGGCATCGTCGGCTACAACGTCCAGATCGCCGTTGATCCCGAGCATCATCTCGTTGTGGCTCATGACGTCGTCAACCAGGGCCACGACCGGACCCAGCTCGTGCCGATGGGCGATCGGGCCAAGCAGGCTATCGGCGCGGAGGAGGTCGTGGTCCTGACCGATCGCGGCTACTACAATGGCGACGAGGTTCTGGTCTGCGAAGGCACAGGCATTCTCCCGGTCATGCCGCGGGCCGACACGTCCGGCCGGGCGAAGAAGGGGCTCTTCGTGCGCGCCGACTTCGTCTACGACGCCGAGGCCGATCACTACGTCTGTCCGGCCGGTGCTATGCTGACGAAGTCTGTCGCCCGCTCCGATCGGCATGGCGACATCGACCATTACCGCAACCTGGAAGCCTGTCATGCCTGCGAGGTGCGTGCATGCTGTACGCCCGAGAAGGTCAAGCGCTTCAAGCGCTGGAAGCATGAGGCCGTGCTGGAGGCCATGCAGAGGCGGCTCGATGCCATGCCTGACGCCATGGCGGTGCGGCGCTCTACGGTCGAGCACGTCTTCGGCACGCTGAAGGCTTGGATGGGCAGCACGCCCTTCCTCACGAAGGGCCTGAACGGCGTGAGAACCGAGATGAGCCTCGCGATCCTCGCCTACAACGTGAAGCGGATGATCCGCCTGTTCGGCGCAGCTTGGCTCATCCAGGCCATCCGAGCCTGAACAAGCACGAGCCGTGGCGATTCATCCGCAGCCGACATTCATAAAGTTCCGCGCCCAATCCGTTTTGACACGGCCTCG
>NZ_JAGHKN010000092.1:0-1487 GCF_023093475.1 Methylobacterium sp. 37f
ACTGCGTCCAGGACGCGAATGCGCAGATCGTGACTGTAGGCACGGGCCATGGCGATCTCCCTGACGAACCTTCAGGGATCAACGCTCACCTCGCCGCAACGACTCAGGGATCGTGGAAAACGCTCTAGGCTGATCGGGCGCGGACTTGCCGGCAACTTCGGCGGCGAGGTGGATCTCTCCTATCCGGCGACAGGTGTCATGTGCACCATCGACGCTCCTCTTAGAGGCCTGCAAGCGGAGGACGCACCGGCAACCAGTCGATAGCGGCAGCGCCCGTAGTCGGGGACCCGGCGTCGAGGGCACCCAGTCCCAAGAAGGGCGTTGGATGTGCCATTTGCCCTCGGTGGCATCCTACCCTTCGCCGTCCTTCAGGTCGTAGTTCCGGGCCGAAGGTGCCTACTTCGTGACCGGTGAATGCCAGCGGCACCGGCAACGAACCTGGGCGGTTCACGTTGTCGACGACCTTGGAGTGGACTGCCGCGCGCCGATGTCGAAGACTGAAGGCCCCGCGTTCCTGATCCCACTCGACGATGCCCAGACGCCACCTGTCCCCAGGGATGAGGTCGCCCGGAGGTACCTCGGGCGGCTTATCGCCCTGTTCCACCGCGAAAAGTCCGAGCCGTTCATCGCGGACGACAAGCTGCACCGCGCGACGCTGAAGCATCTCGACGAGGTCGTGGCTCCCCCCGCCTGCGGACCGGTCCTCGCCGAGATCGGGGCAACCGTCGGCAAGTGGTTGGATCGCCAGCCTGGCGCATCACACATCCTGACGGTGGTGCTGCCGCCCTGTGATGAGAACGCGGTCATCGAGACCTGGGCATCCGAGGCGGGACACCAGGTCCTCGCGCCGACCTCGCGGCAATCGCTCGTCGCCGCCGATCAGCCCATCCTGCCGGACATGACCGGGTCGGGGATCCTGGTCATCCCCAGGTTGGAGGACTGGTTCCTGCGGCATCGGGAAGGCCTGAGGGCCGTACGCGCGCTCCTCGCGGCCATCGACGGACTGGATCGACCGGTGGTCGTCGGCTGCAACGCCTGGGCCTGGTCGTTCCTCGCCAAGGCGGCCGGCACCGCCCCCCTCCTGCCCGATGCCGTAACAATCAAGCCGTTCGATGCCGTCCGCCTGCATGACTGGTTCGTCCAGCTCTCGACCTCCGAGGCCACCGGGGCGATGCGGTTCCGCCTGCCTGCCGACGGCGAGGACGTGCTCGCGGTCGACGAGGCGGGTACGCTTCGCAACGACTACCTGCGCAAGTTGGCTGGGCGCAGCCTCGGCATACCCTGGGTCGCCTGGCACCTCTGGCGGCGCAGCCTGCGTACGGGTGACGACGCTGACGTCGCCGAGGACGCGAAGGCCGCAATGTCGGATGGCGATGCCAGCGAGCAGACCCTCTGGGTGGCCGCCCTCGACGAGTACCTTCTCCCAGGTACGGACGACGGCACCGCCCTCCATGCCTTGCACGCGCTGCTGATACACGGGCCGTTGA
>NZ_JAGHKN010000093.1:0-1430 GCF_023093475.1 Methylobacterium sp. 37f
ACTGCGTCCAGGACGCGAATGCGCAGATCGTGACTGTAGGCACGGGCCATGGCGATCTCCCTGACGAACCTTCAGGGATCAACGCTCACCTCGCCGCAACGACTCAGGGATCGTGGAAAACGCTCTAGTAGCCACAATCGTTTCTTGCCAGTTGTTAATGTCTTTTCTAAAAATATTGCGGTAGCCGGGATAATTGCACATCTCAGTACAAATTTTCGGCAACCCTTTCACCTGCTCCGGCATATAGAATTGCCGGAGCAGGTTGCTCATCGTCAGCCAAGAACATCCGAATGCGCATACACGAAGGCACTAGGCGGGGTATTCTGAACTGGCAGCAGCGCATTGCTCAGCGCCGATCACATCGGTGGGCGAAATGGGTGTTAAGCTCTAGACACCCATCTCCTCCGGTCTCATTTGCTGAGGATTTCCAAGAAGACGATATATCACCCTTTGACGTGATCTACATGAATCGCGCAGCAAGAGCCCGGCACGAGGGTGTAGGGCATCTCGTTGCGGCGCATGAGACAACAGCCTCCTTGTAGCTTTGAGCGCTCAGGCAGCCTTCTTGCGACCCTTCCCTTTGCGCTGCTCTTCATCGATGCGTTCGGCAATCCTGCCGAGGCCGATCGACTTGGCCAGCTTCGAGCGTATGGCGGCGTAGGACGGGGCGACCATCGGGTAGTCGGCCGGTAGGCCGTAGCGCTGACGGTAGCTCTGGGGATTAAGACCGTGGCCCGTCAGGTGACGCTTCAGGGTCTTGTAGCTCTTGCCGTCGAGGAAGCTGACGATGCCGTCCGGCGTCAAGGACTTCCGGATCTGAGCAGCAGTCGGCCTTTCGACCTCAGCTTCTTTGGACGCCTGTGCCGCACCGCTAGCAAGGCTGCCGAGTGCCGTGTGGATGGAGCGGATCAGGTCCGGCAGATCGGTTGGCCGAATTGAGTTGTTGGACACGTAAGCGGAGGTGATATCGGCAGCGAGTCCGAGGAAACCGAGCACTTGACTTTCAGAGATTTCAGACATTCAAATTCCGTTCTTATTCTAACGGTACGAAGATTATCATACAAAACTCAATTCTCGAAATAACGGAACCGTCACCATCGTACTACTTGAATTATATTTACAATTCAAATTTATAAGATTGTTTCATAGGCGCGGTAATTCCGGCGTTGGACTGCGTATGCGATCGATGATTTCGCCATTGTCGAGCCAAGCCGTGACTGCCTGGAGCCTCCCGAAGATATGGTCAATCTTGCTAAATGGATGCGGTCGCTTCTCGGATGGCGGATCATCCAGCAACTCGGCATGCCAGATAGGGGCGCCGCCATCGATTGAGGCCGCACGCACCACACTGCCGACGATCTCGCCGTTGAGGATGAGATCGTAGCTGCCGGGGGCGAGGCGGTGAAGCGTGTATGTCATCGGCCGCCCAG
>NZ_JAGHKN010000094.1:0-1190 GCF_023093475.1 Methylobacterium sp. 37f
ATGGCCAAAGAGAAATTCGCGCGTACGAAGCCGCACTGCAACATCGGCACGATCGGTCACGTTGATCACGGCAAGACGTCTCTGACGGCGGCGATCACCAAGGTTCTGGCGGAGTCGGGCGGTGCGACGTTCACGGCCTACGACCAGATCGACAAGGCTCCCGAGGAGAAGGCGCGCGGGATCACGATCTCGACGGCGCACGTGGAGTACGAGACGGCCAACCGTCACTACGCCCACGTCGACTGCCCGGGCCACGCCGACTACGTGAAGAACATGATCACGGGTGCGGCGCAGATGGACGGCGCGATCCTGGTGGTGTCGGCGGCCGACGGCCCGATGCCGCAGACCCGCGAGCACATCCTGCTCGCCCGTCAGGTCGGCGTGCCGGCCCTGGTGGTGTTCCTCAACAAGGTCGACCTGGTCGACGACGCCGAGCTCCTCGAGCTCGTCGAGATGGAGGTGCGCGAGCTCCTCTCCAAGTACGACTTCCCCGGCGACGACATCCCGATCACCAAGGGCTCGGCCAAGGTCGCCCTGGACAACGGCGACAAGGCCGTCGGCCACGACGCGGTGCTGGCGCTGATGGCGTCGGTGGATGCCTACATCCCGCAGCCGGAGCGTCCGATCGACAAGCCGTTCCTGATGCCGATCGAGGACGTGTTCTCGATCTCGGGTCGCGGCACGGTGGTGACGGGTCGCGTCGAGCGCGGCATCGTCAAGGTCGGCGAGACGGTGGAGATCGTGGGTATCCGCGACACCCAGACCACGACGGTCACGGGCGTCGAGATGTTCCGCAAGCTGCTCGACCAGGGTCAGGCGGGCGACAACGTCGGCGTGCTGCTGCGCGGCACCAAGCGCGAGGACGTGGAGCGCGGCCAGGTCGTGTGCAAGCCCGGCTCGGTCAAGCCCCACACCAAGTTCAAGGCCGAGGCCTACATCCTCACCAAGGAAGAAGGTGGCCGTCACACGCCGTTCTTCACCAACTACCGCCCGCAATTCTACTTCCGCACCACGGACGTGACCGGCGTGTGCGTGCTGCCCGAGGGCACCGAGATGGTGATGCCGGGCGACAGCGTGACCATGGACGTCACCCTGATCGTGCCGGTGGCCATGGAAGAGAAGCTGCGCTTCGCCATCCGTGAAGGCGGACGCACCGTCGGCGCCGGCGTCGTCGCCGCCATCAACGAGTA
>NZ_JAGHKN010000095.1:0-1107 GCF_023093475.1 Methylobacterium sp. 37f
TCCGGGCCGAAGGTGCCTACTTCGTGACCGGTGAATGCCAGCGGCACCGGCAACGAACCTGGGCGGTTCACGTTGTCGACGACCTTGGAGTGGACTGCCGCGCGCCGATGTCGAAGACTGAAGGCCCTGCGTTCCTGATCCCACTCGACGATGCCCAGACGCCACCTGTCCCCAGGGATGAGGTCGCCCGGAGGTACCTCGGGCGGCTTATCGCCCTGTTTCACCGCGAAAAGTCCGAGCCGTTCATCGCGGACGATAAGCTGCACCGTGCAACCCTGAGGCGTCTCGACGAGGTCGTGGCTCCCCCCGCCTGCGGACCGGTCCTCGCCGAAGTTGGGGCAACCGTCGGCAAGTGGTTGGATCGCCAGCCTGGCGCATCACACATCCTGACGTTGGTGCTGCCGCCCTGCGACGAGAACGCGGTCATTCAGACCTGGGCGTCGGAGGCGGGACACCAGGTCCTCGCGCCGCCCTCGCGGCAATCGCTCGTCGCCGCCAATCAGCCCATCCTGCCGGACATGATCGGGTCGGGGATCCTGGTCATCCCCAGGCTGGAGGACTGGTTCCTGCGGCATCGGGAAGGCCTGAGGGCCGTGCGCGCGCTCCTCGCGGCCATCGACGGACTGGATCGACCGGTGGTCGTCGGCTGCAACGCCTGGGCCTGGTCGTTCCTCGCCAAGGCGGCCGGCGCCGACGCCCTTCTGCCCGATGCCGTGACGATCAAGCCGTTCGACGCCGTCCGCCTGCATGGCTGGTTCGTCCAGCTCTCGACCTCCGAGGCCACCGGGGCGATGCGGTTCCGCCTGCCTGCCGACGGCGAGGACGTGCTCGCGGTCGACGAGGCGGGTACGCTTCGCAACGACTACCTGCGCAAGTTAGCCGGGCGCAGCCTCGGCATACCCTGGGTCGCCTGGCACCTCTGGCGGCGCAGCCTGCGTACGGGTGACGACGCTGACGTCGCCGAGGACGCGAAGGCCGCGATGTCGGATGGCGATGCCAGCGAGCAGACCCTCTGGGTGGCCGCCCTCGACGAGTACCTTCTCCCAGGTACGGACGACGGCACCGCCCTCCATGCCTTGCACGCGCTGCTGATACACGGGCCGTTGA
>NZ_JAGHKN010000096.1:0-1092 GCF_023093475.1 Methylobacterium sp. 37f
ACTGAGGTCACGTATTACCGCTGGCGGTCGGAGTACGGCGGCCTGAAGGGAGATCAGGTCAAGCGGTTGAAGTCTCTGGAGACCGAGAACCAGCGGCTTCGTCGGGCGATCTCCGATCTGACCTTGGAGAAGCTGATCCTCAAGGAGGCCGCTTCGGGAAACTTCTGAGCCCGGCTCGCCGCCGGGCGTGTGTCGACTACGTCGTTGCCGAGCATGGCGTATCGGAACGCTTCGCCTGCCGTGTCCTGGGCCAGCATCGTTCGACCCAACGCAAGGCCGCCGTGGTGGTCGAGGACGAAGCTGCTCTGACGGCTGCGATCATCGCATTGGCTCTGCAGTTCGGGCGCTACGGCTACCGTCGGATCACGGCCTTGCTCCGGCGTGACGGCTGGACGGTAAACGTGAAGCGGGTCGAACGGATCTGGCGACGAGAGGGGCTCAAGGTCCCGGCTCGACAACCGAAGCGAGCGCGTCTCTGGCTCAACGATGGCTCCTGCCTGCGACTACGGCCCGAGCGGCCTGACCACGTCTGGTCCTACGACTTCGTCGAGCACCGGACGCACAACGGGCGCAAGTACCGAATGCTGAATGTGATCGACGAGTTCACCCGCGAGTGCCTGGCCATCCGGGTCGCCCGTAAGCTGAAGGCGCTGGACGTGATCGACGTGCTCTCGGATCTGTTCAGTTTGCGCGGGGTGCCCGGTCATATCCGCTCGGACAACGGGCCGGAGTTCATTGCCAAGGCCGTACAGGACTGGATCGCGGCGGTTGGATCGACGACCGCCTACATCGAACCGGGCAGTCCGTGGGAGAACGGGTATTGCGAGAGCTTCAACGCGAAGCTGCGCGATGAACTCCTCAACGGCGAGGTGTTCTACACCCTGAAGGAGGCCAGCGTCGTGATCGAGCAATGGCGGCGGCACTACAACAACATCCGACCGCATTCATCGCTCGGCTACCTCCCGCCTGCACCGGAGGTCGTCATCTGGCCAACGGAACCGAGCAGCTCAGCGCCGCTCGCACAACCCGCCATCGTCACGCGACCGACGATGCACTAACTTCGAACCTGGGCCACCGCATGGGGGCAGGCCA
>NZ_JAGHKN010000097.1:0-1024 GCF_023093475.1 Methylobacterium sp. 37f
CGCATGTCGAACGGGTAGGCGCGCAGCTTGTAGTGCGTGCCCCAGGGCTCCTCGTGCAGCACCACGCGGACCGATTTGCCGTAGTTCAGGTACGGGCTGGTCAACGCCACGTCCGTCAGCAAGGCGCGCACGAGGGCTCCGTCATGCCGGGGCAGCAGGTAGAAGTCGGCGACGCACTGCAGGGTCCCGGCGCCGTCGTTCGCGTTGGTGATCCGGTCGGTCCAGATCGTCGAGTGCGGAACCGTGACCGCGTTGTCGTCGGGTGTCTGGAGCAGGATCGCGCGCAGCCCAACGTTGCGCACCTCGCCGTAGTCGGAGCCGACCTTGACCCAATCTCCCGGCCGGTAGGGTCGCTCGACCAGGGCCACAACCCCGGCGATCAGGCTGCTGACGTAATCCTTGAAGGCGAAGCCGATGGCGACGCTGGCCGCACCGGCGATGACGAGGAAGTTCTGCAGCGTGATGTTGAAGACGATGGGCACGATCCAGACGATGGCGAGCACCATCAGGACCAGCCGGGCGATGGGCACGGCCGCCAGGAGGTAGAGCCTCAATCGGCTCGGGCCGCGTTCGGCGAGGTAGGGGAAGGTGCTGCGCACCAGCCAGATCGCCGCCCATGTGCCGACGACGATGAGCCCGATCTCCCAGAATCGGATGTCCTGGAGGCTGTGGACGAGCTGTACGCCGCCGTCATGGACGTCCTGTGCGGTGGCCATGTCGTTCAAACCCGTCCCACGGGAAATCCTGCCGCTTCGAGCCCGTCCTGGATCGCCGGGTAGGCCGCCGCCCGGCAGCCGAACCGGTCGCCCTTGCGCTCCAAGAAGCCCGCCCTGAGCAGGACGGGCACGACGTTCGGGTCCGCCACGCCTGGGAGGACGAGCAGAAGTTCCTCGCGGGTCAACGGCCCGTGTATCAGCAGCGCGTGCAAGGCATGGAGGGCGGTGCCGTCGTCCGTACCTGGGAGAAGGTACTCGTCGAGGGCGGCCACCCAGAGGGTCTGCTCGCTGGCATCGCCATCCGACAT
>NZ_JAGHKN010000098.1:0-1022 GCF_023093475.1 Methylobacterium sp. 37f
CACCCGATCAAGTTGGGTCAAAGGCATCGTAGCCTGCGGCCATCAGGTAGTTACGGCATTCGTCCGGTGTGAAGCGGCCGAAGGCTTGCTTGATGGTGTCGGAGAGGTCTGCGAGCGTGCGAGCAGCGTGGGCACGCAGAAGGGCTTTGAGCTTGGCGAAGGCGAGTTCGATGGGGTTGAAGTCGGGGGAGTAGGCCGGCAGGTAGAGCAGGCGGGCACCGGCTGCCTCGATGCGCTCGCGGATGCCGCTGACCTTGTGGGCGGGTAGGTTGTCGAGCACGACCGTGTCACCGTGCTTCAAGGTCGGGATCAGGGTCTCCTCGACATAACTGCGGAAGCGAGCGCCGGTCATCGGTCCGTCGAAGAGCGCGGTCGCCGTCAGGCCGCTGGCCCGTAGCCCCGCCGTGACCGTGATGGTCTTCCAGTGTCCGAACGGCACGGCCACCCGGCAGCGTTCGCCCCGTGGAGCCCGCCCGTAGCGACGCGCCATCTTCGTGTTGGTCGCGGTCTCGTCGAGGAACACGAGGCTGTCCGGATCGAGGTCGGGCTGGCCCTCGAACCAGGCCAGGCGGGCCGCCTTCACGTCCTCCCGATCCTGCTCGGCGGCGTGACCGGTGTTTTTTTACGCGTGATGCCGTGGCGCTTGAAGAAACGGGACAGGCTGCTGACTCCGACCCGCAGGCCGTGTTCGGCCAGTCGGGCGCGTAGCTCGCGCAGGAACAGTTCGGGCTTCGCCTCGTAGGTCTGCCGGATCAGGTCGGCCTGGGCCTCGATGGCGTGCGAGCGCTGATCGCCGCCCATCGGCTTTGCCCATGTGCGCCCTTCCCGCACGAAGGTCTCGTGCCAGCGTACGGCGCTGGCGGGGCTGACCTTGAACCGTTTAGCGGCTTCCCGGCGTGAGGCGCCTGCCTCGATCGCCACCACGACGCGTTCACGCAGATCGGCTGACAGGGCTGAGGGCATCCAGCTCTCCTCCTTGGAAAGCCGCGCATCGAATCACATCTGCGCCGCCCTCGAAACCC
>NZ_JAGHKN010000099.1:0-1012 GCF_023093475.1 Methylobacterium sp. 37f
TCGAGCAATCCCACCTGCCGGTGCGTGCCACCCTGGACAAGCTCGGCATCACCCGCTCGACGTTCTACCGCTGGTACGACGCCTACCAGCGCGGCGGCCCCGAGGCGTTGAATGACCATTCCTCAAGGCCAAGCCGGGTCTGGAACCGTCTACCTGCAGAGATCCGCGAGCAGATCGTTGCTCTGGCCTTGGAGCAGCCTGAACTCAGTCCGCGTGAGCTGGCAGTGCGCTTCACCGACGAGCGCCGCTACTTCGTCTCGGAAGCGACCGTCTACCGGTTGCTCAAGTCTCAAGACCTGATCACCAGCCCGGCCTATATCGTCATCAAGGCCGCCGACGAGTTCCGCGACAAGACCACCGCGCCCAACCAGCTTTGGCAGACGGACTTCACCTACCTGAAGGTCGTTGGCTGGGGCTGGTACTACCTGTCGACGGTCCTGGACGACTTCTCACGCTACATCGTCGCCTGGAAGCTGTGCACGACGATGCAGGCCAGCGACGTCACCGCAACGCTCGACCTGGCGCTGGGGGCGGCTGGGCTCGATCAGGCGCGGGTGATGCCGCGGCCACGCCTGCTCTCCGACAACGGGCCGAGCTACGTCGCCAGCGACCTGGCTGACTGGCTCAGTATACGGGGCATGACCCACATCCGCGGCGCGCCATGCCATCCTCAAACGCAGGGCAAGATCGAGCGTTGGCATCAGACGCTCAAGAACCGCATCCTGCTCGAACACGCCTACTTGCCCGGCGAGCTGGAGGCGCAGGTTGCCGACTTCGTCGAACACTACAACCATGCCCGAGCCCATGAGAGCCTGAGCAACCTCACGCCCGCCGACGTCTACTTCGGACGCGGCGAAGGGATCCTGGCCGAGCGGGAACGCATCAAGCGCCAGACCCTGATGGATCGCCGCTTGCGCCACCACGCGCAGGCCGCCTAACCTCCTACCCCAGATGGACCAGAGCCTCTGTCCCTGAACACCGCTGAATGTCCCAAATCATCTGACGACGGACA
>NZ_JAGHKN010000009.1:0-155958 GCF_023093475.1 Methylobacterium sp. 37f
ACTGCGTCCAGGACGCGAATGCGCAGATCGTGACTGTAGGCACGGGCCATGGCGATCTCCCTGACGAACCTTCAGGGATCAACGCTCACCTCGCCGCAACGACTCAGGGATCGTGGAAAACGCTCTAGTTTACCACAACTAAGATAATCGGTCTAACTTATGGTTGTTGCTTGGGGCCGACGACGGTCAGACTGGCTTTGCTTGTTTGGCTGTATCGACGTGGTTTTGCGGGGATCGCTCAATATTCACTGCGAACCATGCAGTCGATGCGCCGATTGCTTTCTCGGCAAGTGATTATTTTCTCCTACGATCCGGAGCATATCTCATGGCGACCAAGGTCAAGTCTCTGCACGATGCGTTCTATGAGACGCTGAAAGACGTTTACTACGCCGAGAAGCAGTCGGTTCGAGCCCTCAAGAAGTCGGCGAAAGCGGCTCAGCACGAGGAACTTCGCAGCGCCTTCGAGACGCATGCCGAGGAAAGCGCCGAGCAGGTCGAGCGACTTCAACAGGTCTTCGAGATCATCGGCAAGCCGGCGCGCGCCAAGACCTGCGAAGCGATGCAGGGCATCACCTCGGAGATGGAAGAGGATCTCGAAGATTTCGCCGACAGCCCGGCCGCCGACGCTGTGCTGGCTGCCTGTGCCCAAGCTGTCGAGCACTACGAGATCGCTCGCTACGGGACGCTGAAGACCTGGGCGCGGCAGCTCGGTTACGCGGATGCCGCCAAGCTTCTGGAACAGACTCTCGAGGAGGAGAAGAAGACCGACGCGCTCCTCAGCGAGATCGCCGAGCGGATCAACACGGATGGAAGCGAAGAGGCCGAGGCTGCCGAGGAGGCGCCGCGCGCCAAAGCGAAGACCAAGGGCTGAACGGTCCCTCGAGGACGAGGGGAGAAGCGGGGCGCTGAGTTGGTTGGTGCCCCGCCCTCCGCTAGGCAGGTCAGAATGCTGCCGAGGGGGAGAGCTTGGCAAGTTCGACGGCGGCCCGCAACTCGATATCGGCGATCAGACCGTCGAGACGCGGGTCACCGCTGATCCCGGTCCGGTCGGCCAAGCGGCGCGCGATGGACTGGAGGTCGCGCGTCGAGACCCGTCCCATGATGAGCGACGCCTTGAGGCGGTCCAGCCCATCAAGGAGGTCGCTGCCGCGCTGGGTCGAGCGCCGTCGACGCTCCTCTGGGGTGTCCGCGTTGCTCTGGAGGGTCAGGATCGCATCGAGTCCGGCCAGAGAGGCTGCCGGGGTGGCCGCAGCGCTGGTGGACGCCTTGCCGGGGTCTGAAAGGGTAAAGGACCGCATGGTGTCGTTGCGACGAGCGCCCGCGGCCGCCGGACCGGTGTTCAAGGTGACGAAGCGGGGATCGACGCGCATGGGAAAAGACCAATCGGGGCGGCGGTGCGCCCTGCACCGTGAGAATCCGCCGATGATGGTTAAGCCGGCGTAAAGAGCCCGGCAGAAAATGCCGGGTCGGCATGAAGCAATCAGTCCGACGGATCGAACATTCCTGCCCTCGCAGAAGAAAACCATTCAATTCCAACGGATTGGAGAAACGATTGGCTTGGCATGGTCCTGGCAAGGTATCCGGGACATCCCTGCTGCGAAGAGCCCCATGCCTGACAGTAAGAACGGCCCGTCCCGGCTTCATCGCTTCACCATTGGCTTGCTGGCAGCGATGGCCCTGGTTTTCGGCCATGCGGCTCCTGTCCTCGCCCTGTCGCGGGTCAAGGATCTCGCCAGCGTCGAGGGCGTGCGCCAAAACCAGCTCGTTGGTTACGGCATCGTCGTCGGCCTCAATGGCACCGGCGATACCCTGAACAACATCCCGTTCACCAAGCAATCGTTGCAGGCGATGTTGGAACGGCTCGGGGTCAACACCCGCGGGGCGACCATGCGCACTCAGAATCTGGCGGCCGTAATGGTCACGGCGAGCCTGCCGCCTTTCGCGACCCAGGGGAATCGCATCGACATCACAGTCTCCTCCCTCGGCGACGCAAAGTCTCTCCAGGGCGGTACCCTGCTGGTCACGCCTCTGCTCGGCGCCGACGGCGAAGTCTACGCCCTGGCCCAGGGCTCGGTCGCCATCGCGGGCTTCTCCGCCGAAGGGGACGCCGCCAAGATCACGCGCGGCGTGCCGACCAACGGGCGCGTTCCGAACGGGGCCATGATCGAGCGCGAGATGGCGTTCAAGATGAACGACATGCGGTCGCTTCGTCTCTCCCTGCGCAACCCCGACTTCACGACCTCCAAGCGGATCGCGGCCGCGATCAACGACTTCATGGGGGCGGACACGGCCGAGCCGACGGACCCGGCCACGGTCACTCTGCAGATTCCGGCCCGCTACACCGGCAACATGATCCGGCTCGTGACCGAGGTCGAGCAACTCAAGGTCGAGCCGGACCAGACTGCGCGGGTCATCGTCGACGAGCGCTCCGGCATCATCGTCATGGGGCGTGACGTGCGCGTCTCCACCGTGGCGATCGCGCAGGGGAACCTGACCGTGACGATCACCGAACAGCCGCAGGTCAGCCAGCCCGCTCCCCTCTCCAACGGCGCCACGACGGTGGTGCCGCGTACCGGCGTCAAGGTCGATACCGGCGACGGCAACAAGCTCGCCGTCGTGAAGGAGGGCGTGACCCTGCGGGAACTCGTCGACGGCCTCAACGCCCTCGGTATCGGTCCTCGCGATCTCATCTCGATCCTTCAGGCGATCAAGGCGTCCGGCGCCCTGCAGGCCGACATCGAGGTGATGTGATGCCTGTTCTCTCCATCTCCTCAAACCGACCCGAGAGGTAATCCCATGCTGTTCGCGCCCCTCGCCGCCAGCGCCGCCCTTGGGGTCGGCAAGGCCATCGTCGGAGACATCGCCAAGACCGTCCAAAGTGCGGTCGGCTCGGGCACCGCCACGGCCGCCAAAACCGCCGCTGAGGCCAAGGCGAAGAAAGCTTCGACGGATTTCGAATCGATGTTTCTCGAGCAGTCCCTCGACCGCCTGTCGCAATCCGAAGGCACCGATGGCCCGCTCGGCGAGAACGGCACCGGCGGTGGCGTGTACCGTTCGATGCTGACCAAGGAATATGCCGGCCAGATCGTGAAGAGCGGCGGCGTCGGCATCGCCGATCAGGTGTTCCGTGAGATGATGAAGATGCAGGAGGGTGGCGGTGCAAAGGTCAGCTGAGACACAAACGCCTCGCATCGCAGACCGCGCCGGCGCTCAGGCGCTGGTCACCGGCGTGTTGGCGAGCCTCGAAGCGCTGGAAGCCGTGCTGGCCCGGGAAAGCGATCACATCCGGGTCGGTCGAATGCGTGAGGGACTTGCGGATATGGATCGCAAATCCGCCCTGGCGGCGGCCTACTTCCAGGGGCTCGAGGCGATCAAGGCCAATGCCATCGTGCTCGCCCGTTTCGCACCGGAGGACATCGAAACCCTGAAGGCGGCGCATCTTCGCTTTGCTCAGGCGCTGGAGACCAATCAGGCGGTCCTCGCCACGGCGCGGGGCGTCTCCGAAGGCCTGGTAAAGACCCTGGTGGACGAGATCGACCGGGCTCGAACCCCCACGGTCTACGGTCGCCCCTCGCAGGCGCCCTCCCCCTATGGACGCAGCGGCGGCGCCCGCAGCCAGCCCCTGGTCCTATCGCGCAGCCTCTGACGACGGACCAAGGAACGCGATCGACGGCCGGGTGGCGCGTCAGGGCCGCCCGTGGCCCATCCGCACGAAGGCGCGCACCGGCCCGAACTCGGATTCACTGCGGGTGTCGATCGAGAGCTGCCCCGCGGTGACGGGCGCAGTGCCGTGACTGCCGATATCCAGGGCGCCGACCGCCCGGCCGCTCAGGCGAATGCAGGTCGGCGAGCTCGGAACGCGCACGAAGCCGGAACCCTGCTTCGGGCAGGGCTGGCGGGTCTCCCGCTGCCGCAGGTCCGGATGCGGTTTCGGTCGCTCCCCCGGCTGCGCCGACGCGGCAAGGTCTCCGCCGAAAAGCGCGGCGAGGCCGATCGCCGATGCGGCACGCATCGCAGAGGTCATGCCGGGTCTCCCGTCCTTGAACCGAAATCCGGGATAAGCCATCCCACCTTCCCGGCCAAGTTCGGCGGCCGGAAGCTGCTGCTTCGACAGCCGGAAGCTGCTGCTTCGTCAGCCGAAAGCCGCTGCGCGAGCGCGTCAGCTGAGATAGTTCACGAGGTTCAGTTTCGAAAGCATCGAGGTGACCTGATAGCTCGCCTGAAGTTGCGTCTGGAGTTGCAGCAGCTGGGCGGTCACCTCCTGGGCCGAGATGTTTTCCACGCCGTCGAGCGAGCCCTCCAGGGTGGCGCGATTGGTCCGGTTGTCGGCCTTGGTGTTCGAGAGTGTGTTGGCGGCAAGCCCCATATCGCTCGCAATGCCGGGAACACCGCCCCCTTTGCGCGAGTCTGTGACCAGGAGGGCTCTGGCGCTGTCGGCGAGTGCGCTGAAGCGCTGTGCGTCCGGCGTCCCGCTGACGGCGGTCGTTCCCGGATCAGCCGCGATGATCGCAAGACCCGAGAGCACGGCACGGATCGGCGCTTCGTTGGCCTGGGTGCCGATGTTCAGGATTCGATTGGCGCCGATCTGAGCGGTGGCCGTGGCGCGCGGATCGGGAGACGTATCGTCGCCCTTATACCAGATCACCGTCTTGGTGCTCGCCTGCTCGGTGTAACCTGTGGCCTGACCGTTGGCGAACGTGATGCGCCGTGGAGCGAAGCCCGGCGATTGCGATCCGGCAAAAAAATCCTGCGCCGCCCGCGATGCCGAACTGGCCGCGAGACTGGTCGAGGCAGACCCCTTCAGGGCATTGGTCACGGCGTTCGACAGGCTCTTGGCGATGGTCTCCCGGTCGCCCTCGAGGGAGAACTCCGTCGTGGAGGCGGCATCGGCGGTGGCCCTGGCGGTGAGGGTCAAGGTCTGGGTCGTGCCGTCGCGCAGGCCGACGCTGACGGTCACGGTGTCGCCCGCAAGGGGCGTCCCTATCAGGCCCAGGGTCAGAGACGCGGGCGTGCCCCCGCTATAGGTCGAGGTGATTCCGACCCGATCCGGCCCCTGGATTCCAGCGACGGTGGCTTTGCCAAAATTCTTCTCGCGATCCGCTCCGAACCGCTGGTTCAATACGGCCTCGGCAACATCCGGACGCAGCGCTGTCGGATCATCGTCGGTGGCTGCAGCCTTGATTGCATAATCAACGAAGGTCTGGGTGCCGTCGGGTTGATCCAGGGTCACCCGGATGCGGTCCCCCCCTTGCGGAGCCGCCGCGAACTTGAAACTGACGTTGGACGGTGCGCCGCCACCGGTCGCACTCGGCTCGATCGCGGCCGGGTTGGAACTCGTTGCGCCGAGCAGTCGAAACCCGAAATTGGCGCGCATCTCCATGCCGGCCGCGCCGATGCCGTCTTCCGAGAGGCTGACGGTCGCGCCGTTCGCCGCGGTCGTGATCCGGCCGGAACCCGTTCCGAGATCGGCTGCCTTCTGTTCCGCGATCAGAGTCTTCAGTCCGTCAAGGTTCCGGGCGACATCTCCGTTCAGGATGGTATCGGCAGTGGCCACCGGCGGTGCATCGGTCGCGCGCCCGCCGAACAAGTATTGGCCGCCCATGTCGATGTTCAGGGCATCGATCGCGGCGTCCAGGCTGTTGCGGGCGATCTGCGGCGTGTTGTCGATGGTCGAGCCGTTGCTGGCGGCGAGCGAACGCTGAAGATTGGTACCGAGATTGTTGATCTGGGTGATGCTCAGGTTGGCCAGGGTAACGCGCGTGGTCGCGCCCGTGATGGCTGCATCGTACCCATCAAGGGCGCTCAGGGCCGCATGCGCGCTGAGGCTGGTGGTGCGACCCGTCCCAAGGCCACCATACGTCGTGGCTGTCTTGCCGCTGGCGAGCTGGTTGGTCAGCGTATCGAGGCGACCCTTCAGGCCGACAAGATTGGCCGTGTTGCGGTCGCCGAGATAGGTGCTGGCGTTGAACGGAGCGATGCTCATCGGTTCCTCGGGAGAATGCGTGACCTCGGTCGGGCTTTGCGTTGGGAAGGCCTGAACACCGCGGACTCGTCCTAGATCCGCAGCAGGGTGTCGAGAAGGTCGCGGGCGGCCGTGAGCACGCGCGCGTTGGCACTGTAGGCAGTCTGGAGCTGCACGAGCTTCGACATCTCCTCGTCGATGCTCACCCCCGACACCGATGCGACCCGGGCCTGCGCCGTCGCCAGCGCGATTCCCTGGCCCTCGTCGAGGCTCTGCGCGGAAGCGGCGCCGGCGCCCTGCGTGTCGATGATGCGCTGGGCGAAATCCTGGACGCTGGATGTGTAGGGCGCGTCGACGCCCCCGATGCCGCTCGCCGCCGCGAAGGTCCGGCTCGAGCCGATGAGCGCTCCGTAGAGGTATTGCGGGCGCGTCGCGTCTGACGCCAGGGTGTTGGACGCCGTGTTGACGAGTTGGGCGGTGTTGGTGGCCACGGCCTGGTTGACGGTGATCCGCTGGGCAAAGCCGGTCAGTTGCGATCCGCCCTCGAAGGAGCCGGTATAGAGCGTCCCCTTGCCTCTGCTGTCGAGGAAGAGCGGGATCTGTGGCTTGCCGGTCTGGAAGTCCGTTGGATTCGCGGCCTGAGTTACGCTGGCGCTGATGCCGAGAAGCGTCGGAGCACCGGCGGCCGGGTTGCTGGCGATGCGCAAGCTGCCGGCGGCGGCGCCCGGCTGGTTGCTGACATTGAATTCGGAGCCGAGGGCAGCCTGCAGGGCGGCGCGAAGATCCGTTGTCGGATTGGTCAGCCTGATCATGCTGATCTTGGCGTTCGGATCGCTGAGATCCGCGCGATTGACGCTCGGTGGGGTCGCCGAGCTGTAGGGAATCAGCACACGATTATACGAGACGCCCATCGCGTCCTTGAGGCTGACCGTGATCGCATTTCCCGAGCTGAGGCCGGCGAGATCGATGTCCAGCGCATTCGCCGTTCCATCCAAGGGCACGGTGCCGACGGCGGCTCGGTCGGACATGGAGCGGGACAGCCCGGCGGCGAGTTCATCGAGCTGCCGCTGGGCTTGGGGCAGAATCGAGTCGCGCAACTCGATGGCTGCCGCGAGTGAGCCCGAGCGAATGGCCTGCGAGGCGATGAGGTCGACGCGAGAGCCGCCGGGGGTCGTGGCGGTGATGGTGCCAACGCCTCGCGTCGCCGAATCCTGCGTATAGGCCGAATCCGGATCCAGGGCGCCTCGGCCGTCGAAGCTCAAGGTCGCCGCGGCACCGCGATCGACCAGGGTCATTCCGGACGTGGTGATCACCGTCACCGTGCCGTCGCGCTGATCCACCGTCTGCACATCGAGAAAGGCGGACAATCCGTTGATGGCCTGGTCGCGCTGGTCAAGCAGGCTGGCACGGGCGCCCTCGTCGGAGGCGCTGGTAATCTGCGTGTTGAGGGTCGCGATCGAGGACAGATAATCGTTGGCCTTGGCCGTGTCGCTGCCGAGCTGGCTTTCGGTGGCCGAGCGCAGATCCTGTACGCCCTGCGCGATGGTGCCGATGGTGGAGGCGAGGTTCGCGGCCCTGGAAACCACGGTGGCACGGGCCGGTGCGGAGGTCGGATCGTTGGTCAATGATTGCAGGGACAGCGCGAAGTCGTTGACGACGCCATCGAGCGCGGTCGACGATCCGGGCATCCCGTAGAGCTGGTCGAGGGACGTGCGAACCGTCGAGAGGAAGCCCGTATAGGCGGACCCAGAGGTTTCCATCCGCAACTGTTTGAGGGACGCCGCATCGAAGGCGCGGCCGAGCGTTCCGATGGAGACGCCGGAATTGCCGATGCCCTGCGCCACGGACGTGAGGGTACGCTTGGAGTATCCAACGGTGCCGACGTTCGCGATGTTCTGCGAGACCACGCCAATGGCGGCCTGGGTCGCCTTCAGGCCGGCCGAGGCGGTGTTGATCGCATTAAAGCTCACGAGGCTTCTCCCTTGCCTGTCGGTTCACGTCCGGTCGCGGGTGTCCTCAGCGAATGATGTTGATCAGCGCGGATATCATGTCCTGCGCCGTCGAGATGACCTTCGTGTTGGCAGAGTACGCCTGTTGGGTTACGATCATCTTCGAGAATTCACTCGCAATGTCGGTGTTGGATTGCTCGACATTGCCGCCGATGATCGAGGTGGTACCGAGACCGACGAGCGGCGTGCCGGAGTCGAGGGTCTGCTGATAGGTGCCGTTTGACGTCGCCTTCAGGCCATCCGAATTGATGAACTGCACCACCTTGATGTTCGCCAGAGCGACCGTGTTGCCGTTGCTGTAAGAACCGGCGATCTTGCCGTCCTTGGTGATGCTGAGGTTGTTCAGGGTGCCCGATGTAGAGCCGTTCTGGGTCAGCGCATTCGTGGTGACGGTGCCGCCGGAGGAGGTGTAGCCAGTCAGGCCCCCGGTGCCGTAGGAAAGCTGAATGTTCCCTAGATTAACGCCATCCACCGTGAGGGCGGGGATCGTCACCGAACTGGCCGCGGGCGCAGTCAATTGGCCACTGCTGTTGAACTGGAAAGCCGTCCCGGCGTTCGTCCAAGTACTATTAGTGCTCAGGACCGTGCTCTGATTGGCGTAGAACAGGTTCCAGACATCATTCGTCCCCGCCGCCGCATTGCCGTTCTGAACCTTTGCCCAACGGGTCGTGAGGGTGACGGGGGCTCCCCCCGCAGTGTAGGCGGTGAGGACTGGGCCCGAGATGCTGCCGTTGATGAAACTAGTCGCGTCGGCCGCCGACACGGTTGCGGTGCCGGTCCCGGACAGGATGGCGGGGTTGGCCCCCGAGGCCAGGGTGCCGAGAAGCTCGGTGCCGGGTTGGCTCGCATTGGCCTTGGCGGTCGCGGGCGTCTTCGGCAGGTTGGCCGAATAAGTGATGGTCGAGGTCGGCTGTGCCGGTAGAATCGTGTTCGCGACCTGGATCGGACCCTCGGCGGTCGCCTGCCCGGTGACCGGATCGAGGCTGCTGCCCTTCAGGTAGGAGCCGGCCCCGTTGACGAGATAGCCGTCTTTATCCAGGGCAAAATCCCCGCGCCTTGTATAGGTATCGCCGGTCACGAAGCTGGATTGACCGTTGGCGTCGCCGGATTTGGTCGTGACCGCGAAGAAGCCTTCGCCGTTGAGCGCCATGTTGGTTCCGATGTCGGTGGCGTTCAGGCCGCCCTGCACCGTGGTGGTCTGCCGCGAATTTGCGGAGACGGATCCGGCGACCTGCCGACTCGGGGACTGCTGTTCCGCGACGAGATCGACGAAGCTTGTATCAACCCGCTTGAAGCCGGTGGTCTGCGAGTTCGCGATATTCCCGGAAATGTTCTCCAGCGAGAAGGACTGAGCCTTCAGGCCGGAGACGGCCGTCTGCATCGCGGAGAAGACATCCATGACCGAAAACCTTGTGTGACGATCGCTTCGCCGGCGCAGAGCGGCACGGACCGGATCTCGTCCAGCAATCCACGTGCCAAGCGTAAGGCATTGTCACTAATGGTTTTTCTTCAGGGATGACCCGGCAGGAACGGCCGGGAGACGGCCGGATCGGCAGCTTTTGCCGAGGCGCTTTGGTCGAAGGATCTTGTTTACGCGACGTTATCGCCGATTCCGCTAGTGTCCCGGAATTGAAGGCGGTGGATCGCTATCATGAGAGCCAAACGGTCGACCCTCGTCCATCTGATCTACTTCTCGCGATTGAACCTCGCGGCGGATGCGCCCACGCGGACCCGGCAGATCGGCGAGATCACGCGGCAGGCGCAGAAGAAGAACGAATTCTCGGTGATCACCAGTTTCCTGATCATCGAGCAGAATTTCGCGGCCCAGATCATCGAAGGCGAGCGTACGTCGGTGAGCGATACCTTCGCGCGGATCAGCAGCGATTCCCGCCACCGCGATGTTCAGATCGTCGAATGGCGCGAGATCGTGAAACGGGAATTCGTGAACTCCTTCACCACTGGCATACGGGGTCCGACGAATGACGCGCTGTTTCAGAAGGCCGCCCTTCTCCCCATGTTCCAGCGCGGAACCCCGAAGAGCACCGCAATCCACGCCCTGGCGGCGACCCTGCAGGCTGAGTCAATGACGAAGCAGGGCATCGACCATCTGTTCGTCTAATGCCGACGCGGCTCAGTCCGACATCGGGGTCCTGTCCTCAAACCCGTGATATTCCATGAGCGATACGCCCGCGATCCTCATCGTCGACGATCAGGAGAAGTTGCTTAAGCTGATCATCCTCTTGATGAACCGGCTCGGCTTCCCGGATGTCGAGGGTGTGACCGACGCCGTCACGGCTCTGGAGCGAATGCGTGAGCGTCGCTACTCCCTCGTGATTTCCGACCTCGACATGGAGCCGATGGACGGGCTCTCGTTTCTGCGTGAGATCCGGGCCGACGACGCCCTGATGAACACCCCCTTCCTCCTCACCGAAGCGTCCTTCGATTTCGAGGACATCAACCTCGCGCACCAAGCCGGTGCGGACGCCTTCATCCTCAAGCCCTTCGACATGTCGGTGCTGAAGACCAAGCTCAAGCAGGTCATCAACCGCAAGCCGCGCCGGCGTGAAGCGCCGCTCGCTGCGGAATCGGCTCTGAACATCGATTTCCCGATGCTGGGTAAGTTCTGAATTCGCCCCCGACGGGTACGGATTGCGCCGTCCCCTCAGGCGGGCACCACCCGCCGATAAAGGTGCCATGTCGCGTGCCCGAGGATTGGCATGACCACCGCGAGCCCGGCGAAGAGCGGCAGAGATCCGAGCACCAGAAGACCGGCCACGATGAAGCCCCAGGCTGTCAGGATGCGGGGATTCCTGCGGAAAGCGGCCAGCGAGGTTTCGATCGCCGTCGCAAGATCGATGTTCCGATCGACGAGCATCGGCACCGAAACCACGCTGATCGCCAGCACGACGAGAGAGAAGGCGAACCCGATGAGGTTCCCGACGATGATCAGCGCCCAACCGCGCGGCGTCAGGAAGACATCTCGGGCGAAGTCCAGCAGCGAGGCTGGCTCTGCATCGCCGTACAGCGCCCAGTAGAGTCCCTGGGCCGCCACCAGCCAACTCACGAAAATCGCAGTCAGCAACATGCCCATGCCGGTGAGCGCGCCGGCTGCCGGCCGAGTGAGATTGGCAAACGCCAGGGCCCACTCGGTGGACAGCCCCTGCTCACGTCGGCGGCTTAGTTCGTATAGCCCGATGGCCGCGAAGGGTCCGATCAGGGCGAAGCCTGCGGCCAGGGGGAACACCAGCGGCAGGATCTCCAGCCCGAAGGCGACGGTCGCCAGGACGACCCCCACCAAGGGGTAAATCAACCCGATGAACAGCGCATGGGTGGGCATCGCCAGGAAATCATCGACGCCGCGTCGCAAAGCCATGGACAGATCATGGCCATCGATCGTGTTCACGGCTGGCCGCGCCATAGCATGGCCGAAATCGTCGACAGGAAGAGTCGTCATCGCTCAAGCCCTCTCGCAGGGGTGAAGCTCACGACGTCGAGGCCCAAGCCTTTCCGCGTCTGCTCGTGCGTGAAGGCGCCGAGAGCGAAGATCCGGAAGGGTATCCGATTTGTGAAAACCTGTCTCCACTCAGATCATGCAGGAGAAACAATTTCGCGGCACTTGTCACGGGCCGCGAAAGCTTGGCCTCAGGCCGCCCGCTTCTGATAATCCTTGATGTCGCTGAAGCGAATGTCCGGCGCGCGCTCTTCCTCGTAGCGCAGGGAGAAGGCCGTGGTCGCCATGAAGACGGGAGCGCCGTCGAGATCGCTCGCCATGGCGGACCCGTGGCTGCCGATGAACTTGTCGAGCGTTGGCGCCGTCTCGGCCGTGATCCAGCGGCAGATCGAGAAGCGTGTCGGTTCGTAGTCGATCGGCAGGCCGTACTCGGCCTGGAGCCGCTCCTTCAGCACGTCGAGCTGCAGGGCGCCGACGACCCCGACGATGGCCTGGGAGCCGTCATGCGGTCGGAAGACCTGAACGACGCCCTCCTCGCCCATCTGCTGGAGAGCTTCCTTCAGCTTCTTGGCCTTCATGGCATCGGTCAGCTTGATCCGACGCAGGATCTCCGGTGCGAAGCTCGGCACGCCGCGGAACACGATCTCCTCGCCTTCCGTCAGGGTATCGCCGATTCGCAGCGTTCCGTGGTTGGGGATCCCGACGACATCGCCCGCGAAGGCCTCGTCGGCGATGGCCCGGTCCTGGGCGAAGAAGAATTGCGGGGCGGAGAGCGACATCGGCTTGCCGGTGCGCACCAGCTTCGCCTTCATGCCCCGGTTCAGGCGGCCCGAGCACACGCGCATGAAGGCGATCCGGTCGCGATGGTTCGGATCCATGTTCGCCTGGATCTTGAAGACGAAGCCGGTCATCTTCGGTTCGGTCGGCTCCACGAGGCGCTTGTCGGCATCCTGCCCGCGCGGTGGCGGCGCGAAGCGGGCAAGCCCGTCGATGAGATCGCGTACGCCGAAGTTCCGAAGGGCCGAGCCGAAGAACACCGGCGTCAGATGGCCCTCGCGGAACGCCGCCAGATCGAACCGCTTCAGTCCGGTTTCGGCAAGCTCCGCCTCTTCGCGCCAGGTCGCGGCCTCGCCGTTCTCCGTCAACAGCTGGTCGAACAGCGGATCGTCAACGCCCGTCACCGCCACCGTGCCGGCGTCGTCGGCCGCGTCCAGGCGGCGGACCCGACCGTTGCCCAGGTCGTAGGTGCCGGCGAAGCTGCGTCCGCGGCCGATCGGCCAGGTCACCGGTGCCACGTCGAGCGCCAGCACCTTCTCGATCTCGTCGAGAAGCTCGAACGGATCTCGCGCTTCCCGGTCGAGCTTGTTGATGAAGGTGACGATCGGGATATCGCGCAGCCGGCAGACCTCGAACAGTTTGCGCGTGCGCGCCTCGATGCCCTTCGCGGCGTCGATGACCATCACGGCGGAGTCGACCGCCGTCAGGGTGCGATAGGTGTCCTCCGAGAAGTCCTCGTGGCCCGGAGTGTCGAGGAGATTGAAGACGCAGTCGCCGTACTCGAAGGTCATCACCGAGGTGACCACGGAGATGCCGCGCTCCTTCTCGATACCCATCCAGTCCGAGCGGGTCGACACGCGGTTGCGCTTCGCCTTGACCTCGCCGGCGAGCTGGATCGCGCCGCCGAACAGCAGCAGCTTTTCGGTGAGCGTGGTCTTGCCGGCATCCGGGTGCGAGATGATCGCGAAGGTGCGGCGCCGGGCGACCGGATCGGCCTTCGTCTCCGGAGCTTTGGTCTCGGTCTGCATCAGCATGGCGGGCAATAATTTCCGGGTCCGCGCGCGGCGGCGCTGCGTTCGCGACGTCTAAGCGAAGAAGGGCTGTTCTGTAGGCGTTTCGAGCGCGATGCGCAAAACTCAGCCGCGCCCGAGATAGGGCATGTTGGTGGCGACCACGGTAAGGAACGGGACGTTGGCGGAAAGCGGAAGCCCGGCCATGTATACCACTGCGTCGGCCACGTGCCGGGCATCCATGACCGGCTCTGCGCGAATGCTTCCATCCGCCTGACGTGCACCGAGGGCGATGCCGTCCGTCATCTCCGTCTCGGCATTGCCGATATCGATTTGCCCGCAGGCGATGTCGTAGGGGCGCCCGTCCAGGGCGGTCGCCTTGGTCAGGCCGGTGATCGCATGCTTGGTGGCCGCATAGGGCGCCGAATGGGGGCGCGGCACCTGTGCGGCGATCGAGCCGTTGTTGATGATGCGCCCGCCCCGTGGTGCCTGCGCCTTCATCATCCGGAACGCCGCCTGCGTGCACAGGAAGGCTCCGGTGAGGTTCACGTCCACCGACCGCCGCCAATCGTCGAGGGTGACCGCGTCGATGGCCGCCCCCGGGGTGAACACGCCCGCGTTGTTGAACAGCAGGTCGAGGCGACCGAACCGTTCGGACACCCGCGCAAACAGCTGCGCCACGGAAGCCTCATCAGCCACATCGGTCTCAACAGCCTCGGCGGAGACCCCGCACGTCTCAGCCAAGCCGGCAACCTCCTCCAAGGGGGCGCGGCGGCGGCCGGCCAAGACCAAATGAAACCCGGCTTCCGCGAGGCCCAGGGCCACCACCCGTCCGATTCCCGAGCCGGCTCCCGTCACGATCGCGATCCGCCCGCCCATGCTCCGACCCTCCGCTTATCGACGAACGACCATAAAGCGCCTTCCCTCCCTGTTGCCAGCACCCGGCACTGCGTCTAGACACACCTCCGCCAAGCGCGATGGGGCGTCGCCAAGTGGTAAGGCAGCGGTTTTTGGTACCGCCATTCCCAGGTTCGAATCCTGGCGCCCCAGCCAATGTCTAAGGAAGCGGCTCTGGTCCTCCTCTGAAGCTTGGTCTGCTGGCCCGGGCTCCGGTTGACGGGGCGATCGGCGGCACTGTTCGGATCGGCTCGTTCCCGGCCGCGGCTCGCTGATCGGCGAGGAAGACGCGCTTTGGCGCACTTCGGCGCGGGAAGGATCTTGGTTGCGGACGATCTTGGCCGCGACGGAGCGAAACATCGCGTCTTGCGAGCCATGCCCGCCTTGACGCTCGAACATCATCCCGGGCACGCGTTCCGGCACTCCATGCAAACAGGAGGCTGGCCGCTTCGGTACCGCGGTCCACGATGTCACCGGCATCGAGCGGCTGAACTTCAGCGACGGTACGATCAACGAATCCTCAGGCTCTCCTCTCGTGGATGGCCTGTTCTACTTCGCCATGAAACGCGATGTCTGGCAGGTGCAGGTGGGTCCGGGTCAGCATTACGCCGAGTTCGGCTGGCGCGAAGGGCGCGATCCCAACCCGCTGTATTCGACCTCCGGCTATCTCACCGCGAATCCGGACGTGGCCGCCGCCGGTATCGATCCCCTGGCTCACTTCGATCGGTTCGGTTGGAAAGAGAGGCGCAATCCCTCGGCTTTCTTCAACACGAAGGCCTATCTTGCCGCGAACCCGGATGTGGCGGCAGCGGGAGTCGATCCGCTCGCACAGTATCTCCAATTTGGCATCGCCGAGCATCGCGACCTCGCTTGACGAAGACCGCGGCCGGTACTTGTGTGCCAAGGCGTTCCGATCGCATTCTGCGACCGGCTTTAGGAAACACCGGAAGCCTGACAGGCAACCGCCTGCACGGGCTGCCCAGTTGCAATCGCTCCCCAAGAAGCTGTTTGGGACAGGCGCGGGGTAAACTGTCACCGGTGATTGAGCAGGTCGCGACGATTGATGCCCAGGGCTTTGATGCGGGAGGCGAGCGTTGTCGGGCGCAGACCGAGCATCTCGGCGGCGCCTCCCTGTCCGAAGATCTTGCCACCGGTGAGCACCAGGGCCGCCTCGATCTCGGCCCGGTCACGGGCGCGCCGTTCGGTCTCCGTCGGGACGGCAAGCGCGGGCTCGGCCGGAGCCGGCTCACGATGGCGGGGGGGCGCGTCGATCTCCGGCAGGTCCAGATGCAGGCGCCCGCGGACGGCGAGGATCGCGCCGCGCTCGATGACGTTCTCCAACTCGCGCACGTTGCCCGGCCAGGCGTAGCGGCTGAGCCGGCGCGCGTCGCCTTCCGTCAGGCGCGGCTCCGCGATGTTGAGGCGTCGGGCTGCGCCCTTCAGAAAGTGCTGTGCGATCAGGGGAATGTCCTCCGGTCGTTCGCGTAAGGGGCTTGCCGCGATCGGAAAGACGTTGAGGCGAAAATACAGATCTTCACGAAACCGTCCCCGGCGTACCTCGTCCCGCAAGTCTCGATTGGTGGCGGCGATCAGCCGGACATCGACGGCCCGGGTGCGCTCCTCGCCGATCCGCTCGAACGAGCGCTCTTGCAGGACCCGGAGAAGCTTTCCCTGAAGGTCGATGGGGATTTCGCCGACCTCATCAAGGAAGAGCGTGCCGCCATCCGCTAATTCAAAACGGCCAACCCGGTCGCGGACAGCACCCGTGAAGGCACCTCGGGCATGGCCAAAGAATTCGCTCTCGAACAATTCGCGCGGCACAGCGGCGCAATTAACCCGGATCAGGGGGCGGTCGGAGCGACGGCTGGCTTCGTGGATCGCCCGGGCGATCAATTCTTTGCCTGTGCCGGATTCGCCGGTGACCAGGACGGTTGCGTCGGTGCCGGCCACCACATCGATCTGGCGTAGAGTCGCCTCGATGGCCGGAGATCGCCCGATGATGCCCTGGTGATGGCTTTCGAGCCGGATTTCTTCCTTCAGGTAGGCGTTTTCGAGCTCCAGGCGCTCACGCAGGGAATCGACTTCGGCGAGGGCCTGGCGCAGGCGCTCGTCGGCTTCGCGGCGGGGGCCTATGTCGCGGAAGACGATCACCGCGCCGAGAAGGCGGCCCCGATCGCGGATCGGTGTCGATGTGTATTCCACGGGGAACGCGCGTCCGTCACGGCGCCAGAACACCTCCGTGTCGACCTGGTGCACGGCGCCGTCGCGAAACGCCGCGTAGATCGGGCAATCATGGTGGTGATAATGCGCGCCGTTCGGGTGGGTGTGATGCACCGTGGCATGCATGTCCCGCCCGACGAGGTCGGCGGCGGACCAGCCCAGCATCCGCTCGGCGGCCGGATTGACGAAGGTGGTCACCCCGTCCGCGTTGACGCCGTAGATGCCCTCCCCGGCTGCCCGCAGGATGAGCTGGTTCTCGCGCTCGAGATCGCGGAAGATCCGCTCCATCCGCTGCCATTCGGATAGGCCGGCCCGCATGTGGGCATCCGCCTGGGCGTCCACCTGACGCCGGCGGCGGGCATCGAGATCGGCCAGGGTCACCAGCATCAGCGGCGCGTGGCTGAGAAGAAGCGAACCCGCATATTCGAGCCGCAGGGTTTTGCCCTCGCCGTGGCGCGGAGTCAGCGCGTGGGTCCACCACCGGCCTTTGGCCTGGACCGCCTGGGTGAAGACGATCAGCGTCGGCAGCTGGCCGGGATGAAGGACGCTCGCCGGCATCCCCCGCAGCACGGCAGAATCATAGCCCAGCAGGTCGGCGGCCGCCGGGTTGGCCTCGACGACGCGATCCTGATCCGGGTCGAGCACCAGCATCGGCTCACGGCTTTCGCGGAAGGCGAGGCCGAGATCGAGCGGTGCTTGAACGGAAAGCATGAAGCCTTATCTCACGACGAGATTTCGTTGTAAAACCACGAGATCTCGTAAAACACGAAATCTCGTATGAAGATCGCATCGACCTAAGATTATGTGAAAGCTCAGAGAAAGTTCTTTTCTGATCCTGGCACGGGGGTTGCGGAGCAGGCTGTACTTCTCAGCGGCGAGGCAGCCATGGCCCTGTTCGACAATCCTTTCGACGCCTCCCGGCGGCTTGGCCAGGGCGGCTGCTCGTGTGGTGTGCACCGCTCGCAAGGTGAACACGATGCGGCCCAGCCGGTGGGCGACGCGGCCATCCAGCGTGTCGTCGACGGGACGGTGATGCGGGCGCTGTTTCCGCACGACGCCGAGCGGCGGGCGTTCCTGCGCAGCGTCGGGGCGGCGACCGCCCTGGCGGCTGTCAGCCAGTTCCTGCCGACCCGCCTGATCGCCGAGGCCTTCGCCGAGGGCGCCAAGCCCGAGAAGACGGACCTGAAAATCGGCTTCATCCCGATCACCTGCGCGACGCCGATCATCATGGCGAAGCCCATGGGCTTCTACGAGAAGCAGGGTCTCAACGTCGATGTGGTGAAGACCGCCGGCTGGGCGGTGATCCGCGACAAGACCCTGAACCGCGAATACGACGCCGCTCACATGCTGGCGCCGATGCCGATCGCGATCTCGCTGGGCGTCGGTTCGAATCCGCAGCCCTACACCATGCCGGCGGTGGAGAACGTCAATGGACAGGCCATCACGCTTGCCATGAAGCACAAGGACCGGCGCGACCCGAAGGACTGGAAGGGCTTCAAGCTCGCGGTGCCGTTCGACTACTCGATGCACAACTACCTGCTGCGCTACTACCTCGCGGAAGCCGGCATCGACCCCGACACAGACGTGCAGATCCGCGCCGTACCGCCGCCCGACATGGTCGCGAACCTGCGCGCCGACAACATCGACGGCTTCCTGGCTCCGGACCCGGTCAACCAGCGCGCGGTCTATGACGGCGTCGGCTTCATCCACATCCTGTCGAAGGACATCTGGGATCGGCATCCGTGCTGCGCCTTCGCGGCCTCGCAGGATTTCATCACCCAGACGCCGAACACCTACGCGGCCCTGCTGCGGGCCATCATCGAGGCCACGACCTACGCCTCGAAGCCCGAGAACCGGAAGGAGATCGCCGCCCAGATCGCGCCGGCCAACTACCTGAACCAGCCGGTCACGGTGGTGGAACAGGTCCTCACCGGCACCTTCGCGGACGGCCTCGGCGCCGTGCGCAAGGTGCCCGATCGCGTCGATTTCGATGCCTTCCCGTGGCAGTCCTTCGCGGTCTGGATCATGACCCAGATGCAGCGCTGGGGGCAGATCAAAGGCGAGGTCGATTACCAGGCCGTGGCCGCCAAGGTCTATCTGGCGACTGATGCCGCGAGGCTGATGAAGCAGAACGGCCTGACACCGCCGGAGACCACCACCAAGAGCTTCGTGGTCATGGGCAAGACCTTCGATCCGGCCAAGCCGAAGGAATATCTCGAATCCTTCAAGATCCGGCGAGCGGGCTGAGTCATGGCCCCAAGCCTCTCCGTTCGCGCCGGCCTCGTCTCGCTCGCCCTGCTGCTGGCTTTCCTCCTGACCTGGCAGATAGCGGTCAGCGGCACGGGCAAGACCGAGGCGATGGACCCGGAATACGCCGCCCTGATGGGCGCCAGCGCCACGACCGGCAAATCCGCCATGCCGGGGCCGTTCGATGTCGGGGCGACGATGTGGAAGCACTTGCGGGACCCGTTCTACGACCGGGGGCCGAACGACAAGGGGCTCGGCATCCAGCTCGCCTATTCCATCGGCCGTGTGGCGCTCGGATACGGCCTCGCGGTGATCGTGGCGATCCCGATCGGCTTCCTCATCGGCATGTCGCCCCTGATGGGGCGGGCGCTCGATCCCTTCATCCAACTCCTAAAGCCCGTCTCACCCTTGGCGTGGATGCCGCTCGCTCTCTACACGATCAAGGATTCCGGGCTCTCGGCTATCTTCGTGATCTTCATCTGCTCGCTCTGGCCGATGCTGATCAACACCGCCTTCGGGGTGGCCGGCACGCGCAAGGAATGGCTCAACGTCGCCCGCACCCTGGAGGTCGGGCCGTTCCGCCGGGCCGTCACCGTGATCCTGCCGGCGGCGGCGCCCACCATCCTCACGGGCATGCGTATCTCCATCGGCATCGCCTGGCTCGTCATCGTGGCGGCCGAGATGCTCGTGGGCGGCACCGGCATCGGCTACTTCGTCTGGAACGAGTGGAACAACCTCTCGATCACCAACGTGATCACCTCGATCCTGGTCATCGGCCTCGTCGGCATGATCCTCGACCAGGTGCTGGCGCGGGCGCAACGCCTCGTCACCTTCCCGGAGTGAGCGCCATGGCCACGCTCCTTCGCTTCCGCACTGCACCCAGCCCCGGAGACGCCCGCGTGTCCTCGCAGACCTCGCCGTCTCCCTCGTCAGGGTCCGAAAAGTTCATCTCGATCGAGGGCATCGCCCGGCGCTATCCCGCGCCGGGAGGCAAGAGTACCACGGTGTTCGAGAACCTGTGGCTGCCGATGCGGCGGGGCGAGTTCGTCTGCATGATCGGCCATTCCGGCTGCGGCAAGACCACGGTGCTCAACATCCTGGCCGGCCTGGAAGCGCCGAGCGAGGGCGTCGTCATCGCCGACGGGCAGGCCATCGAGGGCACCAGCCTCGATCGGGCGGTGATCTTCCAGGGCCACGCACTCCTGCCCTGGCGCACGGTCCTGGGCAACGTCGCCTACGCGGTGTCGTCGCGCTGGCGCAAGGCCAGCCGCGCCGAGGTGCGAGCCCGTGCGGAAACCGCCATCGCGACGGTGGGTCTCGCCGGGTCCGAGCACAAGCGCCCGTCCGAATTGTCGGGGGGCATGAAGCAGCGCGTCGGGATCGCCCGGGCGCTCGCCATCGCGCCCAAGATCCTGCTCATGGACGAGCCGTTCTCGGCACTGGATGCGCTCACCCGGGGCACGCTCCAGGACGAGGTCCGTCGCATCTGCACCGAGACCGGCCAGACCGTCTTCATGATCACCCACGATGTCGACGAGGCGATCTATCTCGCCGACCGCATCGTGCTGATGACCAACGGACCCCAGGCCAAGGTGGCGGAGATCGTCGAGAACCCGCTGCCGAAGGTGCGCGATCGGGCCAACCTACACCACGCGCCGGGCTATTACGCCCTGCGCAATCACCTGATGGACTTCCTGGTCACCCGCTCGAAGACCCTGCGGGACGCGATGCCGGCCGGCTACGACCCGCGCCATCCGCCGGTGATCCGCCCCGCGCTCACCGACGCCGATACCGCCGCCCTGTCGGCGGATGCGGCCCCGGCCCTGCGGGCCTGACTTCCCTCTTTCCAAACCGCCACGGAGACGATCCATGAAGCGCGAAGACCTGACCGAGAAGCTCCTCGACATCAAGCGCGAGAAGGGCTGGACCTGGAAGCACATCCAGGACGAGATCGGCGGCATCTCGCCGATCCTGATCACCGCCGCCTGCATGGGCCAGATGAAACTGCCCAAGGCCCAGGCCGCCAAGGCCGCCGCCCTGTTCGGCCTGTCCCAGGCCGAGGAGCGCATGTTGAACGAGGCGCCCTATCGCGGCTCGATTGCCCAGATGCCGCCGACCGATCCGCTGATCTACCGCTTCTACGAACTGGTGATGGTCTACGGCACGACCTGGAAAGAACTGATCCAGGAGGAGTTCGGCGACGGCATCATGTCGGCCATCGACTTCAACATGACCATGGAACGCGAGCCCAACAACAAGGGCGACCGAGTCAAGATGAACCTCTCGGGCAAGTTCCTGCCCTACAAATACTATGGCAACGACGAAGGCGTGCCGGATTACGGCTTCAAGGAAGGTTGAGTCCCGCCTGCGCTCGCCCTTCGGGAAACGTCGGGGGAATGGGCGCCTGCACGCTGACGATTGCGATCCCTCCCTCCCATCCCCGCCCGGACTCAGGCAGCACGCCGTCATCCCGGGGCGACGAAGGCGAGCCCCGGACCCGAAGGGGCGCGCCCGCGGCGTGCAATCCAGAACCGCCGACAGTGGATGGCCTTGCACCCCGTCATCCCGGACTCCGCTGCGCGGCTCCGGGATGACGGGGCGCTGCCGGGAACCTGGGAGGAAGGTCTTCGGCCGGAACGGACATCACCGCCGCGATCAGGCCGTCCGGTCTCACTCCATCGTGGGCGCCAGCTTCTGCACGCTCTCCACGTCCTCGCCGAGCCAAGCCGCGTTCTTGGCCGTGCCGTCGAAGGTCGCGCTGGTCTTGAACAGCTCGTACTTGCCTTGGAGCGCATAGGGCTTGCTGCGTGCCAGGAGTTCGGCGACCGTCGCCCGGTCCATCGGTTTGAAGGTTTTGACCGCCTCGAACGCCTGGTCGAGGTCGCGCTGGCTCTCGATCCCGGTGATGACCACGGCGGTGGGCAGGTTGAGGCAGAAGTGCAGGTATTCGAGCGGCTTGATCGGCGCGTCGCTCTTCAGGATGACCCCGTCGCCGAAGGTCTTCATCCCGAGCGCCGCGATGCCGGCTTGCAAGAGGTAGGGCAGCACGAGGTGCCCGAACGACCGGAAATGGGCGTCCATGACGTTGAGGGGCATCTGCACGGAATCGAAGTGGAAGCCGCGCTCCTCGGCGACTTCGAGCATCTGGAGATGGATGCGCGGGTCCTTGTGGCCGGTGAAGCCGATGTAGCGCAGCTTGCCGGCCTTCTTCGCCTCGACGAAGGCTTCCATGGCGCCGCCCTCGGCGAAGACCCGGTCGGGATCGTCGTAGCGCAGGATCTCGTGATGCTGGACGAGATCGATGCGGTCGGTGCGCAGGCGCTTGAGGGATTCGTCGATCTGGCGCATCGCTTCCTGCTTGGTGCGCCCGTCCATTTTGGACATCAGGAACACCTTGTCGCGGTACCCGCCCTGCGCCAGGGCGACGCCCATGCGCAGTTCCGAGCGGCCGCCGTTGTAGTCCCAGCAATTGTCCATGAAGGTGATGCCGCGATCGATGCCGGCATGGATCAGGCGGGTGGCCTCGTCGTCCGAGACCGCGTTCTTGCCGAGGTGGAAGCCACCCATGCCGATCGCCGAGATCTTCTCGGCGTGGCGCCCGAAGGAGCGGTACAGCATCTCGCCGCGGCGCTCGCCCGGATCGGTGATCAGGGGCAGGTCGGCCGGGTCCTTCGGCCGGGTGTTCGGCAGGCCGGGCGCGGTCACGGCCGCACCGGCGCTGCTGGTGGCGGCGAGGCCGGCGCCGGCAGCGGCGCCCTGTAGGAAACTGCGGCGTTCCATGTTTGCTCTCCGGATCGGGGGATGGCGATAGGGCGGGCGTGAGATGTCATGTCAGGCCTCCGCCGCTTCGGTCGATGATGCGTCGGCCAGCGCGCGGGCCGCCTGGAGCAGACGCAGGGCGGCGCAGGCGGCGCCGTAACCGTTGTCGATATTGACCACCGTGATGCCGGGCGCGCAGCTCGCCAGGATCGCATCGAGAGCCGTGCGCCCGCCCTCGGCGACGCCGTAGCCAACGGAGGTCGGAACCGCGATCAGCGCACTGGCGACGAGGCCGCCGACGACGCTCGGCAGGGCGGCATCCATGCCGGCGGCGACGATCAGGATCGGGTGGGCCCGGATCTCGTCCAGCCTGCGCGTCAGGCGCCACAGGCCAGCCACGCCCACATCGGCGAACAGGGTGGTCGCCTCGCCCTGGTACGCCAGGGTGCGCTCGGCCTCGCGCGCCACCGGAATGTCCGAGGTTCCGGCCGCCACGATGCCGATCCGCGCCGGCCCGGAGAGCGCCCGCTTCCGGCCGAAGATGGCCGTGCGCGAAACGGCGCAGTAGTCGATCCGGGTCCGGTGCTCCTCCGCCAGGGCCGCATGCTTGTCGGCGTCGAGCCGGGTCAGCAGCAGCGAAGCGCCGCGCGCGGCGGCCGCCGCCAGGATGGCGTCGATCTGGGCCGGCGACTTGCCGGCGGCGTAGATCGCTTCCTCCAACCCGATCCGCTCCGGCCGGGCGAAGTCGAGGACGAATTCGTCCAGGATACTGTCGGTGGCGCTCATGGCGTGGCTCCCGTCAGGAAGGCGCTGCCGGTGCGATAGGCGGTGAAGCGGACCGGCGCCTGGGGCAGGCTCGTGGGAGCCTCGGCCTGGATGCGCTCGGCCAGCAGAGTCTGGTGCGGCGTGTCGAGGGCCGCGAGGCTGTCGGGATCGAGTTCGACCACGATGCCGGCGGCGCGGACCCGGCAGCGCACGGCGCGCCGGGCGCCCGATCCGGCCCCGAGCGTGCGCGATACCAGATTCTCGACGGCGTGGATGAAGGCGAGGGTCTCGGGTTCGATGCGGATGCCGGTCTCGACCCGGCTCGACAGGCAGGGCGCGGACGGAAGATCCGCCACGGAGCCGAGGCCGAGGTTCCGGGCCAGGGCCCGCACCGCCGCCTTGTCGAGTCCGGCTTCCACATAGGGATGGCGCACGCCGTGCTCGCGAGCGGCGTCGAGGCCGGGGCGGTACTCGCCGAGATCGTCGAGATTGGCGCCCGACACCATGGTCCGGTCGGTGACTTGGCGGATGGTGCCGTACAGGTTGGTCTTGCAGAAGAAGCAGCGGTTGACCGGGTTGGCCCGGTACTGCGGGTCGGCGAATTCGCCGGCCTCGACCACGCGCAGGAACCAGCCCAGGCGCTCCGCCTCCGACCGCACCCGTCGGGTCGCCTCGGACGGGACGGCCGGCGAGGCGGCATGCACCATCAGCGCCCGGTCCCGGCCGAGGCGGCGATGAGCCGAGGCCGCCAGGGTCAGGCTGTCGACGCCGCCGCTGACCGCGACCGCCAGGGGGCCGATCTCCGCCAGGACGCGGTGCAGGCGGTCTTGCTCCATGCTCATGCGTCGCCTCCCGCTTCCGCATCGTCGCGCAGGGCAGTCTCCTCCGCGGCCCGTCGCAGGCCGGCCCGGACCGAATGGCTCTCATGCGCCACGGCATCGTCGGCTTCGGCCTTGGCGGTGCGCCCGCCCGGGCGATCGACGATCTTCACCCGCACCGGCCTCTCGGCGACCGTCACGGTGCGCATCCGGCGCGGCAGGGCGGCGCCCGAGACGACCCGGTGGCGCAGCCCGATCGTGGTCGTCTCCCGGAAGCAGGCCGTGATCGCCCCGTCGAGGGCGCTGGCGCGCGCGAGCGCCCGGATATGGGTCATCATCCGTCCCTTCTTGCCGAAGACCGGCATCTGGACGACGTCGAAGATGTCGGGGTGATCGCGCAGCCGGTCGAGCCCCATGGCGAGGTCTTCCGCCGACTGGTCGTCGACCTCGAACTCGATCACCCCGAGGTCGCGATGCGGGCTGCCGGCGGGTGTCGTGCGTGTCGCGTAGACCAGCACCCGCAGGCAGTTGCTGAGGCCGGGCAGAACCCTGGTGCCGAAGCCGATGCCGGACCCTTGAAGGGTCCGGGGCATGGTCGCCGAGGCCGGCGCGATGGCCCGCAGATAGGCCAGGATGGCCGCGCCTGTCGGCGTGACGCGCTCACCTGGCACACCGTCGTCGAGGGTCTCGAAACCTTCGAGCAGGAGGCTTGTGGCGGGGGCCGGAACGGGCAGCGGTCCGTGCTGGGTCCGGACCCGGCCCGAGCCGAGCGGCAAGGCGGAGACGCTCCAGGCCTCCGCGCCGAGGGCGGCGATCAGATGAGCGGCCGCCACGATGTCGGCGATGGAATCCCAGGCCCCGACCTCGTGGAAGGCCACGTCCTCGACCGCGATGCCGTGAACCCGCGCCTCGGCCTCGGCCAGGCGGGCGAAGATGCCGACCGCATGTTCGCAGACCATCGGCTCCAGCGCGGAGTCCTGGAGCGCGGCGCGGATCTGCGACCAGTGCCGGTGGCCGTGCGTGGCGGGTTCGGTAGCATGCCAAGAATCGTGCTGGTGATCGTGCTGGTGGTCGTGCTGGTGGTCGTGATCATGCGCCGGATGCCGATGGATCGGTCCGGGCGGCGGCACCGGTTCCGCTCCCTGGCGCGCGACGATGAAGCGGCGACCGGCCAGGATGCCGTCATTGTGGCGGACGAGTTCGCAGGTCACTGCCGGCAGAGCCGCCGCGATGCTGGCCATCACGCCGGCTTGATGGTCGGGAAAAGCATCGAGCAGGGCTGCGGCGAACATGTCGCCCGCGACCCCACCGAGGGCGTCGAGATGAATCTGCATACCGCGCGCTGGTGTCCGGCCCGTCATTGCAACAGGCGAACGCGAGATCGTTCGGAAAGGTCCGGCGCGATCTCGTCCGGTGCGGAGACCGAAGGCCGCAGCGGGCGCTGGGTCAGTCCGCCCGGATCGGGTGCGGTTCGGTGATCTTGGCGCCGAAGGTGCAGGTGTGGGGGAGCGCCCGCCCGGACTCGCCCTTGGCGGGAAGCGCCTCGCAGACGAGCAAATGCCGGAGCATCCCCGCCATCTGGTCGACCTGATAGGGTTTCTGCATCACCGGAACGGCGCCGTAGGCCGGATCGATGCCGGCGGCGCCGTAGCCGGTCGCGAAGATGAAGGGGATGCAGCGGGCGAACAGCACGTCGGCCACCGGATAGCTGACGGTCTCGCCGAGATTCACGTCGAGGATGGCGAGATCGAACGCGGTCGCGCGCGCCATCGCGACCGCTTTTTCCAGGCGCATCGCCACCGCGACCTCGCAGCCGAGGTCGAGCAGCATGTCCTCGCCCAGCATGGCGATGAGGCTCTCATCCTCGACGAGCAGGACTCGACGGCCCTCAAGATCCGTCATCCGGGACGCGCTCATCGGGCTGTCCGCCGGGTCACCAGATCCTGTCCATGCCAGCCGAGCGCCGTCAGCGGAATGCGGATGTGGCAGGTCACGCCACCCGGCGGATAGGCGATCACCGCGCTGCCGTCGAATTCCATCGGCAGTTGCCGCTCGATCAGGCGGCTGCCGAACCCCTTGCGGGTCGGTTCGGCGACGGTGGGGCCACCGGTCTCCGTCCAAACGAGGTCGAGGCGCTCGCTGCCCTCGATGCGCTCCAGCGTCCAGTGGACGCCGACACGGCCCTCCGGCACCGAGAGGGCACCGTACTTGGCGGCATTGGTCATCAACTCGTGCAGCGCCATGGCGAGGGTCACGGCCACCTTGGGATGCAGGCGGGTGTCGGGGCCGACGAGATCGAACCGCGCCGTATCGACTTCGGCGAGCGCGTGCGGAGCCAGGGCGCTCTCGACGACGCTGCGCAGGCTCGCGGCTTCCCAGTTCTGGCTGGTCAGAACGTTGTGGGTGTTCGACAACGCCACCATGCGGGCATCGAACATCTGACGGGCCGCATCGTCGGTCTTGCCCCGGAAGGTCTGGGCGGCGATCGACTGCACGGTGGCGAGCGTGTTCTTGACCCGGTGGTTCAGTTCGTTGGTGAGCAGGCGCTGGCGCTCCGCCGCGGCCTTCTCCTCGGTGATGTCCCGGACCTCGATGATCGTCCCGATGATTTTCGCATCGTCGTCGCGGATCGGGCTCGCGGTGAATCCGACGGGGTAGAAGCGTCCGTCCTTGTGCACGAACACCTCCTCGCCCCGCTCCTGGTTGTTCTCGGGAAAGGCGCGATCGATGGCGCATTCCTCGAGCGGGAAAGGACGTCCGTCCGGGTAGGTGTGATGGACGATGTCGTGCAGCGGGCAGTCGCGGGCCAGCACTTCCGTCAGGCTGAAGCCGGTCAGCAATTCGGCCGCGCGGTTCATGTAGACGCAGTGCTGGCGGTCATCCATCAGGAAGATCGCCACCGAAGCGTTGTTGAGCACCGCATTCAGGCGGCGCTCGGTCTCGTGCAACTGAGACCCGCGCCGCAAGGTCGGGAGGGTCGTCGTAGAGGTGTCGAACGTCTGCATCGGTCCGCAGTTTGGCACGAACGATCGTTTCCCAACAGTGACCGGCGACTTCTGGCACCGGTTCTCGCGACGTCGACGGTGTATGAGCTGTGCACGGTCCACCCGTAATGGCCTGCGGCTGCAGGGCGATCCGGGGTTTCAGACGCAATCCACAGTCCCGACTTTCGTTCCGAGGATGGTTTCGTTCCCGGCCGGAAGCCGGCTTACGGACAGGCCCCTGGTAAAGCGCCCATCACGGTGCGGGTTCCGAAATGCTTGGGGTGAGCGAACCGGCGCGGGCGATCACGCGTTCGAAGGCATCGACGCCCTGCCGGACGTCGGATAGGCAAGCTTCGGATGGCGGGCTTTCGGATGGCGGGCTTCGGATAGGCAACTACCGAGCGCGAAGCGCCTGAGAGGCCGGCAGAGGGCGACGCGGATTCCTGCGCGCGCCCAGCATTTCTTCACGAGCGGGATTTTTCGCCGGGGTGCCCCAGCTCGGGGTAGACCGGTTTGGGGCAGGCCGGTTTGGGACAGAACGGACCGATATGGATGACGCGCTCGAACGCCTTCGCCTGAGAGAACGAGAACTCGAGGCCGAGATCGCCCGGCTCCGGGTCCAACGCGACGCGATGACCCGCAGGCCCGATTCCGGGCAGCGGACCTCGGCCGCCAGTCCGGACCTGCTGTTCACGGCTGCGGAGAAGACCCGCATGCCGATGATCATCACGGACCCCAATCAGCCCGACAATCCGATCGTCTTCGCCAATCGGGCCTTCCAGGATCTGTGCGGCTACGATGCCGACGAACTCCTCGGACGCAATTGTCGCTTCCTCCAGGGCGAGGGGACCGACCGGGCCGAGGTCGCCCGCGTTCGGGACGCCATCGCGGCGCGGCGGGACGTGGTGGTGGAGATCGTCAACTACCATCGCGACGGAAGCGCCTTCCGGAACGAACTCTACGTCAGTCCCGTCTTCGACGCGGACGGCCAACTGGTCTACTTCTTCGCCAGTCAGCTCGACGTCACCCGCTTCCGCACCGAGGAGGGCCGTTTCGCCGAGAGCGAGGCCCGCTACCGGACCCTGTTCGATGCGATCGATGCAGGGTTCTGCATCGTCGAAATGCGGTTCGATTCGGACGGTCGTCCGGTCGACTACCGGTTCCTCGAAGTGAATCCGGCGTTCGAACGCCAAGCCGGGCTCGGCGACGTCATCGGCGAATGGGTCAGCGACGTGATTCCCGGCCTGGAGCCGCGCTGGCTCGAAACCTACGGCGACGTCGCGCTCACGGGGCGGCCGGCGCGGTTCGAGAGCGGTGCCGTCTCACTCGGTCGCTGGTTCGACGTTCACGCCCTGCGCGTCGGCGAACCGGTGCAGCATCGCGTCGCGATCCTGTTCAACGACATCACCGAGCGACGGGAGGCAGAAACGGTCCTGCGCGCCACGGCCCGGGACCGCACGACCGAGCGCGACCTGGTCTGGCGCGCCAGCCGCGATCTCCTGGTGATCTGCGGGTTCGACGGCATCTACCGCTCGGTGAATCCGGCCTGGACCGAGATGCTGGGCTGGCCGGCGGATGCGCTGGTCGGCTCCCGCTTCGATGGGTTCCTTCATCCCGACGATGTTGCGGCGGCCAGTGCGGCGTTCGCGCGCCTGACGGAGGGCGGCATCCTTGACAATCTCGACGTCCGCATGCGGACGGCGGATGGGGATGTGCGTTGGGTGTCTTGGAATGCGATCCCGCAAGGTGATCACTTCTACGCCGCCGGGCGCGACGTCACCGAGCGCAAGATTCTCGAGGATCAGCTGCGACAGTCGCAGAAGCTCGAAGCGGTCGGACAGCTCACCGGCGGTGTCGCCCACGACTTCAACAATCTCCTGACGGTCATCAAGTCCTCCACCGATCTCCTGAAACGACCCGATCTGCCGGAGGAGCGGCGTCAGCGCTACATCGGCGCGATTTCCGATACGGTGTCGCGCGCTGCCAAGCTGACGGGCCAGCTTCTGGCCTTCGCCCGGCGGCAGGCCCTGAGTCCGGAGGTGTTCGACGTCGCCCGCAGCGTCGCCTCCGTCGCGGACATGGTCGGGACGCTGACAGGGGCGCGCATCCAGGTCCAGACCAAGGTCGACCCCGGCCATGCCCCCGACGGAGCGCCGCTCACCTGCCTCGTCGATGCCGATCCGAGCCAGTTCGACACGGCCCTCGTCAACATGGTGGTCAATGCCCGCGACGCCATGGACGGCGAGGGTCGCCTCGGGATCCGGGTCAGCCGTGCCCTCGCGATCCCAGCGGTCCGCGCCCATCCCCGGATACGCGGCGATTACGTGGCGGTCTCGGTGTCCGACACCGGCTCCGGCATTCCACCCGACGTGCTGGAGCGGATCTTCGAGCCGTTCTTCACCACGAAGGGCGTCGGCCAAGGCACCGGGCTCGGCCTGTCCCAGGTGTTCGGATTCGCCAAGCAATCCGGTGGCGAGGTGGTGGTGGAGAGCGAACTCGGCCATGGCACCACCTTCACGCTCTATCTCCCGCGGGTGCGCGGCGCGATGGCGACCCAGGCGGCGCTTCCCGAACCCGCTCCTCTGGCCGATGGTCACGGCACGCGGGTTCTGGTGGTCGAGGACAACCTCGAAGTCGGGGCTTTCGCGACCCAGGCACTCCAGGAACTCGGTTACGCGACCCGCTGGGTGACCGATGCGGAGCAGGCGCTTCAGGCGCTCGGGCAAGCGCCCGCGCCCTTCGACGTGGTGTTCTCCGACGTGGTCATGCCGGGGATGAACGGCATCGATCTCGGCCACGCCATCCGCGCCCGGCACTCCGGCCTGCCGGTGGTGCTCGCGTCCGGCTACAGCCACGTCATCGCCGAACAGGGGACCCACGGCTTCGAGTTGCTGCGCAAGCCCTACTCGGTGGAGGATCTCTCGCGCAGTCTGCGACGGGCGGTGGAGCTGCGCGGGGCGTCCGTTCACGAGGGCTGAGCTGGGCCTGGATCTCCTCCTCGAGTGCGCTCGGCCCGCATCCGCTCGCGGCTACCTGCCCCGGCGCCGCAGCGGTGAACCGCGACGGCGCCTCCGGGTTGATCCCTGGAACCCGGCGGGGGTGCCCATGCCGGGACACAGGATGAGGAATCGAGACATGAGCGACGGCGCGACCGCCAGCGACAGCCCCTTCATCAAGGGCCGCAATGCCCGACTCTACGGCAAGCAGCGGGAAAGCTGCCCCTATGCGGAGGGAAGCCCGGATCGCGAGGCCTGGATGCAGGCCTTCGACGAAGCCTCGGACGACCGTCTGGAAACCGAGACCGGCACCATCGATCCCCAATCCGGGCAGAGGGGCTGAGGCTCCGACCCGCGGGCTTGCCCGCCGTGGCTTCCGCGTCGTTCAGGCGGAAGCCGCCTCAGATGTCGTGGCCGATCTGTCCGATCTGGCCGAGGTTCAGATAGGCCGGATTGAACTCCGCCAAGTCCGTAAGGCGGGTCCAATCGAGGATCGTCAGCCGTTTGCCCGAGAGGGCGATGAGCCGCTGTCGCCGCAAGGCCTGGAGCGAGCGGTTGACGTGCACGTTCGACAGCCCGACCGTCACCGCGATTTCCGATTGCGTCAGGGGCAAATCGCAGGTCATCCCGGTCGTGAGTCCGACGCTCGACAGGCGGAGGTGCAGTTCGCAGAACAGATGTGCGATGCGCTCGATGGCCGAGCGGCACCCGATATTGACGATCCATTCGCGCAGCGTGGCCTCGTCGACTCGATCGCTCCGCTGCAGGGCCTTGCGCAGGGTCGGATGCTGGCGGGTCGCGGCCCGCAAGGCGTCCGCGGGAATTCGAGCGATGCGGCAGGCCGACAACGCACTGACCGTGTGATCCATTCGACTGACGAGATCGGCTTCCAGATGGCAATGATCCCCCGGAACCAGATACGCGGTGATCTGGCGCGCGCCGGTCTGGCGAAACTGATTCCGGCAGGCGAAGCCTTTGAGGACGATAAGGATGCCGTCCGCCGGCTCGCCCTCGCGGAGGATGTCGGCCTGTGCCGGATAATCCCGCCCATTCGCGATCAAGCGGAACAGGGCGCTACGGTCCTCCCCCGACAGGTGCGCGAAGCATTCGAGTTTCCGGATGAACGGGTTGACCGATACGTCCGGCGTGAGGGTGAAGGTCCACTCCCCCGCCGGCTGGCTGCCAAAGTGAGGCGCCATCTCAGGAACTCCCGAACGCGATGTCACCGAGCGTGATGACGACATCTCGGGGAACCGCAGGATTGGTGAGCCAGGGCGCGTCGGTAAAGCCCAGAGCCAGGGGATCGTCGCGACCGCACGAGGCGTGCACGACGAACGGGACGCCGCGCCGGCGGAGTTGCCTCATCGTGTCCGTGCAATCGCCATCCCGCAGGAAGGGCTCGATGATCGCGAGATCGATGGCCTGGTTTGCCAGGAGCGCCTCGGTCTCCGCCACCGTCGCCACCGGCCCGACCACGCGATAGCCCGCCTCCACCAGTGCTTCGCACAGGTCGATCCCGACCAGCGCATTGTTCTCCGTCAGCAGTACCAGCAGCGTTCGATCCGTATCCATCGCGGCGGCCCTCGGTCTCAGAGGTCGTTAGACTCTATTCATCCAGCCGCTGAAATAGAGCCCTAATCGATCTCTTGTGCAAGTGAAGTCGGTCCTATCCATTGGTGTAGTTCCGGGTGGCGGCGAAATGTTTGGAACCCGACAAACATTTGTTGCAGTTATGATGGGCTCGATTTCGGCGCGCTTTTGCGCGTTGGCTGCTTGCCATGTTTGCCATGTCCGGCTTGGGTGGCGGAAACACCGGGCCGCGCACTCAGTGACGCTGCGGATCGCGTTGATCGACCCCAGAACGACGTCGCTGCCGCCCTCCGTCCGGACATCGGCATGTCGATTTTCGGCGACGCGGCAGTCATGGGTGCGATTTCGGTCGTCGGTGCTGGAATTCCGGTCCGACGAGCGGACGACAAAGACGGTTATCAGAACCGTTGCTTAACGATCGCGCGAGGGATCGGTGCAGGACTGGATCATTGAACTTGCCCACCGCTGGTTGCCTCGTAGACCATCACCTTGGTGCACGAAACGCGACAGCGCGGGATGGTATCGATGGAAATTGCGCGCCTGATTCACACCTTCGCCATGCCCGTGATGGCGTTACTCGGTGCTCTGCCGTCTTTCCGAAGGGTCCCGTCGCCGCCGCCCCTGCGCGAGGGGCCGACCCGCTCGACCTATGATTTTCCGGCCGTCCAGCCGGCCGCGACGCCCTATTGGCCGGAGCGCGCCTGCATCCTGTCGGGCAAGCCGCAGCAGACCGCGACCTACATCTACAGGAGCCCGGACGACCTGTTCGCGGCCGGGATCTGGACCTGCGAGCCGGGTAAGTTCCGTATCGACTTCGGCCGGGCCGAGTTCATCCAGCTCATCGAGGGCGTGGTGACGGTGACGGATGCTGACGGGACGGCCCGAACCTATCGGGCGGGCGATGCCTTCGTGACGCCAGCGGGCTTCTCCGGCACCTGGGACGTCATCGAGCCGGTGAAGAAGCACTTCACCTGGTACGGGCCGGAGCCGGTCTGGTAGCGCAGAACCCTGCCCTACTCGGCAGCGTCGACCCGGAACCCCTCGATACCCTGGCGCTCGGGGTTGATCGCAGCCAGCGCGCGTTTGGCCGCTTCCAGCGGGTGCTCGGCCTCGATCCGCACGGATGTGAGGTCGGGGCTCTTGTAGACCGTGACGATGGTGTCCATCACCTCGGTCAGGGTCGTGCGCTTGTCCTCGGGCGCGGCGATCAGGAGTTGCAGGCCCCAGGCCTGATAGAGATCGACCAGCGCCTGGCTGTTGCGCACGTCGAGCTTGGAGAAGGCCTCGTCGAGCAGGCACAGGCCGAGGCCGGGATTCTCGTCGCCAGGCCGGTCGCCGGGATAATAGGCGGAGGCGAGCGAGGCCGCGATGGCCACGTAGAACGGCGCCTGGGCCTCGCCGCCCGAGCCGCGCAGCGCCCGATTCGACATGGTGGTGCGGTTGCCCGCCCGGTCGCGCATGCCAATCTCATAGACGAAGTAATTGCGGTAATCGGCCAGCCGCGTCGCGCTTTCGTCCCCGGCGATCAGGGCCGTGATCTCGTCGATGGCGGTGGAGAGCGGGCCTTCCGGGATGGTGCCGTCCTCGTTGGGCAGGATCGCCTGCGCGGCATCCGGCGAGCGCGCCACCTCGGTCGCCAGGGCGTGGACGGCGGCGTAGCGCCGGTCCACCTCCGCCTCGAAGGCGTAGGTCTGGCCCGTGAAGGTCTGGCTCGACAGGCGCTCGTTCAGGGCGTCGAGGCGCGCGCGCACCCGCTCGAACTTGTCGGCGAGGCGGGTCAGCAGATCCTCGATCATCAGGCGGCGCATCTCGCTCTCCGCCCGCCGCGCCTGGTCGCGGTAGCGCCGTAGCTCGTGGCCCGCGACCTCGTCATGCGCGCGCTTGGCCCAGCCATAGCCGAAGGAGGCGGGGGCATCGCCGGTGCCGAGGGGGTTCTCGACCCGCCACTGCACGCAATATTCGGCGAGATCGCGCTCGGCGGCGCGCCCCTGCGTCCGTGCGGTCTCCGCCGCGTCCCGAGAGCGGGCGCGGGCGGCACTGGCAAGGCTCCCGAGGGCCTTCGAATCGAGTTCGGCCCGCTCGGCCCGGAGGGTGGCCAGCGCGGCCGGGTCGAAGCCCTCGGGCCGGACCAGCCGGATGCGCATCGAATCGCCCCCGGTCCAGCGCTGATACGCGGTCCGACGGGCCTGGAGCGCGGCGCGGGCCGCTTCGCGGCTCGTCGCCACCCTGGCCTTCAGGCCGGCCTCCTCGCCGAGGAGCAGATCGCGTTTCGGCTCCAGCACCTGGACCAGTTCGGTGAGATAGGCCGAACGTTCCTTGGCGAGTTCCGCCAATTCCGCCTCCAGCACGCCGGTCTCGGCCCGCTCGACGCTGTCCCGCTCCGTCGTCAGGCTCCGGCGGCGGCCTTCGAGCGCGTCCGCCTCGGCGCGCAGTTCGGCGAGGTCGAGATTCGTTTCGGACAGGCGACGCGTCAGAGCGGCGGCAATCCGCGCGGCTTCGCGCAGGACGTCGGCCTCCGCCCGGGCCCGGCGGGCCTCGGCAACCGCCTGCTCCCAATCCTGGCGGCTTTCGGCGGTCGGCCCGCGATGGCCACGGGTCATCATCAGCTGGACCGGGCGCACCACCGAGTAGGCCATACCGGAGGTCGATCGCCCGCTTGGCGCGACAGCGCGGCTCATATGGGCGAGGGCCGCATCGTTCGGGGCGAGGTCGTAGCCCCCGAGTCGCGCTCCGAGGAAGGCCTGCGCGTGCGGGTCCGCCGTCTCGATCAGCGCCAGCGGTCCCTCGTCGTCGCGCCCGCCCCGGCGGCGGGCGGTATCCGTGGTCTTCACCAGGAGGCAGCGATAGAACTGGCTCTTGCGCGCTTCGAGAAGGCCGAACGCCTCGTTGAGGCGGTCCGGCTGCACCACCAGGGCCTCGCGGGCGCCGCCCAGGAGGCCTTCGAGGGCTTGCCCCCATTTCGGATCGGTGATCTCGGCCAACTCGCAGACCGGCGTCGCCACGATTCCGAGCCGGCCGAGCTCTTCGCGGAAGGCGGCGACGTCCGACGACAGCCGAGGTGCCGCGCCTCGCCCACCCGCGCTCGGCGCCGGCGCGCGGGTCTGGGCCTCGTTCTCCAGGGCGCGGGCGCGAAGCGCCGCGTCCTCCGCGGACCGTTCCAGCGGCGCCGTGATCTCCGGCATCCCGGCGAGGCCGCCGACGAGGGCGGCCAGCGGCCCGTCCGAGCGCAGCGTCTCCTCCGGGTTCGCCTCCCGGCGCAGGCCGGACCGGGCGCAGGCCTCCACCAGGCGAGCGGCCTCCGGCGAGACCTTCCGGATCTCGCCGATGATCACCGTGAGCTTGCCGGCGTCGAGGACGATCCCGACCAGCTCGCCGACACGGGCAGCGAGGTCGCGCCGGTCGCGCGCCAGCATGGCGAGCCCGGCATTCGAAGCGGCCAGCCGTCCCTCGGCGGCGGTCCCGGCCAGCAGCGCCTTCTTGCCCGCGATCTCGCCATCGATCTCGCGCACGAAGCCCTGGCTGGTGGCGACGCTTTCGCGGGCGATGCGCAGGCGTTCGGCGACATCCTTCAGGGCCGAACGCGCCGTGTCGTGATCGAGGATGCGGCGGCGCAGATCGGCATCGGCGGCCCGCAACTCGCCGAGGGACGCCGCAAGGCTCGCCTCGGCCCAGGTCTCGTAGCGCCCGAGGATGCGGGCGAGGTGCGACAGCCGGCGTTCCAGTTCCTCGATCGTCTCGAGGAGGCGGCGCCAGGTCTCGACCGATTGCCGGATGCGCGCGACGTCCAGGGGCTCGGGTTCGAGCACGAAGGAGCGCACGAAGGCCGAGGAATCGAAGATCGGCTTGAACGCGACGGCGTTGGAGAAGGTGCGCAGGAAATGGCGCGGCTCGGGCACCGCCGCGCCCTCGCGCAGCATCCCGAGCAGTTCGGCGGTGAAGCGCTCGCCGGAGGCCCGGTACTCGTCGAAGGTCTCGCCGCGCGTGCGCAGATCCTTGGCGATCTCGGCCCAGGGCGCCACGAAGCTGCCGCCGGGCGCCTCGCGCACGTAATCCGCGATCTCGAAGCGGTGGCCCACATGGACGAAGCGCGACAGCGTGGTTTCGCGGCTGTCCTCGGCTCGTGCCGCCAGGGCGAGACCGGCCGAGACGACCCGGCCCGTGGTCTCGTTCTCGAACACCAGGACGATCAGCGTCTCGCAGGCTTCCCGCGTCGGGCGGCCGCCCTCGGCCGGATCGCTGATCCAGCCCAGGCAATAGTCCCGCACCGTCCGCGCACTGCGCCCCGAGGCCGAGGCATTGAGGGCGAGGCGGCTGGCGTTGTTGCCGGCCAGCACCGTGCCGACCGCATCGAAGATCGTCGACTTGCCGGCGCCCGTCGGACCCACCAGCGCAGCCGCGCCCCGGATCCGGATCTGCTCGCGGCGGATCAGGTACCAGTTCGAGAGGACGATGTCGGTGAGGCGATACACGGCCGGTGCAGGTTGTCCCAGGGCTGAAATGAGTGTCCCGGCATGGACGCATGCCGCCCCGGATGCAAGCCGGTGCCGGCCCCGGCCTGGGGATGCGCGGTCGTCTGCGGGCCTCGCCGCCGCGTCGTCCCTCCGGCCGCGTGACGCCGCGGCTCCGGGTCGAAGCGCATCCGGAGCTGTTCCGCAAGTCCTGTTCGGTCAGTCCTGTTCGGTCAGTCTTGCGCCGGTCCGCCCTCGTCGTCGCCCCGCGCGGCACCCCAGGCGCGAACCTGGTCCATCCAGGCGTCGGGTGACAGAACGGCAATGCCGGGCAGGACCATCAGGGGGGTGATCTTCTCGATCTTGTCGCGCTCGCCCAGCCGCAGCGCACCCTTGCGCGCGAAGAGGCGCAGGATCTCGGTCAGGCGAGCCTCCTCGGGCGGGTCGCTGCGCGTGGCGGTGCGGATCGATTCGACGATGTCGTCGGTGGTGCACTCGACCACCCCGTCGGTCGTGACCCGGTGCGCGCGAAGGCCCTCCTCGTAAGCGAGGCGCAGGGCGAGCAGCACGAGGGTCTCGTCCTTGCGCAGGCGCTCGGCCTGCGCATCGTGGCGGATGCCCTCGGGCGGCACCCGCAGGCAAACCATCTGGTCGCGATGCATCACCTCGAAGCCGTAGCCGAGGCAGGCGAAATAGGCTTGGAAGAAGGGCGCGTAGTGGCGGGCCAGTTCGTAGGAGCGGCCGATGCCGGGCGTGCCGGCATAGACGCACTGGCTCTTCAGCAGCACCTGCAGCGCGCGCGTCAGCTCCTCATCGGAGGGCGCACGGGCGCCGGGCGGCGGAGGGTCCTCGCCATCCAGGATGGCGCGAAAGGGTTCGAGCATGGCGGGTCTCGGGCGCGCGGGTCGGACCGGCGCGGCCGCGGAAAGGCGCCCCACGCCGGACGCAGTCTCTACCGTCTCCCCGGCCCGTCCGCCATGGGTACGCGGGTCGGGGCTGGCGAGCCCGTCAGGCGGCGACGGCCGGCGTCGCCCGGAAGAGCGAGAGGCAGGCCGTGTCGCGATGCATGCTGAGGATGGACGCGCGGTCGAGGGACGGGTTGGCCGCCAGCACCCGCTGCACCTCGGCCACGATAGCCTCGTAACGGGCCGGATCGTAGTTCGGCTCCAGCGGGCTGACCGCGATGTAGGTCTCGACCACGAGAACCCGTTCGCAACGCTCGCGCCCGACTTCGGCGGCGATCCAGGCGGATTTGATCAGGCATTTGGCGGTGGTCATGGGCGATCGCTCCCGCAATCTTTCATCTTCTGCGCTTCGCGTCTTGGTTTCGCGTCTTGGGCACGAAATCGACGGGAGCATGAACCCGACCCAGAATTTTGCCAAGGGCCGGGATTAAACATCCAGTGCTAACGAGCCGGAATGTAACGCGATGAACAATCGACACGTTTTCGAAGACCGCGAAGATTGATCGAATTCAGCAGAGGTCCGACCCGGGGCCGGACCTGATCTGATCACCGTCGCAACGCCGGCGCGCGTTCGAGCAGGAAATCCGGGCAGTCGAGCCAGCCATTCGAGACGCGGCCCTCGACGCGGGACAACCGGTAGCGGCCCCGCAGCGTGCCGTCGAACAGGACGTCGATCTCGCGCAGGCGCTGGAACACCACGAAATCGTCCACGTCCGCGATCCGGATCTGCGAGCCCCGAATGGCGCGTTCGGGGCCGAGCCGTCCCTCGATGAACGCCACCACCCGTTCCGGGGTGACTGCGACGCGCTCGCGAAAGGCGTCTTTGGCGGCGATGAAGGCTTCGACGACGGGGTCGATCTCGATCTCCGGCAGGGGCTCGGATTCGATGGGTGCCCGGCGCAGGCGTGGGGCGTAGCAATGCGGCTCCCCGATCGGCGGACGAAAGAGCGAGACCTGCGGGTCAGGCAGTCCGGTGAGGACGTCGTCGCTCCCGGCGACCGCCCGCAGGGCGGCGGCGGTCCGCTCGATGCGGTCGGAATCGCGATGATCGAGGTAGCGGAGGGTCGCGGCGATGCGGCGTTCGAGCCGGGCCACGATATCGCCGACGGCATCGAGATGCCGGTCGAGCCCTTCGAAGATCGCCAGGATTTCGGCGAGGTCGCTGCGGACCGCCCGCTCGGCGCTGTCCCGGTCGGGTGCCCGCCCCTCGCGCAGGCCCGCATCCGTCAGCGCCCGCAGGGTCAGTGGATCGCGCAGGGCGCGGCCCGCCTCGCGCACGATTCCGGACCGGAAGCGGAACGGATTGAAACGGGTGTACAGCGTCCGGTAATCGCTGACGAGGTGGCGTGCCACGAACTCCTCGAAGTAGAGCCGCAGGGCGGTGCCCTGGTCCGCCTCGCGCAGGATGCGTTCCTCGCTCTTGCGCATCGACCCGGCGAGGTTGCGCAGGTGGCTGAGGAACGTGCGAGCCGATTTCGCCGCGTTGACCAGGGCCTCGGAACGCTCGGCCGGGTTGGCAATGGCGCTTTCCAAGCTCCCCAGAACGTCGAGCACGGCGCCGCCGTAGGAGCGCCGCTCGCCCCGGTCGAGGCGCGCGAGTTCGTCGATCACCATCCGGGCCTCGGGGTCGAATTCGACCACCGGAACGTAGCGCTCGCGCCGCTCGACCAGCCATCCGGCATCGAGGAGCCGCCGGTAGACCACGGAGCGGCGTTCATTCGGCTCGACCGGCGTCACGGCCTCGTCGTCGATCTCCCGGTCGACGAAATCCGCCGCGAAGTCGCCGATCGCGCCCAGGAGTTCGCTCTTGCGCAGGGGCTCGGCGGTGTCGCCGAAGACGCGGGCGTGCAGGTGCAGCAGCAGGGCCGCGTTGAAGGCCCGGCTCGGCGAGGCAAGCGGCTTGAACAGGTCGTCGGAAAGGTGCGTGAACAGCATGGGAGGCCGGGACAGATCAGCCCTGACCGGCGCGGAGAGTCAATTCCCGGACGCGGTGCGGCTCGCGGTCCCTGAACTCCCGTCCGCGCCGCCGCGTTGTCAATCGGTCGTCCGCGTTCCTGCGAGGCCACCTGCTTTCGTGGAGTCTGCGATGCCTACCCAACGCCGGAGCGCCCTGCTCCTCGCCCTGTCCCTGCTGGCGATCCCGGCACTGTCCGGGAGCGGCGCGCATGCACAGCCGGCCGCGGAGGGCGCGGGGGCCGCGCAGCCTCGGCCGGGCGGCCTGCGCGGCTCCAAGATCATCGGGCTTCCGGTGGTCGGGATGGATCACGTCCGCGTCGGCTCGATCGACGACGTCCTCATCGGCGACGGGGGTCGGGTCGAAGCAGTCATCATCGGGGTCGGGGGCTTCCTCGGCATCGGCGAGAAGCTCGTGGCGGTGCCTTTCGATAAGGTTGGCTGGAACATGAAGGATGTGCCGCTCACCTCCGGGCCGACCTCGGTGACGACCCCCGAGACGGCCCCGAGCGCCGCGGCTGCGGCCAAGGTCCAGCCCGAGACCATGCCGGGGGCCGACACCACTCGCGAAGTGCTCGGATCGGTCCAGAACAAGCACACCGATCAGGTCAACCCCGCCACCGGGACCATCGACGAGACCAAGAAGCCGACCGCGGGTCGGGCCACCGTCCTGGCCGGCGGCGTCCCGATCGAGGCGGAGGTCCGCATGACCAAGGCCGAACTCACCGCTGCGCCGGCGTACCAGTACGGCGCCGGCCGCACGGCCGAGAAGTAGCAGGACGCGAGGAGACCGCGATGACCCAGATCCGCACCCTGACGACGACCGTGGCCCTGTGGACGGCCACTCTCGGTGGCGCACTCGCCCAGCAGACCAACCCGGCGCCGCCGATCCCGGAAAACGGGCCCGCCGGCTCGAACTCCACGGCCGCCAATGCGGCGGCCACGGATTTCAACTGGATCTGGCTGAGCCTGGTGATCGCGGTCATCGCCCTCGGCATCTGGTACGTCGCCCGGCGCCGCCAATCCGGCAACATCCGCTGACCGGGTCCGTCGCGCGCGGCGTCACCGCCGCGTGCTACGGCCCGGCATTCGGGAAGAACAGCGGCTTGCCGTCGATCTTGTAGCTGGCGATGGCCGCCTGTCCGTCCTGCGAGACGAGCCAGTCGATGAAGGCCTGACCCTCCTTCGCCTTGACGCCCGGGTGCTTGGCCGAATTGACCAGCATGACGCCGTAGGGGTTGAACAGGTGCTTGTCGCCCTCGACCAGGATGGTGAGGTCGCCCCGGTTCTTGAACGAGAGCCAGGTTCCGCGATCGGCCAGAAGGTAGGCATTGAGGGCCGAGGCGGTGTTCAGGGCCGGACCCATGCCCTGGCCGATGTCGCGGTACCAGTCGCCCTTGACCGCCGGGAGATCGATTCCCGCATCCTTCCAGGTCCGCAGCTCGGCGCTGTGGGTGCCGGAACGGTCGCCCCGCGAGACGAAGGGCGCCTTCGCGGTCGCGAGCTTGCCGAAGGCCGCCACGACATCGCCGCCGCGCACGCCCGCCGGATCGGACTTCGGCCCGATCAGGACGAAATCGTTGTACATCACGTCCCAGCGCCGGGTGGCGAACCCCTCCGCCAGAAACTTTTCCTCGGCAGGCCGGTCGTGGACCAGCACCACATCGGCATCGCCGCGCCGGGCCGCGTCGAGGGCCTGGCCGGTGCCGAGGGCGACCACCTTCACGGCGATGCCGGACTTGGCCTCGAACAGCGGCAGCAGGTGCTTGAACAGGCCGGACTGCTCGGTGGAGGTGGTGGAGGCGACGACGATCGAGGCCGGCTCGGCCCGAACGCCGGAGGCGGCGCCGAGGGCGAACAGGAGGCCGAAGGTTACGAGGCCGCGGCGAAGGATGTCCAAGGGAGTTCTCCGGTGATGTAGGCCCGCGTTTCGGGGGCCTGGGGTGATGTGAGGAGTGCGCGGGTCGGGCCTTGCTCGACGGCACGGCCGCGCGCGAGCACCACGACGTCGGCGGCGAGCCGCATGACCTGCCCGAGGTTGTGGGACACGAGCACCACTTTGGCGCCCTGCCGCGCCATGTCGGCGATCAGCCCTTCCACCAGCTCCGTGGCCCCGGGGTCGAGATTGGCGGTGGGCTCGTCGGCGAGCAGCAGGTCGGGCGTGACCGCCCAGGCACGGGCGAGGGCCAGCCGCTGCTGCTCGCCGCCGGACAGGCGCGTCGCCGGCGCGTCGGCCCGGTGGCCGAGCCCGACCCGGACCAGGGCGGCGTGGGCGCGGGCCGCACGCTCGGTCCGGGACAGGCCGAGGGGGACCAACGCCAGAGCGACGTTGGCCCGCGCGCTCGCCCGCAGCAGGGCCGGCCGCTGGAACAGGTGCGCGCGGCGGACCGGCCCCTGGCTTACGATCAACACCGACCCGGCATCGGGACGCAGCAGGCCGTCGATGACCCGCAGGGTAGCGCTCTTGCCGGCGCCGTTCGGGCCGATCAGCGCGGTGATGCCGGCAGCCGGAATGCGGGCATCGAGGCCGTCCAGGATGCGGGTGCCGTTGCGGGTCAGCACGAGGCCGTCGAGGTCAAGGGCGGGCATCGGCTCAACCATAGGCCCGGAGCGCGTAGCCGCGCAGGATCGCCGCCACGGCGTTGACCAGGACGACGAGGGCGATCAGCACCAGCCCGAGGGCGAGCGCGAGGCTGAGATCGCCCTTCTGGGTCTCCAGCGAAATCGCCGTGGTCATCGTCCGGGTGTGCCCGTCGATGTTGCCGCCCACCACCAGAACCGCGCCGATCTCCGAGATCGCCCGCCCGAAGGCGGCCAGCGCCGTCGTCACGAGGGAGAAGCGGGTGTCGTGGATGAGCGCGAGGGCGCGGCGCGGTGCCGACAGCCCGAGGGAGCGGAGCTGGTCGCCGAGATGCGCTTCGGCATCGGCCACGACCTGCCGGGTGAGCGCCGCGACCAGGGGCGTCGCCAGAACGGCCTGCGCCGCCACCATGGCGCCCGGGGTGAACAGCAGCCCGAAACTTCCCAGAGGCCCCGAACGCGACAGGACGAGGTAGAGCACCAGGCCGACGATCACCGGCGGCAAACCCATGAAGGCGTTCAGGAGCCCGACTAGGATCGACCGACCTGGAAAGCTGGACACTGCCAGGACCGCCCCGAGGGGAATGCCGACGCAGAGCCCAATGGCCACCGCCGTGAGACTGACGCGCAGGGACAGCCAGGCGATCGCGAAGACGTCGCGATCGAGGGTCGTCAGACGCGAGATCGTCTCCTGAAGAGTCTGAAACATCGGGACCGGGCTGCAGGGAAGGTTCGGGGATGATACGGAGAGGACCGAAAGATCAATAGGAAAGACCTTGCCGATGCGGATCGATCTGGAGGCCGATGGGACGTGGCGTAACCTTGCGCTCCGATCGACCTTCGCGCTCCTGGACGCTCTGGCGGGATCGGCGTCGCTGCTGAGCGCGGCGCGAACGCTCGGGATTTCCTACCGCTCGGCCTGGAGCCGGGTGGCCGCCATCGAGGCGGCTCTGGGCAAACCTATCGCGGTCAAGACCAAAGGGCACGGCACTACGCTGACACCCTATGGCCGCGCCCTGCACGCCGCCCTGTCGGCAACCTATGCGCGGCTCGAGCCTGTGCTTGACGCCGAGTCACAGCGGCTGGAGCAGGCACTTCAAGCGATCGAGACGCCAAAGCCCGTCACGCTCCGGCTGGCCGCGAGCCACGATCCGCTGCTGCTCGGGATCATCGCGGAACGGTCCGACGTCACGCTCGCGGTCGCCGGAAGCCTCGACGCCCTGGCGCATCTGCGGTCCGGAACGGCGGATGCGGTCGGCTTCCATTACGGCTCCGAGGGGCCGGCACCGGCGCCGTTCGACGCGCTGTTCCGGGATTCAGAATTGACTGTCTGGCCGCTGTTCCGGCGCGAGCAGGGCCTGATGCTTCCGCCCGGCAATCCGCACGCGGTCGCGTCCGTGAGCGACATCGCCCGACTGCGCCTGCGCTTCGTCAACCGCCAGCGCGGCGCGGGGACCCGGATCTGGTTCGAGCGGCTCTGCGCCGAGTCCGGGTTGGAACCCGGCGCGATCCTCGGTGCGGAGACGGAAGAGTTCACCCATCAGGCGGTGGCTGCGCTGATCGCCACGGGCGCGGCCGATGGCGGCATGGGCACGCCGGCGATCGCCGCGCGCTTCGGCCTCGCGTTCCGGTCGGTTGGCTGGGAGACCTACTACCTCGCGGCCCGCATCACCGGCGACGCCGCGGCGCTGTCCAGCCTGCACGCGGAAGCGGCACGGGCGGCTGGGACCACCCTCGGCTACCAGAGCGTGGCGTGTGGATAGAAGGTCAGAATGTCGCCCGGCGCGACGGCGGTGACCGCGTCGGCCAGTTCGACCAGCCCGTCGCTTTCGGTCAGGGAGGAGAGGACGCCCGCCCCATCGCGTGGGTACTTGGCCGCCTCCAGCACGGCGTCGGGCGCCAGCGCCACGCTGACGCGCACGAATTCCCGCCGACCGGCCTTCTTCTTATAGCTGAAGGCCGCCCGGACGGGCTGGCCGATCGGCGGCGGATCGACGGCGCCCCCCAGCCGGGCGAGGAGCGGGCGCACCACGAAGAGCAGGGTCACGTAGACCGCGCCGGGATTGCCCGGCAGCCCGACGAACGGGGTACCGTCCACGACGCCCATCGCCACCGGCCGGCCGGGCTTGATGGCGAGGCGCCAGAACATCAGCGAACCGACGGCCTCGACCGCTGCCTTGACATGGTCCTCCTCCCCCGTGGAGACGCCGCCGGAGGTCAGGATCAGGTGATGATCCCGCGCTGCCTGGCGGAGCCGGGAGGCCAGCACCGCGGGTTCGTCGCGCAGGATGCCGAGATCCGCCACCTCCGCGCCGAGGCGGGTGAGCAGGGTCGCGAGCATCACCCGATTGGAATCGTGGATCGCTCCGGGCGGCAGCGGCCGTCCCGGCTCGGTGAGTTCGTCGCCGGTTGAAAACAGGGCCACGCGCAGGCGCGTCCGCACGGCGATCCTGTCGTGACCGGAGGCTGCCGCCAGGGCCAGGTCCTGCGGACGCAGGCGCCGTCCGGCCGGAACCGCGCAGGTCCCCTGGGCGATATCCTCGCCCGCCGCGCGGGCATTGGCTCCGCGCTTCAGGCCGGCGGGCAGGATCACGGCATCGCCCTCGCGCTGGACGTCCTCCTGCATGAACACCGTGTCGGCCCCGGGCGGCATCGGCGCGCCGGTGAAGATCCGGATCGCGCCGCCTTCGGGCGCGACGGCCTCGGGCGAGGCCCCGGCCGGAAGCCGCCCCCGCACCGGAAGCCGCGTCGCGCCTTCGGGGCTCAGGTCGGCATGCCGCACCGCATAGCCGTCCACGGCCGAGTTCGGAAAGGGCGGCACATCGTGCAGGGCGGTGACGTCCTCGGCCGCGACTCGCCCATCCGCCTGCCCCAGGGGCAGCCATTCGGTACCGGCCAGCACCGGGAGGCGCTCGCCGATCAGCGCCACGGCGTCCTCGATGCGCATCAGCGCGCCACCGAAGGCGAAGCAGTCGTCGGTCAGCTGGGCCATGACTCCTCCAGGCGCGCCAGCGCCGCCGGCATCGGTTCGGCCAAGGCCAGGACCAGATCGGCGATCCGATCGATCGCGTCGAGGTCGACCACCGGGATGGACGCCTCGGGAAATGCCCGATCGCTCGCCACGGCGAGGATGCGGGGATCGTGCGGGTGCATCGGCGGCTGGCCGTTGGCCACGCGGTGGACCTCGAGCTTGGCGTGGGCCTCGCGCTTGAAACCTTCAACGATGACGAAATTGCAGGGTGAGAGCCGGCGCAGCAAGTCGGAGAGCCGCGCTTCTGCCGCTTCCCCGATCTCATGCATCTGGACCCAGCGCCGCGCCGAGGACACGATGACCTCCGAGGCTCCGGCCTCGCGGTGAACGTAGGAATCCTTGCCAGGCCGGTCCACGTCGAAGGCGTGATGCGCGTGCTTGATGGTGGCGACCTTGATCCCACGCGCGACCACAACCGGGATCAGGCGGGACAGCAGCGTGGTCTTGCCCGCGCCGCTCCACCCGGCGAGACCGATGACCCGGGCGGGCGTCACGCGGGTTCCGCGGGCGAGAACCCGGCCTCGCTGAGGAGGGCCCGCGTCTCAGGCTCGCGGAGACAGGCCAGGAAGGCGGCCAAGGCCGGCCGGGCGGCGTGCTCGGCCCGGTAGGCAAAATCATAGCGCTCGTCGGCCAGCGGCAGGAAACCGAGGCCGTAGGCCCGGGCGACCGTCGTGATGGCGACGCCCCAATCGGCTCGTCCCTGCGCCACCGCCGCCGCGACGGCGTTGTGTGAGCGCGGCTGGTTCCAGAAGCCCGGTGGCCGGGCGCCCGCCAGAAGTCCCTCGACCAGGGCCCGCGTCCCGGACCCCGTGTTGCGGTTGACCATGACCATCTCGGGCTCGGCCAGCGCCGCCGCCACGGCCTCGGCGGCCGAGCGGTCCGCGAACAGGGGATGACCGGGCCGGAAGACCACGCCCTGCAGGCGCCCCCAGCCCTCGGCCAGGATCATGCCCGGCCCCAGGAAGGGCCGGTTGTAGGTGCCGGACTCGGGGTCGAGGAGGTGCATCGCCGCGAGGTCGCATTCGCCCCGGCCGAGGGCGGCGAGACCACCGGCGGAGCCGACCCACAGGGTACGAGCCCGATAGCCGCCCGCGGCGAGCCGGCCGACGACCCGGTCGAGGCCGACGCAATGGCTGCCGATGATGGTGAGGTCGGGCGGGCGGATGCCGGCGCCGAGACGCGTGATTGTGACGGCCTCGCCGGCTTCCAGGCCGGAGCGGGCGGCGGGAATGGCGAAGAATCCGTCCGCCTGGGAGAAGGCTGTCACCGAGCCGGACCCCTTCGGCAGCGGCAGGGCGCGCAGGCCGGCCTCGGTTTCGGACAACGCGGTCATGACGAATTCGGTGCGTCCGCGCTCGGAGGCGACGCGCTGGGGCAGGATTGCCGCCACGCTGGCCTCTTCGCGCGGGGGCAGCCCCGCCATGGCACGCACCAGCGGCACCACGAAGTCGTGGAAGGTGAACATCGCCGAAGTCGGGAAGCCCGGAAGCACCACGATCGGGGTGCCCTCCGCCACCGCGAGGCAGAGCGGCTTGCCGGGCTTCAGCGCCACCCCATGGACGAGGATGCCGGGTTCGCCGAGACGCTGGAGGATGCGGTGCGAGACGTCGCCGGCGCCCTTGGAGGTGCCACCCGACAGGACCACGACGTCGCAGTCCGCCATGGCGGTGCGCAGCGCCGCTTCCAGAGCGACCTCGTCGTCGCGGACGATTCCGAGCGGGCGCACCACTCCGCCGTTCTCGATGATTGTCGCGACGACGATCGGCCCGTTGGAATCGTAGATCGCGCCCGGCGGCAGGGGCTGGCCGGGGGGAACCAATTCGTCGCCGGTGGAGAGCACCGCCACGCGCGGCCGCCGAACCACGTCGATCGATGCCAGGCCGCAGGCGGCCAGCATCCCGATCTCGCGTGCCGTCACCGTCAGACCTCGGCGCAGGACGGTCTCGCCCGAGGCCATGTCGGCCCCGGCATAGCCGATGAACTGGCCGGGCCGCGCCGCAAAGGCGAGGTCGATCGCGAGGCTGTCGGGCTGGAACTCGGTCTGCTCCACCATGACGACGGCGTCGGCGCCGCGGGGAACAACGCCGCCGGTGGCGATCGGCGTGGCCGTGCCGGGCGCCACCGCCAGGGCCGGCGCCACGCCGCAAGCCAGGATCTCGCGATTGAGGGACAGGCGGCGCGGATGGGCTTCGCCGGCCCCTTCGGTGTCGGAGGCCCGCACGGCGAAGCCGTCGACCAAGGCGCGATCGAAGGGGGGCACGTCGATGGGCGAGGCGATGTCGGCGGCCAGGACGCGCCCGACGGCCTCCCCCAGCGCGACGGTCTCGGACCCGAGCGGGGCATGCGGTACGGCAGCCCGGAATCGCTCCAAGGCCTCTTCGCGGCTGACCACGGTGAGGAATTGTTCCTGACGTGCGGCCCTGGCCAGCCTGTCGAGAAACGCCTCGTTGGACGCCGCCCGCATCATAGGGCGAGCCCCGTGAGGGATTGGCCGGCCGGAACGCCTTCGGATTCGGGTCCGACAAGAATTGCCGCATCGGCCTGGATCAGGCTGTGGAGCGGCAGGTCGCTGCTGCCCAGCGGCAGGAAGCCGTCGGGCCTGCGTCGGGCATAGACGACCTCGCTGAGACCGATGGTCGAAGCGATCTTGCGGAGGGTCGGAAGGACAGCCGGCGTGTCCGGCGATGCCCCGGACAGAGCTTCGATCAGCGGCCGGGCAAGCGCCAGGAAGGCGGCGAGTGCCGCGTCGGGCCGCCCGGGCAGAAGCAGGACCGGCCGGTCGCCGACCGTGCCGAATCCGGCCGTCTCCCCAGGCTTCAGGGCGATGCCGTGGGCCTGGACCTTCCCCGCGCGGGACAGGCCGGCCGCGCTGTGATCCTGGCGGCCGAAGCCGGTGCCGCCGAGAACCAGGATGGCATCGCCGGTCTGCTGACGCAGCGCATCGGCGATGGCCTCCGGCGTGTCGGCTGCGATTACGGCGTCGATGCTGGCACCCGCCCGGTCGGCCAGGGTTGCGAGCAGCGGCGACAGGGAGTCGGCTTCGGCAGACCGGACAACGATCAGGCTCAGGCGGGGCCGGCGCAGGGCTACGCTCGCGAATCCGGCCGCCTGCAGCGCGAGCCGGTTCAGGGCCGTGATCCGGTCTCCGACGGAAAGGAGACGCGCACCCGATGCGATCTCCTCACCCGCCCGGCGGACACCTGCACCGGCCGGGGCATCCGCCACCACGACGTCGCCCTCAATCGCTTCGGGCGACAGGATCGTGTCGAGGCCCTCTGGCATCCCGGCGCCGGCCTCGACCCAGATCAGGGGGTGGGGAGCGAGAATCGGCGCGTACGGAGAGGCGCCGACGATCGCCTCGGCGCGCACAGCCCATCCGTCGCGGAGCGCGGTCGGTTGGGCGGGATAAGCTCGCGGCGCTTCGAGGTCGGCCGCGCTGATGCCGCCAAGGGACTCGCCGAGCGGGACCGCCTCGGGCGGGATCGGGACTAGGTTCGCCGTCAGCTGCTGCACGGCCTCGTCAAGCGGCATCAGGGCCGCGGAGGCGGCCCGGTGCGGGGGCGACCCGTGATCCGATGCGGCCGGATCGACCTCCGTCTCGATGGCGCTGCGGGCGTGAGCGATCATGTCCCGAGCGATGCGCTATCGCCGGGCGATGATCAAGCACCTCGCAGGCCTGCCGCGTCACCGGGTCCCGCCCGGGCGCCGCGACATCCTGCGGGCGGATCGTCTAGGCTTGCTGCCTGCACCGCACATCCGGTCTGTGACGAGAGGAATGCCTTGCGGCGTATCGGCCAAGTTTTGGAGCCTGTCGGCAAAGCCACGGCGGGAACCGCTTCGACTTTTCGGACACTCGCCTTCTGCTTGGCGACAACCCTGGCGGTCGGCTTCCCCGCCGAGGCGCAGATGCGCGGGCATGGCGGCCCCGTCCGCGCGCTCGCGGTGGCGCCGGGTGGCGGCCTCGCGATCTCCGGCGGCTTCGATCAGGCCGCCATCCTGTGGGCGATCGACACCGGCACGGCCCTCACCGTGCTACGCTTCCACGATGGGGCGGTGAACGCGGTCGCCGCCCTCCCCGATGGTAGCTTCGTCACGGCGTCGGAGGATGGCCGCATCGCTGTGTGGCGCGCCGGGCAGCCCGAGCCGGAGCGTGTCTTTTCCGAGCATGCCGGACCGGTCGCGGCGCTCGCGCTCTCACCCGACGGCAGCCAACTGGCCTCGGCCTCGTGGGACGGCACGGTCCGCATCCGCCCCCTGACCGGCGGCCCGGCGCGCGTGCTCGCAGGCCATCAGGGCAACGTCAACGCGGTCGGTTTCCTGGCCGATGGACGAACGGTGTCGGCCGGCTACGACACCACGCTGCGGATCTGGCCCCGGGCCGACGACCCGCGGGGCGTGCCGATCGTGCTCACTCTGCCGAGCATCCTGAACGCCCTCGCGGTGACGCCGGACGGGGAGATCGCGGTTGCGGGCGGGGACGCCGTCGTGCGCCTGCTGCGGCCGGATGGGCGCACGCGCGCGGCCGTCGATGTCGGCCCGAACCCGGTGATCGCCCTGGCGCCCTCCCCCGACGGGAGCCGAATCGCCGCCGCCACGGCCGGCGGTGCCGTCGCGGTGATCGACCGGAGCCGGGGCACGATCCTGCATCGCCTCGTTGGACCGGGACTTCCGGTCTGGTCCCTCGCCTGGCGGCCGGACGGACGGGAACTCCTCACCGGCGGCGGCGATCGCCTGATCCGGCGCTGGAACGCCGAGACCGGCGCGCCGATCGGGCCCCTGGCGATGCCGCGTCCGGCCGACGCGCTCGCGGCCTATCACGACGACCGCGGGGCGGAGGTGTTTCGCGCCTGTGTCGCTTGCCACACCCTGACGCCCGAGGACGGCCCGCGCGCCGGGCCGACCCTCGCCGGTATCATGGGGCGCCGGATCGCGACGGCGCCGGGCTACCGCTACTCGGAGGCGCTGAAGGGTATGGATATCGTCTGGGATGCCCGGACCATCGGCCGGCTCTTCGAGGTCGGCCCCGCAAGCTACACGCCGGGCACGCGCATGCCGGAGCAGACGATCACCCGGGCCGAAGACCGGGAGGCCCTGGTGAAATTCCTGGAGAGCGCCACCGCCATCCGGTGAGCCGGCGTCACAGGTCCTTGACCATGTAGCGGGCCTCCGCGCCGTAATCCGCGAGCTTGGCGGCGGAGGCGTCCCCAGGCGCCCGGACCGCGAAGCCGAGGGCCTCCCAGAACCGCACCGACCGGTTCACCGCCACCAGGGCGAGGCGGGCGTATCCCCGTGCGCGAGCCCGCTCGCCCACCATCGCCGCGCCCGTCCGGGCGTGACCGTGCCCCGCCGCGGCGGGCGCGATGCCGAGATCATGCAGGTAGACGCTGTTCGGTTTGTCCAGGGTCGGGAGCGGCCGGTTGAGAGCCGGAATCGACCCGAGCGGCCAGGGATAGGCAATCGCGTAGCCGGCGATTCCCGTTTCGGGATCGCACAAGGACAGGCACAAATCGGTGCCCCGGGCGAGCCGTTCGCCGAAATGCACGGCGTCCTCGGGATGGTCGGGAAACAACCGGTCGGCCAGGGCCACCACCGGCGCGAGGTCGCCCGTGTCCATGCTCCGCCAGCGCCGTTCCTGCATCCGAAGACGGGCCTAGATCGCCTCACCCCGGGCGGCGCGCTCGCGCAGGTAGTCCTCGGTGGTGCGCGGACGGTCGCGTTCCGGTCCGGCATGCGGATCGAAGCCCTGGTTGACCGCGACCTCGACGCGACAATCCTCGCACATCATCAGCGCCTGGACGCGTGCCTCGCCGGCTTCGCCCCGGAACATCCAGTGGCGGTCGCGCAGCTTCTCCACCACCCGCTCGATGGTGCTGCGGGTCCCGAACGGCTTGGCGCAAGTGATGCAGGCGAAGGGCTCCTCCTCCTTGACCAACCGGCGCGGAGCCTTCCAAGCCTCGAAATCGACGCCCGGCCGGAGATCGATCACGTTTTCCGGGCAGGTGTTGGCGCATAAGCCGCACTGGACGCACAGGCTCTCCTCGAATCCGAGGAACGGGCGGTCGGCGCTGTCGGACAGGGCGTGGGTGGGACAGGCGCCGACGCAGGCGAGGCAGAGGGTGCAATCGTCGGTGCGGAAATGCAGGCCGCCGAACGGCGCGCCCGCGGCCAGATCGATCCGCGCCACCGGCGCGGGAGCCGCTGCATGCATTTCGTTGAAAGCGAAGCGCAGCACCTCGCGCTTTCCGCCCAAAGGCATGAAGCGTGAGGGCGCCTGCGCCGACACGCCTGCAATCTGAACCGCCAGGGCCTCACCCAGGGCGTCGGGGTCGTCAGTCTCGATCAGCGAGACGACGGGGTCTCCGCCCTCGCCGCCATAGCCGAGGCCGCGAGCCAGGGTGTCGCCGAGGGCGACCGCGCGGCGCAAGCTGTCGAGATCGTGCTTGGGGCGGGCACGGGCGAGGATGCGCACCCCGGCGGCGCCATAGGCGAAGAGGGCGGCGAACGCCTCGGGACCGAGCTGGGTGATTTCGTTGACCCGGACCGGGAGGATCGCGGCCGGCAGTCCATTGCCGTGGCGCGCGAGCGCATCGATCAGCGGTTCACCGTGCTCGCCGTCGTGGAACAGGACCACCGCGTCGCGACCGCCCGCGGCCCTGTAGGCCCCCATCAGGGTGCGCAGACGGCGCATGAGCGCGTCGGCCGGCGGCAGCGCATAGGCGGCCGCTCCCGTCGGACACACGGAGGCGCAGTTGCCGCAGCCGGCGCAGATGTAGGGGTCAATCGCGACCGTATCACCCGCCGGCGAGATCGCGCCGGTCGGACACACCTCGAGGCAGCGGGTGCAGCCGGTGATGCGCGAGCGCGAATGGGCGCAGAGCTCGGCATGGAAATCCACGAACCGCGTCTTGTCGAAGGTGCCGACGAGATGCGACGCCTCGGCGATCACCCGCTCGACCGCCGCCGGATCGCGCGGGTCGGCCCGCAGGTAGCCGAGGCGGACCTCATGGGCCGGAAACAGAGCCGTGCCGCCGCCGACATCGACGACGACGTCGCAGGTGGAGTTCGCTCCATGACGGCCGGGTCCGAACACGAGGTGCGAACGTGAGGACGGAGCCGGCTGCGCATAGTCGTCGATGCGCAGATCGAAGGCACCGAGACGTCCCTTCGCGCCCACGATGGTACCCTTCACCACCGGGAAGTCGTTGCGCTGTGGCGGTTCGACGTCCTCCGGCCGGGTCAACAGAACCGTGACGTCGAGATGCTCGGCGAGCCGCCGCCCGACCTCGATCGCGGTGGCATCACGCCCATAGATCAGGGCGACGCCCTGGCTCTCGATCGGCACCGTGGCGGCATCCGGCACGGGCTCGGCGCAGGCGGCGAGGAGGGCCGCCATTTTCGGGCCGGCCTGATCGGCCTCGGTGGACCAGCCCGCATTCTCGCGGATCTTGGCGTAGGAGACCCGATCGTCGGCACCCAGTTCGGAGGCGACCTCGTCGAACAGCGGCGATTGCAGGGTGCACGAGACCGTCACCGGTCGCCCGGATTGCAGGGCGGAGCGGAACCGGTCGAGTTCACGGCCGCAGAGCTGGTCGGCGGTCTTCACCTCGCCTGAACAGCCCCGCCCGATCGTGCCGGCATCGAGCGGCATCGTCTTTTCGCAGGAGCAGGCGAACACGATACGATCGGACAAGAACAGACCCTGAATTCAAGTGCTCGGGAACGGGCGGGAGCGGATCGGACCGATACCGGGCGGCATCGCTGCCCCTTCGCGTCCGGCTCCATATCTTATATACTCAAACGGTTCAAAACTACGATCCGACACACGGGCGCAGGGACCTTGCGTCCCGCGCTGATCTTCCGGGCCGCGCTCGCGCCATTCTCTCCGTCTTGTTGCCCGGCCGCCGACAGCACATGTGGTGACCGAAGTTCGACATCCATTCCGGCCCGAACGCGGGATCGGCTCCACCTCCTGGATCGACCCGTCAGGTCTCACGTTCATGATCGCTTCTCCGACGGCCTCACCCCTCAAGTTCCGGCCGGCGACGGATCTCGTTCTGCCTCCGTCCCTAACGGCGCGCGTGGTGCCGGCCTCCCGCCATGCTTTTGCCGAAGCGTGCGCGATTGCGCGCCGGGAGGGCGCGGAGGCGGCCGGGATTCTGGTTCTCGCCGAGCGGTCGGATGTTCTCGACGTCGCCGTGGTGCTGGTGCCCGAAGAGCCGCTGGCCTCGGCGCGGCGCGCCTTCCTCGCGGGCATGATGGCCCTGGCCGACGCGGTCGGCGCGCACGGCCCACCGGAAATGCCGCTGACCTTCGGCTGGCCCGATGTGCTGATCTTCGACGGGGCCCGTCTCGGCGGCGGTCGCCTCGGTTGGCCGGAGGCCTGCTCGGAGGAGGTCGTGCCCGACTGGCTGGTCTTCTCCGCCATGCTGATCCTGAGCAAGGCAGGCGCCGGCGATCCGGGCTTGACGCCGGGATCGACCGCCCTCGACGAGGAGGGGTTCCCACCCGATAGCCGCAACGCGCTGGTGGAGAGCTTCGCCCGGAACCTGATCCGGACCTTCTCGCTCTGGGAGGAGGATGGGTTCTCCGGGATTGCGGCGCGTTATCTCAGCCACCTGCCGACCCCTGCCGGGATGCCCGTGCGGATCGACCGGACCGGCGATGTCATCCTGGGCGGCGAAACGGGAGGAGCCGGGGCGGGAAAGGCTGGGACGGCTGAGACTGAATGCTGGCCGCTCGCCTCTCTCCTGCGCGCGCCGGGCTGGCAGGATCCGGCGACCGGGACAATCCGTCTGTGAGTTCGCTCCGGCTTCCGCGTACCCTGCGGCTCGATGTGTCCGACACTTTCGTGTTCACCCACGCCGCCGAACCGGGCGAGTGGGCCGTGACGGGCTCGTTCCTGTTCTGGGATCAGGACCTTCCGAACCTGGAGGGGAAGGCGCGCGCCGCGTTCCGCTCCGGTTTCGTCGGCGTCTCCTCGCTGGGGTTCTCCACCCTCGTGGTGGTCAGCGAGGCCACCGAAGCCGAGCGCGACGCGGCGGTCGAGGATCTGGCCCGGCACATCCACGAGCGCCTTGGCGCTCCGGATCGGGCCATGGCCCGCGCGGCTGCGCTCGAGGAGATCGATTTCGCCGCCACCCTGTGCGGGGTCCCGGTGGGGAGCGTGGTGGCGATGCACCGGACGCAGGTCGACGGAGCGATCTCGGAAGCCTTCCGCACGCTCCATCAGCGCGATGCGGGGACCCCCGGGGCCGATCGCCTGCATGCCCATGCCCGGGCCTTTCGCTTCGTCGAGACCGATGACGAGGAGCCCGAGGAGCGGGCCGATCTGATCGGTCTCGCCCGAGATCGGCCGGGGACGGGATCCTGATCGATGGCCTGCTCGCAACCACCTTGTTCGTCGCCCTTTCCGCCGTCAGGAGCCGCCCCCCAATGACCGAATTCTGGGTGTCCAGCGGCCACCACCTGACGCAGCGCACCGAGGGGGGCGGCCTGGCCGTCACCGACGAACTGATCCTCGCCTACCTCGCGCGGCCCGAGCTCGCGCCGCCCGAGGAGGCCTGCCGGGCGGAGCGGAGCCTCTACGCCGATCTGCTGGCGGACCCGCGGCGGACCGTGCCGCCTGAAATGGTCGCCGCGATCGCCGATGCGGATGCGCGGGAGAACTGGACGGTGCTGCTGGCCTTCCGCGACCGCCTGCTCGCATCGCGCTCGATCGAGGCCGCCTATCTCGGGCTGGTGCGGCAGGGATTGCAGGGCACGCCCGCCTTGTTCCTGAATCAGCTCGTGCACCTGATCCTGCGCAATGCGCTCGACGGCTGCGATGACCCGTTCGTCCTGCGGGCCGCCGAACTCATGTTCCGGCCGCAGCGGGTCAGTCGCCTCGACGGAGCCGTCCTGCTTGCCGATGCCGAGGTGATCGAGGCGCGCGAGGGCAGCGCGCCGCTGTCGCCTCTGGTGGCCATGCTGGGCAAGGAGGCGGCGAATGAGCTCGACATCCTGAACGCGGAGAATGCCTGGACCTACTGGAGCCGGTCCGACGCCTTCTCGATGGCCCTGAACCTCGGATCGAGCGCCCGGAGCCGCGACGGACTGGCTCGCGTGATCGAGGCCTTCCTCCGGCATCTCCTTCATGTGGACGTGCGCGTCACGCCGCTCGACCGCCTCGACGATTCCGATTGGCGCTGGTTCGTCGGGCTCGATGCCGAGGCGACCCGGATCGGCAACGCCCTGTGGCGGGGGGAGGCCGCCTCGGCGGCCGACCAGGAGCGGGTGGTCGCCCTCTTCAGCCTGACCTTCGAGGATCGGATGCGGGTCGATTCCTCTGTCGGCGACAGGCCCGTCTACCTGCTGCTGGCCGCGACGCCTGCCAATCTCGTGACGATGAAGCCGCAGAACCTGATCGTGGGCCTGCCCCTGAACGACGCCATCGGAGCCAGCTGATGCCGAACGACGGCGACCGTGTTGACCCTCCGGGTGAAGGACCGATCCCGGTCGCGCCCGCGCAGGCAATCGTGTCCGAGCAGGAACGGGTCAGGCCCGACAACCATTTCGAGGTCGGCATCCTGGTGGCGCGACGGCGCCTGCGAGGCCCCTGGGCGACCCATGCCTGGCTGCCCGTCGCCGCTCTTCCGGCGGCTCCCCCGGTGGCGGCCTGGACCCGGCTCTCGGAGACCGAGGAGGAGGCGGTATTTTATGCCGGTGCCTACGACGTGCTGCTCCATCCGGCCGAGACCTCGCATTACCGCGACAACCTCGTCTCCGGTCGCCCGGCCCTCTGGGTCGCCCTGCGCAAGCTCGGCGAGGATGCCTATGAGATCGCCGCCGTGACAGCCGATCCCTACGAGGGCGAAGCGATGGCCGAGGGGATCGGCGAGATCGTGGAGGCGGTGCCGATGCCGACGGAATCGCAAGGGATCCTGCTGGCGTTCTTCGAGGCGTTCCACGTCGAGCGCAAATTCGAGAAGCGCAAGCGCGATCGGGCCGATCCGGAGGCGCTGGCGCGGGGCGGCCGGGGGCGCGGCGAATGAGCGACGGTATTCTCTCGCGCTGGGCGAGGCGCAAGCAGGCCGTCCGACAGCAGGAGCGCGCGCGAGCCGTTCCGAAAGCGGACGAGGCGAGTGGCGCCGTCGAGGCCGATAGCGAGGCCAGGGCACTTTCGGATATCGAGGCGAATCCCCAGGCGGATGAGGAACTGGCCGAAGCCATCGCACGCCTGCCGAAGCTCGAAGATCTGACAGCCGAGACCGACCTCGCGCCCTTCCTCCGGGCGGGCATCCCCTCCGCCCTGCGAAACGCCGCTCTGCGCCGGATGTGGTCGGTCGATCCCGGCATCCGCGACTTCGTCAGCGAAGCGCGGGAATACGCTTATGACTGGAACACGCCGGGCGGAGTCCCGGGCCTCGGGCCGATGCTGCCGACGGACGACATCAAGGCCATGGTCGAGCGGATCATGACGGGCGCCGGTCCGAAACCCGCGCCGACACCGCTCGAACCCGGGGACACGCGCGAGCCGGACGCGGACCCGGACACCCAACGGACCGCCGAGGACCAGGATGTGGTCGAACTCGCCGAGACGCTGCCCGCGCCCGCTGTTTCCGACGCCCATCGCCCGCACGTTGCAGCGCCGGAGCCGCTTCCGATCACGGTTGCGGGGGAAGAGTTTCAATCGCCCACAATCGTTTCGCGCATGCGACGCCATGGCGGCGCGATGCCCAGCTAATTCGTACAAACGCGATTGCGGTGGCGGCAAACGCTTTTTATTATCAATACAAACTGGGCTGCACGACGAAGTCGAGTGACCGGGTACCTGTTGGATTGAGGCGGCGCGTGCGTTCCGGCGCGACGCTTTCGGAGCTGTCAGCGGAGATGGGTGTCGGTATCGGGGATTCGATCATCACGGCCGACGCGCGCGAACTCGTCATCGACGAGGTCGATCAACTTCGCGCCCAGCAATACGATCTTCTGGCCGTCCTGCTTGGCCGCCCGCCGAACGGCGCTCTGCTCGATGCCCTGAAGGGCCTCAAGGGGGGCGACAGCGTGCTCGGCCGGGAGGTCGGCATTCTGGGCGAGGCCGCCGCTGCAACGTCCGAGGCGGCGGCGAAGCGGGAATATTTCGCGCTGTTCGTCGGCGTCGGGCGCGGGGAGCTTCTGCCCTATGCGTCCTACTATCTGACCGGGTTCCTCAATGAGCGACCCCTGGCCCGGGTCCGTGAGGATCTCACGGCTTTGGGGATCGAGCGGGATCCGTCGATGACCGAACCGGAGGATCACATCGCGATTCTCTTCGATGTGATGGGGGGGCTGACGTCCGGCCGGTTCACGGCAGGGCCGGATGCCGCGCGCGACCTCTTCCTCCGGCACATCGCGCCGTGGGGGATGCGGTTCTTCACCGATCTGGAGCGCGCCAGGGCAGCGCGCTTCTATCGTTCGGTCGGGGCATTGGGACGGGCCTTCCTCGAGATCGAGGCGGCCGCTTTCGCGATGGATGCCTGAGGCATCCATTCCAGTGGGATTGGGGCGTCGGACCTGAACAGGTCGGAGCCCGTCAGGGAGTTTGGGCGATGGGACAGGATCAGAAGGACCAGCTCGGCCGTCGCCAGTTCTTTCGCGCCCTCGGTGGCGGCACGGTGGCGGCCGCGGTCGGCGTTTCCACCGCGCCGCTGACCGCGACGGAAGCCCAGGCCTACGACCCGGGCACGGACGAGACCCGGTCGCGCTATCGCCTCAGCGACGAGGTGAAGGCGTTCTACCGGACCAACGGCTACGAGACTCTCCAGAACAGCACGAACGCCGGAAAGAAGTGAGCCTGCGATGCTGACCAAGCGCAAGAGCGGCGAGGCGAGCCGCACCAAGCACCAGGCCGTTGCGGCCGGCCTCGCGGCCGGCGTGCTGGATCGCCGTGGATTCCTGAAGAAGTCCGGCCTGACTGCAGGCGCTCTGGCTGCGGCCGGAACGATCCAGCTCGGGTCCGTGCGTCAGGCGCGGGCTGCGGGCGCATCGGCCGTCGGCCCGGACGTTCAGATCAGGAAGAACGTCTGCACCCACTGCTCGGTGGGCTGCACGGTGACGGCTGAGGTGGTCAACGGCGTCTGGGTCGGCCAGGAGCCGTCCTATGCCAGCCCGATCAATCGCGGCACGCACTGCGCCAAGGGCGCGGCGATCCGTGAGCTCGTCTCGTCCGACCGACGCCTGAAGTACCCGATGAAGCTCGTCGGCGGGCAATGGCAGCGCGTGTCCTGGGAGCAGGCGATCGAGGAGATCGGCGACAAGCTGGGTGCCATCCGCGAGAAGAACGGCGCGGATTCGGTGTATTGGCTCGGCTCGGCCAAATTCACGAACGAGGCCGCCTACCTGATGCGCAAGTTCGGGGCCTTCTGGGGCACCAATTCCGTCGACCATCAGGCGCGTATCTGCCACTCGACCACGGTGGCGGGCGTCGCCAACACCTGGGGCTACGGCGCCCAGACCAATTCCTACAACGACATCCGCAACGCCAAGACGATGATCATCCTCGGCGGCAATCCCGCCGAGGCGCACCCGATCTCCATGCAGCACGTGCTGTCGGGCAAGGAAATCAACCGCGCAAACATGATCGTCATCGATCCGCGTTTCACCCGGACGGCGGCCCACGCCACCGAGTATGTCCGCATCCGCTCCGGCACCGACATTCCGGTGGTGTGGGGCATCCTCTGGCACGTGTTCCAGAATGGCTGGGAGGACAAGGAGTTCATCGCCCAGCGCGTCTACGCCATGGACGATGTCCGCAAGGAAGTCGCCAAGTGGACGCCGGAAGAGGTCGAGCGCGTCTCGGGCGTGCCCGGCGAGCAGCTGCGCCGCGTCGCGGAGAAATTCGCCAAGGAGAAGCCCGCCACCCTGATCTGGTGCATGGGCGCGACCCAGCACACGGTGGGTACCGCCAACGTGCGCGCGCTCTGCATCCTGTGTCTCGCCACGGGCAATGTCGGCAAGCCCGGCACCGGCGCCAACATCTTCCGCGGCCACACCAACGTGCAGGGCGCCACGGATCTGGGCCTCGATGTGACCTCGCTGCCGCTCTATTACGGTCTGGTCGAGGGCGGCTGGCGCCACTGGGCTCGCGTCTGGGACGTGCCCTACGAGTGGCTGCAATCCCGCTTCGACGAGGTTCCGGCCGCGGCCGGGCGGAAGGCCCGCTCGCGCAAGGAGAACATGGAGGCGCCCGGCATCACCTCGACGCGCTGGTTCGATGCCGTGAACCTGCCGCCCGAGCAGATCGACCAGCGCAGTCCGATCAAGGCTTTCATGGTCTTCGGCCATGGCGGTAACACCGTGACCCGCCTGCCCGAGGCGATCGAGGGCATGAACAAGCTCGAACTGCTCGTCGTCGCCGATCCGCATCCGACGACCTTCGCGGCCCTCGATGCCCGGCAGGACAACACGTACCTGCTGCCGATCTGCACGTCGCTGGAGATGGACGGCTCGCGCACGGCCTCGAACCGCTCGCTGCAATGGGGCGAGCAGATCGTGAAGCCGGCCTTCGAGTCGAAGAACGACTACGAGGTGCTCTACCTCCTAGCCAAGAAGCTCGGCTTCGCCGAGACGCTGTTCAAGAACATCAAGGTCGAGAACAACGTCCCGTCGGCCGAAGATCTGCTGCGGGAGATCAACCGCGGTGGCTGGTCGACTGGCTATTGCGGCCAGAGCCCGGAACGGCTGAAGGCGCACATGCGCAATCAGCACAAGTTCGACCTGATCACCCTGCGGGCGCCGAAGGACGATCCGGAAGTCGGCGGCGACTATTATGGCCTGCCCTGGCCGTGCTGGGGCAAGCCCGAGCTGCGCCACCCGGGTTCCGCCATCCTGTACAACACCTCTCTGCACGTGAAGGACGGCGGCAGTACGTTCCGGGCCCGTTTCGGCACCGAGCGCAACGGCCAGACGTTGCTGGCCGAGGACAGCTTCACCAAGGATTCCGATCTCACCGACGGCTATCCGGAATTCACCTTCGGGGTGTTCAAGAAGCTCGGTTGGGACAAGGACCTGACTGCGGACGAACTCGCCACCATCCTCAAGATCGGCGGCGACAAGCCCGACACCGTGAGCTGGGCCACCGACCTGTCGGGTGGCATCCAGCGCGTCTGCCTCGATCACGGCGTGATTCCGTTCGGCAACGGCAAGGCGCGGGCCAATGCCTGGAATCTGCCCGACCCGGTGCCGGTGCACCGCGAGCCGGTCTATTCGCCCCGTCCCGATCTGGTGGCGAAGTACCCGACCCGGCCCGACGAGCGGCAGTTCCGCATGCCTAATATCGGCTTCTCGGTGCAGAAGGCGGCGGTCGAGCGCAACGTGGCGCGCGACTTCCCCATCATCCTGACCTCGGGTCGTCTCGTCGAGTACGAGGGCGGCGGCGAGGAGACCCGGTCGAACCCGTGGCTCGCCGAGCTTCAGCAGGACATGTTCGTCGAGATCAACACCGGCGATGCCGCCGAGCGCGGCATCAAGGACGGCGGCTGGGTCTGGGTCACGGGCGCCGAGAACAGCTCCAAGGCCAAGATGAAGGCGCTCGTCACGGACCGTGTCGGCAAGGGCGTGGCCTTCATGCCCTTCCACTTCTCGGGTTGGTACGAGGGCAAGGACATGCGCGACTACTACCCGAAGGGCACCGACCCGGTGGTGCTCGGCGAGAGCGTCAACTCGGTGACCACCTACGGCTTCGACCCTGTGACGGGCATGCAGGAGACGAAGTGTACCCTATGCCAGATCAAGGCCGCGTGAGAGGAGCGCATCCACCATGGCCCGTATGAAGTTCCTCTGTGACGCAGACCGTTGCATCGAGTGCAACGCCTGCGTGACCGCGTGCAAGAACGAGCACGAGGTGCCCTGGGGCATCAACCGTCGTCGCGTCGTCACTCTCAACGACGGAAAGCCCGGCGAGCGCTCGGTCTCGATGGCGTGCATGCACTGCACCGACGCGCCCTGCGCCGCCGTGTGCCCGGTCAATTGCTTCTACACCACCGCCGACGCGGTGGTGCTGCACTCCAAGGATATCTGCATCGGTTGCGGCTACTGCTTCTACGCCTGCCCGTTCGGAGCGCCGCAATATCCGCGCGTCGGCAATTTCGGCTCGCGCGGCAAGATGGACAAGTGCACCTACTGCTCGGGTGGTCCGGAACCGGACCTCTCGGTCGCGGAGTACGAGAAGTACGGCTCGAACCGGCTCGCCGAGGGCAAGCTGCCGCTCTGCGCCGAGATGTGCTCGACCAAGGCCCTGCTCGCCGGCGACGGCGAGATGATCGCCGAGATCTACAAGCAGCGCGTGATCAAGCGTGGCTACGGCTCCGGCGCCTGGGGCTGGAAGACCGCCTACCGCGAGACCGTGGCGATCTGATCGCCGCGGAAACGACCTCGGGACCTCGGTTTAGGCGGAGGTCCCGCATCACGCCATCGAAAGGAACGCCGATGCGGCGGGCAGTCACGCTCCTTAGCACCCTCGTCGTCGCAACGACGCTCCTGGCCGCGCCGGCGGCGTTCGAACCGGCTCGGGCACAGAACCCGATCACCCGGGACGGGCAGAACCCGATGGGCGCCAGGCCCACGGCGGATTCCGTCAACGAGGAATTCTACTTCAAGAACGCCGACAAGATCACGGGGCGCATCAGCATTCCGGATCAGAAGGCGGCGAACCTCATCCAGCCGCAGGGTCGCGAGTACCAGTCGTTCCGCGAGCGCTACCTGCCCTGGATCGGCGCGGCCTTCATCCTCGGCATGATCGCGGCCCTCGGCGTGTTCTTCCTTTGGCGCGGACGCATCCTGACCGAACACAGCCAGGAATCCGGCAAGAAGATCCTTCGGTTCAACACGTTCGAGCGTTTCACTCACTGGATGACGGCCGTGTGCTTCATCATCCTGTCGCTCTCCGGCCTGAACTACATCTTCGGCAAGCGCCTGCTCATGCCGCTGATCGGCCCCGAGGCCTTCGGCGCCCTGGCTCAATGGGCCAAGTACAGCCACGTCTACCTCGCCTGGCCGTTCATGTTCGGCGTGGTGATGATGTTCGTCGTCTGGATCAAGGACAACATCCCGAACCGCCTCGACTGGGCTTGGATCAAGGCCGGCGGCGGCTTCATCGGCAAGAAGCACCCGCATGCCGCCCGCTTCAATGCGGGCCAGAAGGGCGTGTTCTGGATGGTCGCCGGCTTCGGCGTCGCCATGAGCGTGACGGGCCTGATGATGCTGTTCCCGTTCGCGCTGCTCGACATCAACGGCATGCAGGTCATGCAGGTGATCCACTCGCTGATCGGCATCGCCTTCATCGCCGGCATCCTCGCCCACATCTACATCGGTACGCTCGGCATGAAGGGCGCCTACGACGCGATGGGCAGCGGCAAGGTCGATCTCGCCTGGGCGCGTGCCCACCACGATCTCTGGGTCGAGCAGGAGCAGGCCAAGACCGCAAGCGGTCCGCAACTCTCCGGACGCCACCCCGCCCCGGCCGAATAATCGAAGCCCCAGCCTGACGATGCCCAAGCGGCGAGGACCGAGACCATGAAAGCCTTCATTCTTGCCGTGATCGCGGCCATCGGGCTCGGCGTCCTCGCCATGTACGCGCTGACGAGCAATCAGAAATTCGCCTACCAGGCCTTCGCGACGTCGGGGGCGCGCGTCTCGGAGCCGGGAACCAATCTCGTCGGCGAGAAGTGGAACGGCGACCCGAACACCAACGACACCGGTGAGTCGGCCCACGGCAAGGCCACCGGCGAGCCCTCGCATCCCAAGCGGTCCTGAACCGGCAGCCCATCGCCGAACGTTTCCAGCGCCCAAGATTCCAGCGGCCGAGATTCCAGCGGCCGAGATTTCAGGGACCCGAGCATGACCCGACGCCTGCCTTTCGCCGCGCTTCTTCTGTCAGGCTGCCTCGTGGCACCGGCCGCCTTCGCCCAGGATGCGGCGTCCGCGCCGTCGAAGGGGCCGGCCAACCTGTGCCAGGAGCTGGTCGCCTTCGTGAAGCAGCCGGAAGAGAAGAAGCAGGAGGCTGCGACGCCGGCAAAGCAGGCCACTGCCGTCTCCAACGCGTCGGGCAAGAGCGATAGCCAGCCCTCCCCGTCCGGCGGAGAGCCGCAGCAAAAATCGGGGCTCAGCGGACCGGCAAATCCCGAGACCAAGGCACCGACCAGCGATACGCGCGCGCCGGTCAGCGACGGCAAGACGGTGCTGTCCCAGGCCAATGCGAGCGCGAAATCTCCGCCGGCGCCCGGCGCCCCTGCCCCGAGCCCGAAGCCCGATCCAGCCTTGGTTGCCAAGATCGAGGCAGCTGCCGGATCGAACGATCAGCCGGCCTGTCGTGCGGCCGCTCGGTCCATGCGCGTCGCGGGCGTGATCATGCCGCCGCCGCTTCTGGCCCTGGCGGCCCTCGATCCGAAATTCTTCTCGACGCCACAGCCTTAAGTCGCCCACCCGGCCCCGCATCAGCGCGGGGCTTGGCCTGACGCTCGTCGTCCCTTCGAACGATCGTTCAGGCGACGATCGAGGATTGCTGCACGCCTGAGGGCGTGTGCAGGCCGATGCGCCCATCGTTGCCGCGCGCACGGGCGTCACGGGTGAAGAAAGCCTCCAACACCTGTTCCAACTGACGGTTCGGCTTCTTCATGCCGGTGATGAAGCGCGATATCCGGGGCTGATTGACCCCGAGTTCCCAGGCCAACCGCGCCTGGCTCCATCCCGAGCGATCCAGAAATTGACAGACGTCTGACGGTCGGACCGGCATCGCTCCACCTTTCGCGATCGGCTGTGCGATCCCACCCCAGGTTAGGGAACGCAAATGACGCGTTCCAGGGTCGGCCACGGCTTAATCCCGACGGTGGTTATCAAATATACGTGATGAGGCGGATCGTTCGGATACCTTTGCGAGAGCGGGGGTTAGGTATGGCTGGTCAGGAAATCGATCCGAGAGGAAACCCCCCAAATGCGGTCTATGATGATCGGTGCCGTATTCGCCGCTTTGCTGCCGGTGGCGGCCCATGCGGAAGGTGATGCGGCCGCGGGCGAGAAGGCCTTCGCACCGTGCAAAGCCTGCCATGCCTTCGGCAAGAACGGGGTCGGGCCGAACCTGACCGGCGTCGTCGGCCGCAAGGCCGCATCCGAGGAAGGCTACAACTATTCCGCCGCGCTCAAGGGCTCCGGGATCACCTGGGATGAGGCCAACCTGCACGAGTGGCTGAAGAACCCGAAGACCAAGGTTCCGGGCACCAAGATGGTGTTCGCCGGCTACCCGGACGACAAGAAGATCGACGACGTCATCGCCTACCTCGCCTCGAAGAAGTAGGCTCGAACGGGGTGTCGCCGCGTCCCCTTTGGTAGGCGGCGGCCCGTTCACGAGACCAGTTAGAAGAAAGAGCCGCCGGCATCGCGCCGGCGGCTTTCTTCGTTTGAACCCCGTGCCCGGATTATTGCGGAGCCGGAGCCGTCTCAGGCGGGACGGCCGGGGCCGTAGGCATGGGAGTCGCCGGGTTGGCCGCGACCGTGTCCGTCGCCCGGGCGAGTTCCGGGTAGGCCTCGATCACGTGGGCGCCGTTGAGTGGCTTGCTGACCCCGTTGTGGCAGGTGGTGCAGTTCACCTTCGGCACGTCGCCGAGCACGCCCAGCCGGTTCTTTGGAAAGGTCGAGAGCAGCGGCTCGAGATAGTTGCCGTTGATGTCTCGCACCATCCGGATGCCGTGCCAGGCGGTGACCCGCTGGGGTGTGCTCTGCGACCAGTCCGAGATCGCACGCGTGTTGTGGCAGAAGGTGCAGTTCACCCCGAGGCCCTCCGACATGTGGATCATCAGGGCGTAGGTCTTCTCCGCATCCTGGATAGGCTTGCCCTTGGTGGTCGGCAGCGCCGTCGTGGCGTTCACCCGGATCGCGTTGTTGTCGATGGTCTTGTCGGCGAGATACTCGGTGAGGGTGTCGTAGGGTAGCGAAGCCAGCCCGACCGAGGGAGCGGCGAGGTTCTGCCCGTTGTTGCGGGCGATGAAGCCGCCGGGCCGGTTCGGGCCCGGATCGGTGAACCAGACGTTGCTCGGCACCGGCTGGCCGCGGTGGCAGGTATAGCAGGTGACGCCGGCCCCACCCGTATGGCTGTCCTTCCAGTCGGTGTTGAGAGCTTGCGTCATCTGCAGCATCCGACGCGCGACCTTCTTCTGGTAGAGGCTGTCGTCGGCCATGTTCTCGGTGTTGTGGCAGTAGGTGCAGCCCTGCTCCGGGCTGACCCATTCGGTCATCGAGGCCATCAGGCGATTGAACTCGTTGACGCTGACGTTCTTGAGGACCTGCACGTTCTCGTAGGTCGTGCCCGCCAATTCTTCGCCGGGCTCGGCGGGATCGGCGGGAGCCGGGGCGAGGTTGGCCGCCTTGGTCTCCGCGGCGCCGGCTCGGGTGTGGATCTGCGCCATCGCGGTCCCGCGAAAGCCGCTCTGCTGAACCGCCAGCGGCGGTCGGTCCCAATCGGTCAATCCGAACATCGCCACCGTGAGAAAGAACGCGATGGAGGCCCCGAGGACGATGAAGAAGGTCTTCATGGGGCTCCCCCCGTGAGGCTGCTGGGCGAGACGGCGAGCGGATCGACGACGGGCGGATAGACCTGCGGGTAGGAGGGGGCGACCCCGTGCTTGACCGCCCACAGGTACCAGTTGTCGACCACCGTGCCGGTGAGCAGGATGCCGATGCCCCCCGTCAGGGTGGTGAGGACCGCGAACCACCAGGCCCAGCGGTGGACCGATTCCATGGTGGCGTTGAAGCCCATGGTCCAGCGCCAGAACAGGGCGGCGCGCTCGGTGGCGGTGCCGCGATCGACGATCTGGTCGATCTCACGCTCACCGCCGAAGCGGCTCACCGCCAGGATGGTCCCGCCATGCATCGCGAACAGCAGCGTCGACCCATACAGGAAGACGATCGAGAGCATGTGGAACGGGTTGTAGAAGAGGTTGCCGTAGCGCAGCGAGAAGGCGGCGGTCCAGTCGAGGTGCGGGAAGATGCCGAACGGCACCGCCTCGCTCCAAGACCCCATCAGGACCGGGCGGATGAAACCCAGCACCAGGAACAGCCAGATCGCGGAAGCGAAGGCCCAGGGCACGTGATAGCCGAGGCCCAGCGCCTTCGCCCTGCGGAACAGGCGCAGCCACCAGAGCAGCACCGAAGCGGTCAGGAAGAAGCCGGCGATGAGCCACCATCCGCCCTCGGCGAGCGGCGGCAGCACCTTCAGGCCGTATTGCGGGCGTGGCGGTTCGAGCGCGAGCCAGGGCAGTTGCCGGACGAACTGGACCGGGTCCCAGTTCACGGAGGCCCACATGTTGAGGCCGATGATCTCGAACGCGATCAGCCCGCAGACGAAGGAGAGACCCCCGAGATAGCCGATATAGATCGGCCCGACCTGGGCGTTGCCGATCAGGCCGAACAGGTAGGAGTTGAACGGCGTGCCCCAGCGCTTGTCGACATCCACGGGGATGCCGTGTTCGGGCTGAATCGGACGGACCTGCACTTCGGAAAAGATGTTCTGGTAATAGGCCATGGCGTCACGCGCCCCCCTGTCCCGAGATCAGTTTCGTGCCAGCTCAGCGCCAGACGGGCAGGTTGAGCCACCAGCCCCACCATTCGGGCCAGCCGCGGGTCCAGATCGGTCCGCTGATCACGATGCAGACGGCACTCCAGAACCCCGCAGACAGGGCCAGGAACAGGCCGAGGCGGTGGATGCCGAGCGTCCCGATCGAGTAGCCGATGGTATCGCGGAAGAAGGTGTCCTCGTGCTCGGGCGTCTTCACCACCTCGCCCTTCCCGGGATTGGTGGAGGACAGGATCAGCGAGCCGTGGAGCGAGAGCGCCAGCGTCGTGGTGAAGAAGAACGTCACCGCCAGCATGTGCGCCGGATTGTAGTGGAAGTGCAGGTATTGGTAGCCGGTGTTCGACACCCAATCGAGGTGCGAGAGGATGCCGTAGGGGAAACCGTGCCCCCAGGCGCCCATCAGGAGCGGGCGGACCACCACCAGGGTGACGTAGGCCAGGATCGCCACCGAGAAGGCGAAGGGCACGTGGTAGCCGATGCCGAGTTTGCGGCAGATCTCGACCTCGCGCAGGGCCCAGGACGAGAAGGCCCCGACCGCGCAGAAGGTGATGATCTGCCAGAGGCCGCCCTCCTGCAGGGGCGCCAGGGCGAGGCCGTATTTGAGGTCGGGGGGCGCGATGTTGATCTGCCAGACGTTCCACGTCGGCCCGAGCGCCGCGCCGTAGATGATCAGGGCCGTGCCCAGCACCGAGAAGAACAGCGTCGTGACGCCGAAGAACCCGACGTAGAACGGCCCGACCCAGAAATCGAACAGGTCGCCGCCCATCAGGGTGCCGCCGCGAATGCGGTATTTTCGTTCGAAACTCAGCATCGCCATCGCGACCTCCCCCGCTCCACCACATCTCTCCGGCGATGGTCGACGGGGGGCTTGCAGGCCGCCCGCCGATCATCCGTGCTCGAGGTGCGCGCCGGTCAGGCGGGCATCGTGGGCAGAACCAGCGTCTGCGCATTGGCGGCGCGCGGCGCCTTGGGGCCTTCCAGCCAGTTGAACCGGTCGGTGCTGAGCAAGATGAAGTGGATCAGCAGCGCCAGAATGAACAGGAAGGTGAAGAGCGCCACGAGCGTGCGGCGCGGATCGAAGAGAAGCCAGACCTTGTGCATGATGAGGGTCCTTCTCAGGAGAGCAGGGAGACGACGCCGTGGGCGGCCGTCTCGAGGGCGGCGTAGCCCTTCGGTCCGGGCAGCCACGGGCGCCACAGCCACACGAGGATGTGGGCGACCACGGCGATCGCCGTGAAGATGATGAAGCTGGTCAAGAAGATCGCGTGGAACTCCTTGGCTTCCGGTTCCGTCAGCCCGGACAGGCTGCTCGGTTTTTCGACAATGCCATTGGCCATCGGTTCAAACCTCCGCTGTGACTGGTCGCGCCCGCAGGTTCGGGCACGGGGGGTGACGCCGGACCGCGCGGAGCGGCCTCGACGGTCCTTCCCGCCTGTTGGGACGGGAGGTCGATCGGGGGCGGGCGAAGCGCCTCGACCCGAAGGCGAACTCAGCCCATGAACACGAACGGGATGGCCGAGACCGCCATGGTGCGTGCCTCGGCGAAGACCGAACGGCGCTGTTGCGGAAGCGCGGTCTCGGCTTGCGGGATCACGCGCTGCACCAGGGCTGCGGCCAGAAAGAACGGGTAGGTGGTGGCCAGGAGGATCCGGGCCTGGACCTCGTCCTGATGCAGGCGCGACACCGAATTCAGCGAACGTTGCATGGGATGATCTCCTCGTGGCGCTCCGCGGCGGGACGCGTCCGGTTCGGGACGCGCGGGGTCGGTATCGACCGGCCGGACGGCGCCGCGCCGCTCCAGCCGGAAAGGGAATGGGGGGTGAGACCGGGACGCGCGCTCATGCGGTGGCCCCGAGGCTCGCCTCGGGGCGGGCGCGCTCGACATGGTCCGGGTCGACGCGGACCGCGCCGGATTGCCGGGCCACCCGCTCCGCGGCATCGCGCAGGCGTTTGGCCGCCGAGATTCGCACCAGCACCGGATGGGCCTCCACCAGCGCGTCGAGACGCGCCCGGGCCGCCTCGTCCCAGGGCAATTCGCGGTGCAGGCGCGCGGGCGTCGGCTCGACCTTGTCCATGTCCCGGGCCAGCGGCAGGATGTGGAAGAGCATGTCGAAGAGCGCGTTGCAGACCTCCTGAACCAGGTAGGTCGCGCCCGAAAACCCCATGAAGGGCGTGCCGGTGTGCCGCCGGATGATCGCGCCCGGGAACGAGGCCGGCACGAAGACCGCGCGGGCGCCGGCTTCCGCCATGTACATCCGCTCGTTGAACGAGCCGAACAGCACCAGCGGCGGGTTTGTCGCGATCAGGTCGCGGATCTCGGCGTTATCGGTCTTCTGTCCGGCCTTGCGGGACACGGCGAAATGGCAGGGCAGGCCCATCTCGTCTTCGAGGAAGTGACGGACGCCGCGAGCGTAGGTGTCGGACGCGACGATCCCGAAACTGGCGGTCCCGAAGAAATCCTGGGTCACCGAGCGCCACAGGTCCCAGACCGGCTTGATCGTGGTGTGCTTCTCGCGCTCGATGAACGGCTCCGGGTCGAGGCCGAGTGCTTCGCCGAGCGCGCGCAGGAACCGCGTCGTCGAGTGGATGCCGATGGGCGCCTGGAAGTACGGACGCTCCAGGGCCTCGCACAGCAGGCGGCCGAACTCACGGTAGAGGCAGATGTTGGCATCCGCGTTCACCAGGGCGGGGACGTCGGCGAGATGCGAGCCGAGCGGGAACACCAGGTTCACCTCGGCGCCGATGCCTTCGACGAGGCGACGGATCTCGGCCAGATCCGAGGGCATGTTGAAGGTGCCGTAGGCCGGGCCGATGAGATTGACCCGCGGCTTGACGCCCTCTTGGCGGGCGGGCCGGACCGGGATGCCCTTCTTGGCAAAGCGCTTGGCGCCGTACTCGTTCCAGAGCCAAGCCATGGCCCGGTCGGCCGCCTGCCACTGGTCCTCGTCGATGGTACGGGGCAGGAAGCGCTGGAGGTTGGTGCCTTCCGGCGTCACCCCCCCGCCGATCATCTCGGCGATCGAGCCGGTGACGACGACGCTCGGCTGGGCCGGATCGAGGGTGGCGTGAGCCCGCTTCATCGCGGCCTCGGTGCCGTGGCGGCCGAGTTCTTCCTCTGCCAGCCCCGTGACCACGATCGGTAGTTCGTGCGGCGGCAGGGCATCGGTGTAGTGCAGCACCGAGGTGACGGGCAGGTTCTCGCAGCCGACCGGTCCGTCGATGACGACCTGCAGGCCCTTGATGGCGGTGAAGACGTAGACGGCGCCCCAGTAGCCGCCGGCCCGATCGTGATCGAGGACAAGCATCAGGCCATCTCCCCGATCGGCGAATGGTCGAACTTTCCTGGAGCGGGCTTGGCGCGCACGGCCGAGGCGACGTTCTGGCGGAGCTTGGGCACATCCTCCCAGATGCCGGCGGCGTGACCTTCGCCGACCCCATCGAAGAAGGCCCGCATCGTATCGAAGCGACCGCGATTGCCGAGCGCCGCGTTGATCACCTTGGCCAGCGATCCGGCGCCCGCCACGCCCATCAGCGGGCGGGCCGAGATCAGGTTGGTGAAGTAGAGGGCGGGTATCCCCAATGCCTTGGCCTTCTGCACCACGGGCGTGGTGCCGATGGCGAGATCGGGCCGCGCATCCATCATGGCGCCAAGATCGTCCTCCAGGGAGGCGCGGTAGCGCACGGTGACGCCGCGCGCCTCGAGCCAGGCCTGGTCGGCCTCCGAATAGGGCGTGCGCGGACAGGCGGTGCCGACATAGGCCAGATCCGCACCGCTTTCGACGAGGAGACGCCCGACCAGGAGTTCGGAGCCTTCGTAGCCCGACAGGGTGATCCGGCCCCGGATCGGGCTGGCGGCGAGCGCGCCCTTGATCATCGGCAGCAGCCGGTTCTTGGCGGCCTCGACGGTGGCGCGGGGGACCGCACAGGCCTCGCCGATCCGGTCGAGCCAGTCGGCGGTGCCGTCATGGCCGACCGGAGCCGAGCCCACGATGGGGCGCCCGGCGGCGGCGAATTCCCGGATTGAGGCTGTGTAGAACGGGTGGATCGCGGCGACCGCCGTGCAGTCGAGGGCGGCGTAGAGTTCGCGCCATTCCCGCGTCGGCACCACAGGTCCGGCCGCGAGGCCGAGCGGCTCCAGCAGGCCGCCGATGACGACCGGGTCGGCCGGGAACATCTCGCCGAGCAGCGCCACGGTCGGGCGCTCGGACCGACCGGCGCGGGGCGCCTGGACGGGGCCTTGCTCGGCCTCCGTCCGGGCGAATTTCAGCATCGCCCCAGCAAGGACGTCCTTGGCCTCGGCATGGGTCGGCACCCCGAAGCCCGGCACGTCGATGCCGATGATGCGGACCCCGTCGATCTCCTTCGGGAGAAGCCGCAGGGGCACGCCCGAGGCGGTCGGCACGCAGAGATTGATGATGACGACGGCGTCGTAATCGGCGGGCTTGGCAACCTGGAACACCGCCTCGCGGATGTCCTCGAACAGCTTGCCGGTTACCAGCGTCTCGGAGTTGAAGGGCACGTAGCCGACGCTGCGCTTGGCCCCGTAGAAGTGCGACGTGAAGGTCAGCCCGTAGACGCAGCAGGCCGAGCCCGAGAGGATCGTCGCGGTGCGCCGCATGCGCAGGCCGACCCGGAGCGAGCCGAAGGCGGGGCACATGCTCTGGGGCTGGTCGTGGGGACCCGCCGGGTAGTTCTTGCGGAGCTGCTCCAGGGTGTCGGACAGGCCGGCCGCCTCGGCCGCTGCCCGCATCGTCGCCTTGCCGGAGTGACACCCGAGACCATCGGCCTTCGTGGCGGCGATGTTTACCACCTCGGCCGGGGCCACGATGGGCACCAGGGTCGAGGCCGGGCGCTCCTTGCGAGCGCGAAGATCGGCGATGTCGAGGGTGACGGCCATGCGCGTCAGACCTCGTCGTACACGACTTCGAGGGACGGCTTCACGACCTGGGTCGTGCCGCACATGTCCTCGAAGGTGGCGGGCACCAGGGTGACGCCCCGGCCGACCGCTTCGCCCTTGAACAGGCCGAGCAGGCCGTCCTGGCTCAGGGGCGTCGGGTGGTTGGCCGCAGCGTCGTGAACGTTCTGGGCGAGATCGGCGAAGAGCGAGCCCCAGGGGCTCTCGGGCCGGCCGATGATCTCGTAGTTCGCACTCTTCTTCCGGATGTCGTCATGCGCCGGGATCGAGGCCAGAACCGGGATGCCGACCGCCTCGGCGAAGGCCTGCGCCTCACCGGTGCCGTCGTCCTTGTTGATGACGAGGCCGCCGACGCCGACATTGCCGCCGAGCTTGCGGAAGTATTCCACCGCCGAGCAGACGTTGTTGGCCACATAGAGCGACTGCAGGTCGTTCGAGCCGACGACGATGACTTTCTGGCACATGTCCCGGGCGATCGGCAGGCCGAAACCACCGCAGACCACATCGCCGAGGAAGTCGAGCAGGACGTAGTCGAAGCCCCACTCGTGGAAGCCGAGTTTCTCCAGCAATTCGAAGCCGTGGATGATGCCGCGCCCACCGCAGCCGCGCCCGACCTCGGGGCCGCCGAGTTCCATGGCGTAGACGCCGTCGCGCTTGAAGCAGACATCGCCGATGGCGACCTGCTCGCCGGCGAGCTTCTTCCTCGTCGAAGTTTCGATGATCGTCGGGCAGGCGCGGCCACCGAACAGAAGCGAGGTCGTGTCGCTCTTGGGGTCGCAGCCGATGAGCAGGACCTTCTTGCCCTGCTGGGCCATCATGTAGCTGAGGTTTGCCAGGGTGAACGACTTGCCGATCCCGCCCTTGCCGTAGATCGCGATGATCTGTGTTTCCTTGGTCGCCGTCACCGGAACGGGGTCCGGCTCGATGCCGGCCTCGGCCCGCAGCGCTTCGGAGACCCCGTTCAGCTGCAGATTCGTCAGCTGGATGTTCATGCGGCTCTCCAATCCAGGATCATCTTCAGGCATTCGGGCTCGCCGAAAGCCGTGCGGTAAGCGTCCGGAGCGTCCGAGGCCGGGCGCCGATGGGTGATGAGGCCGTCGAGGGAGAGACGGTCGCGTTCGACCAGGGACAAGGTCGCGGCGAGGTCTTCGGGCCGCCACTGCGCGGCGACGCGGATGCGGGCTTCGCGCAGGAAGGCGGGCGCGAAATCGAAGCCGAGGCGGCGCTCGTAGAACCCGGCGAGCACGATCTCGCCGCCGGGGGCGAGACGCGCGATCCCGCTATCGAGGATCCTCGCGTCGCCGCTGACATCGAGGATCGTGGCGTAGTCGTGTCTGGCATCCGCCTCGGGGGTGCTCACAGCGTAGGCGTCGGCGCCCGCGTGGCGGGTCGGATCGATCTCCCAGACCTGCGGCGCGCCGCCGAGGGTCCTGGCGAGGCGGGCGACCAGTCGCCCGAGCACGCCGTGCCCCACGACCAGGAGCGGCCGGGTCAGGTCGATGCCCGCGAGGGCGTGGTGGGCGGTCGCCGCGAGTGCGATCAGGGTTCCGCGCTCGCCCCAGGCCCGATCGATGGGGACGAGGCGGTCGCCGGCACTGACCAGATGGGAGGCTGCGCCACCGAAGAGGCCGCGAACGGGTCCGAAGCAGCGGGCTCCGGGCACGAACACTGTCTGTCCGACCCGGATACCGGAATCCGCGCCGGCCTCGACCACTTCGCCGACCGACTCGTAGCCGGGCACCAGCGGATACCCCATGCCGGGAAAGGCCGGCATCGTCCCGGACCAGAGCAGGCGCTCGGTACCGGTGCTGATTCCGCTCCACCGGATCGCCACCACCGCGTCAGCGGCCGTCGGCGTATCGAGGTCGAGAGTTTCGAGGTCGAGCCGGCGGGGGGCATGAAGAAGCACGGCGTTCGTCTGCATCGAGCCTGCCCTCCCCTCATCCGACGATTCGGTCCGTTTGGCTTCGAACTCGATGTGTCATCCTAGATAGACACTTTCGAACGTCAAGCAGAACTTACGTTATTCGGTGTCTTAACGGGTGGACACCAGCATGCGGGTCAGGAGCGGGCGCCGGGTCGCGACCTCGCGGATACGCTGGAACCCCGCTTCGGCCAGCAGCGCGGTCAGTTCCGCAACGGTGCGGCAGTGACCGCTCCCCATCGCCAGCAGGTAGAAGCCGAAATACGCATCGGTGATCGGCTCGGCCCCGGCGGTGCCGCTCATCGGCTCGGCCAGCACCAGGCGCCCGCCGGGCGGCAGCGCCGTCCAGGCCGCTCGCAACAGCCCACGCACCGTCGCGTCGTCGTGGTCGTGCACGACGCGGATCAGGCTGAGTGCGTCGGCACCCTTGGGCAGTGGATCGATCAGAAAACTGCCGCCGACGGCTTGAGCCCGGTCGGCGAGGCCCGAGCGGGCGAAGTGCGCCGCGGCGCGCCGTGCCACTTCGGGCAGATCGAACAGCCTGAGCGCGAGGTCGGGCGCTGCGGCGGCGGCGGCCGACAGGAAGGCGCCTTCGCCGCCGCCGACATCCAGCAGGCAACGATGCCGCCGAAACGGATAGGCCTCGACGATGTCCTCGGCGATCAGCGCCTGCGAGGCCGACATCAGCGCGCTGTAGGGGGTCACGGCCTCCGTCGACAGCTCGGCTCCATCGCCTCGTGCGTACGGCCAGTAGCCCGCGAGCCGGGTCGGCCCGCTCTCGCCGCGCAGCAGTGCGACCGGATCGGACAGATCCGCGTAGAGCAGGGCGTGATGCTCGATCATGCGGCCGATCGAGGGGTTCCCGATCAGCGCCGCCCCGAGATCGGCCAGGACGAAACATCCATCCGGCAGACGCCGGATGAGATCGAGCGAAACGGCCGCCTTGAGGAGGCGTGCCGACGCCTCAAGGGACAGATCCATCCGGGCTGCCAGGAGATCGGCGGGAACCGGGCCCTCGGCGAGCAGCGCGAAGAGATCGAGCTTCAGACAGGCAAACAGCGTCTGCGAGTAGGTGAAGCCCGCGCACAGATCGAACAGCGCCCGGGTGTTCGACCGCGCGATGCGTCGGGTCAGCGGAAAGCCGGCGGCCCAGCGCTGGAATCGCGGATCGGCGATGATGCGGGCTCTGAGCGTGTACCAGCGGGACCGCCCGCCGCGGGGGCGGAGCGTGGGCGGCGCCCCGGCCGTCGCACTGCCGGCCACGTCAGGCGAGTTCCCGCGCCAGGCTTGCCGGCAGGAACAACCGCGTCTGCGCCACGATCTCCGCCCGCAGGATGTCGGCACCGGGGCAATCCGGTATGACGTCGACGGCCTCGCGGACGAGGCGCTTCAACCGGGCCAGCGCGCCGCTCATGCCGAGCAGCGCTGCTGCATTCGGCCGACCGAGGGTCGAATCACGCCCCACCGGCTTGCCGACCTCCTCCTGGCGGCAGGCGACGTCGCGCAGGTCGTCGGCAACCTGATAGGCCTCGCCGAGGCATTCTCCGAGGAGCCGCCACGGCAGGGATGCCGCACCGGCGGCGGCGGCGCCCGTCACGGTCGCGGCCGCGAACAGGGCTCCGGTCTTGGCCTGCTGATATTCCGTGAGCGCCACGTTCGGTTCCGATTCCCAGGCCTGTCCGGCGGCGATGCCGGCGGGGGAGCCGGCGGCGCGGGCGACGAGCCCGACCAGGGCCGCCAGGCGCTTCGGACTGCGCGCCGCGCCGCGAGCCAGCGTCTCGAAGGCGGAGACGATGAGGGCGTCGCCGGTCAGTACCGCCAGGGGCTCGCCGAAGGCTGCGTGCACCGAGGCCTGCCCGCGCCGCAGGGGCGCGTCGTCGAAGCAGGGCAGATCGTCATGCACCAGGGATGCGCAGTGCAAGAGTTCGATCGCCGCCGCCGCCGCGTCCGAAGCCGCCGGATCGTCGTCGCCACAGGCACGGGCCACCGAGAGGCACAGGCGCGGACGAATGCGGTGCCCGCCCGGGAAGACCGCATAACGGATCGATTCGGCCAGGCGCGGCGGGGCGCCGGGCGCTTCCAGATGGGCGACGGCGGCGTCGAGGGCCTGCTCGATGCGACGGTTGGCGTCCATGACCCGTCTCTCCCTGTCACTTGTTCTTGCTAAAACAAAGTGTCAGGATTTATTGACACTCGTCAAGGTCGATTGGTGTGACGGGAGAGGCGCACGTGAAGGTCGTGATCATCGGAGCCGGCATCGGAGGTTTGGTGGCGGCCCTGCGGCTGGCCCATGCCGGGCTCGACGTGACGGTGATCGAGCAGGCCGTTCATCCCGGCGGCAAGATGCGGCGGGTCCCGGTCGGGGGAACGGCCGTCGATGCCGGCCCTACGGTCTTCACCATGCGGTGGGTGTTCGAGGAGATCTTCGCCGAATGCGGTGCGGATCTCGCCGCTTATGTGCGTCTGGAACCGGCCGGGATCCTGGCGCGACACGCCTGGGGGCCGGACGAGCAGCTCGACCTCCATGCCGATTCCGAGGCCTCCGAGGCGGCGATCGCCACCTTCGCCGGGGCGCGGGAGCGGGACGGGTATCGCCGCTTCCGCACCCGGGCCGCCGAGGTCTACGCCACCTTGGAGCGACCGTTCATCCGGGGCGAGCGCCCGAGCCCGATCGACCTGACGCGACAGGCCGGGCTCTCGGGCCTCGGCGACCTCTGGCGCATCCAACCCTTCACCACCCTGTGGAGCGCGCTCGGCGACTACTTCGCCGATCCGCGCCTGCGGCAGCTGTTCGGGCGCTACGCGACCTATTGCGGCTCGTCGCCCTTCGCGGCGCCCGCCACCCTGATGCTGGTGGCGCATGTGGAAAGCCAGGGGGTCTGGCACGTCGGCGGCGGCCTCAGCCGGCTGGCCGCCGTGGTCGCGGATCTCGCCGCCGACCGGGGCACGCGCTTCCGCTACGAAACCTCGGTGCGCTCAATCGCCGTCCAGGGCGGTCGCGTGGTCGGGGTCGACCTCGATGACGGCGAGCGGCTGGCGGCGGATGCGGTGGTCTGCAACGCCGACGTCGCGGCCCTGGCCGACGGGCTTCTCGGGCGCGAGGCCGCCCGCGCCGCCGACGCGGTACCGGCCGGCGATCGTTCGCTCTCGGCGGTCACCCTGTGCCTCCAGGCGCGGACCAGCGGTTTCCCGCTCGCCCGGCACACGGTGTTCTTCTCCGGCGATTACGCGGCCGAGTTCGCCCGCATCCGCGCCGGGCACCTGCCGGACGACCCCACCGTCTATGTCTGCGCGCAGGATCGATCCGACCGCGCCGCTCCGTCCGACCGGCCCGAGCGCCTCCTCTGCCTCGTCAATGCCCCTGCCCGGCCCATCGGCCCCTCGGAGATCGAGACATGCGTGACCACGATGCGGCGGCGCCTCGGCGCGAGCGGCCTGACCCTCGCGGAAACGGCGGAGCCGGTGACGACGGGACCGGCGGATTTCGCGTGGCTGTTTCCGGGGACGGCGGGGGCTCTCTACGGCCGAGCCTCCCACGGCTGGATGGCGTCGTTCAAGCGGCCTGGAGCACGCACCCGGATCCCGGGCCTGTACCTCGCCGGGGGGAGCATCCACCCGGGGCCGGGGGTGCCGATGGCGGCGCAATCCGGGCGGATCGCGGCGGACAGCCTGCTGCGGGACCGGACTGGCGCCCGCGCTTCGATACGCGGGTGGATCGCGACGGCTACATCTGGTGGTACGTCGACGCCCTGAGCGCGGACGGGCGACAAGGTTTGACCATCATCGCCTTCATCGGCAGCGTGTTCTCGCCCTACTACGCCTGGGACCCGACGCGCGATCCCTTCGACCACTGCGCCGTCAACGTGGTGCTCTACGGCGAACGAGCCAACCGCTTCTGCATGACCGAGCGGGGGCGCGCCAGCCTCACGCGCGATGCCGACCACATCGCGATCGGCCCGAGCGGGCTGTCGTGGGATGGCACGACGCTGACCATCCGGATGGACGAGGTGACGGCGCCGATCCCCAAGCGGGTGCGCGGCACCGTGCGGCTGCGACCCGGCGGCATCACGCCCGGGCCGCATCACCTCGACGCCGCGGGCCAGCACCGCTGGTGGCCGATGGCGCCGTCCTCCCCGGTCGAGGTCGCCCTCACCGAGCCTGATCTGAACTGGCGCGGCACGGCCTATTTCGACACGAACCACGGCGATACGTCCCTGGAAGCGGCGTTTCGCGATTGGACCTGGTGCCGGGCGGACCTGAAGGACGGGGCGGCGATCCTGTACGACGTGCATCGCCGTGACGGCTCGCGCCAGGACCTGACCCTGTGCTTTGCCGCCGATGGGACACCCCGGGACATCGATCCGCCCCCGCGCGCCGCGCTTCCGGCGACGCGGGTCTGGCGCATGCCGCGGCAGACCCGCAGCGACGACGGCCGCGCCGACATCGTGCGGACCTTCGAGGACACGCCGTTCTATGCCCGCTCGCAGCTCAGCACGACTCTACGCGGCGAGGCGGTCCGGCCGATGCACGAGAGCCTGTCCCTCAGGCGATACGCGAATCCGCTGGTTCGCCTGATGCTGCCGTTCCGGATGCCGCGCCGGGTGGGGTGATCGTCGGTCAGCCCGAACCCTCTCCAGACCGCTCGGACGCCTCCGCCTTCTCCAGGGCGGCGGCACGGTCGCGCCGAATGCTGCGCTTCAGGACCACGAGCTGCCAGATCGCCAGCCCGAGGGCGAGGGCGAAGACCAGCCCGATATCGAAGACGGCAAAGAGCGGATCGCTCACGGGCCGACCGGCACCGCGCCCTCGCGCTCCCGCAGGGTCTCGATCAGATCGAGGACTCGGGCGACCTGACCGGGCACGTTCCACCAGGCCGGCGGCACCGGCACGGGCTGGGCCGCGACGGCCTCCACCAGGAAGGCGGTTTCGGCGAGTGGCGGAGCCGTGGGATCGGGGATGGACGCCAGCGGCAGCAGGGCGCGGGCCATCAGGACGGCCTTGCGCCGGCCGGGCACCCGGGCGCGGATGGCGACGGGGTCGAGGTCGCCCCTTTCCAGGTCTCGGCCGATCTCGGCGTAGATCAGGCGGGCGGCGCGAATGGCGGGCCGGCAACCGGCGGGCAATCCGGGGATGCCGGCCTCGGCCCGGGCGTAGAGCGCATCCGCGACGGCGAGCAGGCGGGCGACCAGGGCCTGGAGTGCGGGGCTCGCGACCGGGTCGGCGAGGAACGCGTCCGAGTCGAGGCCGACCTCCCGCATCCAGGAGAGCGGCAGGTAGAGCCGTCCCGCCCGGGCATCCTCGCCGATGTCCCGGGCAATGTTGGTGAACTGCATGGCGACGCCGAGGTCGCAGGCCCGCGCGAGCACGGCGGCGTCGCGCACGCCCATCAGCACGGTCATCATCGCGCCGACGCTGCCGGCGACCCGCGCCGCGTAGGCGGTCAGGTCCGACAGGGTCTCGTATCGACGCCCCTGCGCATCCCACGCCAATCCTTCGATCAGCGCGCCGGGCAAGGCCTGCGGCAGATGATGGGCCGCGACCAGATCGGCCATCGCCCGGTCGGCCGGAGCGTCGCTGGGGGCTTCGTCGTAGATGCGGGCGAGGCGCGCGGCGAGGCGGGCCAGGGCCGCCGGCCGGTCGCGAGCCTGTGCGTCGTCGACGGCATCGTCGGAGAGGCGGCAGAAGGCGTAGAGCCCGTAGGCCGGGCGGCGCACCCGGGCCGGCAGCAGGGCGGAGGCGGCGAAGAAGCTGCGAGAGCCTGTTCGGATCGCGGCCCGGCAGGCGGCATGATCGGCCGCATCCGCGTGCGGAATCGCCCAGAGCGGCGCCCGCACCGGGGCGTACCGAACGGCTTCAAGCGTAGAGACGCGCATCCGGCACCACCGTGTCGAGGACTTTGGCCGAGGACAGGACGCCGGGCAGCCCGGCGCCCGGATGAGTGCCCGCCCCGACGAGATAGAGGTTCTTGAAGGCCGACGAGGCGTTGTGTGGCCGAAACCATGCAGATTGCGTCAGCACCGGTTCGAGGCCGAAGCCGGACCCACGGAAGCTCAGAAAATCGCTGGCGAAATCCGCTGGTGTCGTGACCCGGGAGGTGACGATCGATCCGGACAGCCCCGGCATCACGGTGGCGTCGAGGCTGTCCGCGATGGCCTGCCGGTAGGGCTCGGCACGCTGCGACCAGTCCTGCCCGCCGGCGAGGTTCGGCACCGGCGACAGCACGTAGAAGGCGTCGCAGCCGGGCGGTGCCAGGAGCGGATCGGTGGCGGTGGGGCGATGCAGGTAGAGGCTGAAATCCGGCGCCAGGACCTTGCGGACGAAGATGTCGGCGATGAGCTCGCGATAGCGCGGCCCCATCAGGATGGTGTGATGCGCGAGGTCGGGGAATTTGCGGTTCGTCCCGAAGTACCAGACGAACAGCCCCATCGAGGAGGACGAGGCCTTGAGCTTCGCCCGGTGCCAGGATCGCCCTGCCCCGCCGAGCAGGGTCAGGTAGGTCGCGGCCGAGTCGGCGTTCGAGACCACGATGTCGGCGGGAATGGCGGTCCCGTCGGTCAGCGTCACCCCCGTGGCGCAGCCCGCCGCCACGTCAATGCGGGCCACCTCGGCCCGGTAGCGGATCGTCCCGCCCTGCCCCTCGATCAAGCCCACGAGGCCGTCGACCAGCCGTCCGGTCCCCCCCATGGCGAAGTGCACGCCCCAGCGGCGCTCGAGGTGGGCGATGAGGCAATAGATGGCGCTGGCCCGAAAGGGAGAACCCCCGATCAGGAGCGGATGGAAGCTGAAGATGGTGCGCAGGCGCTCGTCCCGGATATAGCGCGCCACCAGATCATAGACCGAGCGATGGCCGCCGAGGCGCAGCAGGGACGGGGTGATCCGCAGCATGTCGCGGACGGAGGAGAAGGCCACGTGCCCGAGATCTTCGAAGCCGACCCGGCAGATCGCGGCGCTGCGCTCCATGAACCGTTCGTAGCCGTCGACGTCCTCGGGCGAGAACCGCGCGACCTCGGCCCGCATCGCTTCCGGATCGCCGCTGTAATCGAAGGTGGCGCCGTCCGGGAAGCGGATGCGGTAGAACGGCAGCATCGGCGCCAGGGTGACATCGTCGGCCATGCGCCGCCCGCACAGGGTCCACAATTCCTCGAACAGGAACGGCGCGGTCACGATGGTCGGCCCGGCATCGAAGGTGAAGCCGTCCTGTCGATGGACGCGAGCCCGGCCACCGGCCTGCTCCAGCCGCTCCAGCACCGTCACCCGGTAGCCCCGCGCACCGAGGCGCACCGCCGCCGCCAACCCGCCAAAGCCGCTCCCGATCACCACCGCGTGCGAGCGCGGAGACCGGGTCGTCGCGAGGCTCGGTGAGTCTGCAAGTGTCAACATAGAGTGACACTATTCGCGGGAACGCGTCCGTTGCAAGCGCTGATTTGGCCAAACCGTCCTGTCGGTTCGGATGCCGGTTCGCCCATCATACCGATCCGGGCGGATCGGACGCTACGGTTGGAGAACACCAGGTTCGTCGCGAAATCCCTCGGAGGAATGCAGGCCGCCAGGGCCAGGCCAAAGGTCCACTCGGATCGCGCGCAGCGTTTCACGCGCAAGGTTCGAACCGTTGCCTGATGGAAGTGGATCACCCCTTTGTTTGAGAGGATCGGTGAGGGATCAGCGGTCGTCGCGGTGCGAGCGCCCGTTCGCGGCACGGTTCCTCACGTGAGTCCTGCCCCTGTCGAGACCGGATCCGGGTGGTGCGTGATCGACGCGATGCACCCGGATTCTCTACCACTTCGTCGAGATAATTGTACGTTACAGTACAGAAGACATACGGACCGATATTGCAGAATTGTATCACGTTAGCGTAAGACTGCGTAAAAATCCTAGGTATATAAATCTATCGTAAGTTTTTCCCATGAGTTCACAGCCCAAATCGGTTGAAGCTCAACTTTCAGCTGTCTGCGTGAGCGCGCGGAAGGGGCGCCGATCCGAAATTATAGCCGCAACGCAGCAGAGCTTAACCATGAATTTTCGAAGCTGAATAAAGAATTTTGTGCAAGGCAACATTGGGTTTTCGAGGAAATTCAGAAAAAATTGGGTTTTCGGTAGGTCAGGAATAATTTCTGTACAGGCAAGACGGGTAGTCATCAAAACGAATCCTGCCTTGTTGCTATTCATCAAACGGTGTTCCAAGAACAATCCAGCGCATACGCTTCGCCTCCGGTCAGGCATCTGATCGCAAATCGGTTGATGTGTCTTGGGTTTTCTCAGTTTCGTAGCGATTTTGGGCGGAGGATTAACGGTCGCAGTGACATGGCCGGTCATAGGGCTGTGGTCTTTGCTTGCCGCGCCGTTCGGTGCCAGCTTCTTCACCCTGGGTGCGGTTCTGGTGATCGAGCGTCCTGCGGATGCCGCGTCACGGCAGAAAGCCCAAGCGGGTGAGACGGAAGCTGGTCTCGGCAAGCCTTCGGACGCGCGTGGATCGCGAGAGATCATGTCTGCCGACACGAAGGGATCGTCGCGGTAACGGGGACAGCTGGGACTTCGGTCTGGCCCTGATCGCCTCCGCGCGATCCGGACCACCCTTGCGGGAATTGCAGGTCGTTTCCCTCAGCGTCGGGCTTCGCTGGCCATCCGCACCGCGAGGGCGGCCAGCACCGTTCCCATCACCCAGCGCTGGACCATCGCGAAGGACGGCCGGCGCGTCAGGAACGTTGCCATCGCACCGGCGGAGACGGCGATCGCGGCATTGACCGAGAGGCTGAGGACGATCTGTACCGTGCCGAGCACCAGCGCCTGGACGAGGACGCTGCCTTTCGTCGGATCGATGAATTGCGGCAGCAGCGACAGGTACATCACGGCGATCTTCGGATTGAGCAGGTTGGTCAGCAATCCCATGACGAACAGCCGGCGCGGGCTGTCCTCGGGCAGTGTCCGGATCTCGAACGGCGAACGCCCGCCCGGTCGCACCGCCTGCCATGCGAGCCATAACAGGTAGACCGCCCCGGCCATCCGGATGGTGTCGTAGGCGAAGGGAACGGCCAGCAGCAGAGCCGTGATGCCGAACGCCGCGCACAGCATGTAGACGACGAACCCGAGGGCCACGCCGCCGAGCGAGATCAGGCCGGCGGTCCTGCCTTGGCAGATCGACCGCGAGATCAGGTAGACCATGTTCGGCCCCGGTGTGAGGGCCATCCCCAGGGCGATGGCGGCGAAGGCCAACAGGCTGCTCAAATCAGGCATCGGAAGCTCTTTCGCTGCATCGGTTTCAGGCTGGTGATCAGGGTCTGTCCCGGGCCGAGCCGATATTCCGCTCGGGCCGCACGGTACCATCACGTGCCGCAGGGAATCCGGTATCGTCGATCGGCGGCCTTGCAAATTCCGCACCTTCGCCAAGCCGGCGGCCAGGGCGGCAGCCTGGGGCGGTTGGCGCGGCCCTTGCGTCGGCCCACGGGCAGCGCAGAGCCTTTGGCTCTCATGGGTTGGCGTGCCCATCCGAGGAAGCCCGTCCCGGACGGTGCTGCCCGCTCCGACTGCATCATGCCTTCTCCCGATGCAGTCCTGCGTCCGGCAGACCCGAGGGTTCGCGGCCTCTTCGCATTCTGCGAATGTCGGAGAGCATCATGTGCGAACGTGACGGCCTGTTCTTCCAACGCTTTTCCCGGCGCGGCCTCCTTCGCGGGATGGGAACCGCCGGCGCCGCCATCGCGCTGCCTGCCCACTTGGCGGCCCTGATGGCGCCGGCCGCTGCCGCGGGCGCCATGACCACCGTCAAGGCCACCCACGGCTCCGGCTTCTGCAACCTCGGCATGTTCCTCGCCCACGAGCGCAAGCTGACGGAGGCCGATGGAGTTGCGCTGGACTTCGTGGTGACGCCCTCCAATGCCGAGATCACCACGATGTTCGGGGCCGGGCTCGTCGACATGTCGATGATCCCCTACTCGAATTTCATGACCCTCTTCGACGCCGGTGCGCCGGTGAAGATCGTCGCCGGCGGCGGCGTCCAGGGCTGCATGATCGTGGCGCGGGAGGGCATCCGTTCCGCTGCCGACCTGAAGGGCAAGACCCTCGGAACCTTCCAGGCCGACACGCTTGAGGTGCTGCCGTTCGATTACCTGAAGAAGGCCGGCCTGACCTTCCAGGACCTCGACGTGCGCTATCTCGATACCTCGCCGGAGCTGGCCCAGGCCTTCATCGCCGGTGCGGTCGATGCGATCTGCCACATCGAGCCCTATGCGACCCAGTGCCTCCAGTCGCGCAAGGGCGCCACGCTCCTGTCGGATGGAACCGACGTCTACGGCGCCGGCTATTCCGACTGTGTTCTGGCAGCCCGGACGCCGTTCATCGAAGCAAATCCGGCTGCCGTACGGGCCGTGATCAAGGCGCTGTTCACCGCGCAGGCCCAGATCGAGTCCGATCGCGATGCGGCCCTGAAGGACACCGTCGGCAGCTACTACAAGACCACCATGGCGGCTGCAGTCGATGCTTCCGCCAAGCAGCCGGTCTGCACCGACCAGCGCAATCAGACCGACTTCATCATCGCGCGCGGCCAGTCGATGAAGGAGATGGGCTACGTCAAGACGGCGCCGGGCCGCGAGGCCTTCGACTGGCGCCTCATGGAGCAGGTCATCGCCGAGAACCGGCCCCTCTACGATGGGCTCAAGCTGAAATCGGCCTGACGCACCTTGCGGTCACCCGACCGGATGCCGGACCCGATTCCCGATCTCCCGAAAGGCAGCCTCATGGCAGCAACGGATGCCTCCCTCGGCGCGGTGGCGCCGGTTCCCGTGCGCGTGGCCCAAACGGCCCCCACATCGGTGCCCTCCCCGGCGCCAGCGCGATACCCCCAACTCCGCTCCGCTCTGGCGACGCTCGGCTGGAGCATCGCCTCCCTCGGCCTGTTCGCCGGCCTGTGGGAGACGCTGTGGGCGCTCGGCTTCCTCAATCCGCTGCTCCTGCCGCCGCCACACCTGTTCCTGTCCGACCTGCCCGGGACCCTGACCTATTTCGACCGGGCCAATCGCATCGGCAGTCGGGGCGGCGGCGGGGGCGTGATGCCGCTGCTGGCCACCATCGGGTGGACGACGATGCGGGTGACGGTGGGCCTCGTGCTCGGCTTCGTCGGCGGCGTGCTGGTGGGGGCGCTCCTCCACTACATCCGGCTGTTCCGCAATCTCGTCTTGCCCACGGTCCTGCTGCTGGCGCCGATCTCGCCCGTGGCCTGGCTGCCGGTGGCGATCTTCGTCTTCGGGATCGGCGACGTGCCGGCGATCTTCCTCGTCTTCATCACGCTGTTCTTCGCCATCGCGCTCACGACGAGCGCGCAGATCGCGGCCGTGCCGGTCACCTACCTCAACGTCGCCCGCATCATGGGGGCGGATTCCCGGCAGACCTTCTTCCGCGTGGTCCTGCCGGCGATCCTGCCTGGCCTGTTCATGACCCTGCGTCTCAACCTGTTCGCGGCCTGGATGGTGGTGCTGATCGCCGAGGCGGTGGGCGTCGGAAGCGGCCTCGGGCAAATCGTGTCGCTGGCGCGCTCGACCTTCAACGCGCGGCTGAGCTTCTTCACCATGGCGATCATCGGCCTTCTCGGCTTCAGCTTCGACTGGGCCCTGCGACAGATCCAGGCCCGCATGTTGTGGTGGATCGCCCCCCAGGGAGGTGGCCGATGAACACTCCGGTTCCACGTGCCGCGCCGCGCCGCCCGGCCGTGCGCCTGTCCGGCGTCGGCAAGACCTGGACGCCCGCCGGTCGATCTCCGGTCCAGGCCCTGCGCGACATCGAGCTCGACATCCTCCCGGGCGAATTCGTGGTCTTCCTCGGGCCGTCCGGCTGCGGGAAGTCGACCCTGCTCTACATGATCGCCGGGTTGGAACCGGCGAGCGCCGGCACCATGGCGGCGGATGGCCTGCCGATCACGGGACCGTCGGCCGAGCGCGGCCTGATCTTCCAGGACGCCTCGCTGTTCCCCTGGCTGACCATTCTCGACAACGTCGCCTTCGGCTTGGCCATCGGGGCCGTGCAGAAGCTCAAGCGCCGGGAGATCGCCGCCGAGATGCTGCGGCGGGTCGGCCTCGCCGACATGATGGACAAGAAGCCGGACGAACTCTCCGGTGGCATGCGCCAGCGCGCGGCCTGCGCCCGGGCGCTCGCCATGCGGCCGAAGGTTCTCATGATGGATGAGCCCTTCGCCGCCCTCGACGTCCAGACCCGGGCGAAGATGCAGGATTTCCTGCTGCAGATCTGGCGCGACAGCGGCGCGTCGATCGTCCTCGTCACGCATTCCATCGACGAGGCGATCGCGCTGGCCGACCGCGTGGTGGTGTTCACCGCCCGTCCCGGTCGCGTGAAGACCATCGTGCCGGTGGACCTGCCCCGGCCGCGCAATCCCCGCGATCCGCGCTTCCACGACCTGCGCGACCGCTTCGGCGAACTCCTCGCCGACGAGGTCGACCGCGCCTTCGCGGAGCAGGAGGCGCGCTGAGCGCCGTCCACGTCCGCGACCTCCACCCTCATTCGTCCGAAGGATCAGCATGACCGAGATCATCGTCGAGGCCCGCACCGTCATCACCGGCGTTCAGGACCGCCATACCCCCATCCAGCACGACAACGCCGCCGTGCTGGTGCGGGATGGCGTCATCGTCGAGGTCGGCCCTCCGGAGTCGCTGCGCGCCAAGGCGCCGGACGCGGTCACGCATCGTTATCCGCGCCACGTGATGCTGCCGGGCTTCGTCAACAGCCACCACCATGTCGGGCTGACCCCCCTGCAGCTCGGCTCGCCCGACCACGCCCTGGAGTTGTGGTTCGCCACCCGGATCGCCGCCAAGCGCGTCGATCACGGGCTCGACACGCTCTATTCGGCCTTCGAGATGCTCGCCTCCGGCGTCACCACCGTGCAGCACATTCACGGCTGGATGGCGGGTGGTTACGAGCAGGTCCACGGTGCGGCGTCCCAGGTGCTCGGCGCCTATCGCCAGATCGGGATGCGCGCCTCCTACTGCTACGCCGTGCGCGAGCAGAACCGCCTCGTCTACGAGGCCGACGAGGCCTTCTGCGAGCGCCTGCCCCAGCCCATCGCCGGGCAATTGATGGCGCATCTCAAGGCGCAGTCGATGCCCTTCGGCGATTTCATGACCCTGTTCGAGACGTTGAAGGCCGAGAACGAGGGCGAGCGCCTGACCCGGATTCAGCTGGCCCCCGCCAACCTGCACTGGTGCAGCGACGAGGCCCTGCAGACCCTCGATGCGGCGGCCCGCAAGCACGGGGTGCCGATGCATATGCACCTGCTCGAGACCGCCTATCAGAAGGAATACGCCCGGCGCCGGACGGGCAAGACGGCCGTGCGCCACCTCCACGACCTCGGCGTGCTCGGGCCGCACCTGACCCTCGGGCACGGTGTCTGGCTGACGGCGGAGGATGCCGACATCGCCGCCGATTCCGGCACCTGCATCTGCCACAATTGCTCGTCGAATTTCCGCCTGCGCTCCGGCGTGGCGCCCCTCAACCTCTACGAGGCCAAGGGCATGACCGTCGGGATGGGCCTCGACGAGGCCGGGATCAACGAAGATCGCGACATGCTCCAGGAACTGCGCCTCGTCCTGCGGGCCCACCGCACCCCCGGCATGGACGACGACGTGCCGACCTGCCCGCAGGTCCTGCGGATGGCGACCGAGCACGGCGCCAAGACCACCGCCTTCGGCCAAAGCATTGGCCGGCTCGATCCGGGCCGCTTCTTCGACGCAGTGCTGATCGATTACGACCGGGCGACCTATCCCTACCAGGACACCGACATTCCCCTCCTCGACGCGCTGATGCAGCGGGCCAAGACCGGCGCCGTCGATGCGGTCTTCGTCGACGGGAAGATCGTCTACGCCGATGGCCGGTTCACCCAGGTCGATCGCGACGCGGTCCTGGCCGAGATCGCCGAGACGTTGGGCAGGCCGCGCACGCCCGAGGAGGTGGCCCGGCGCGAACTCGGGCGCGCGGTCACGCCCTACGTCAAGGCTTTCTACGACGGCTACCTGCCGGATGCTCCGCGCCAGCCCTTCTACGCCCCGTCCTCGCGCAACTGACGAGGGGCCGATGATCCGCCGCAACACCACGGGGTGCAAAACGATGACGCGTCGAAACCGGGCGGCGCTGGCCGCCATGGCGCTCGGGTCGTTCGGGGCGTTCGCCTCTCCTGCCCAGGCCGAGAGCCTGTTGCGCATCGCCATGACGGCGACCGACATCCCGACCACGACCGGCATGCCGAACAACGGCTTCGAGGGCCTGCGCTTCCTCGGCTACCCGATCTTCGAGGGGCTGGTCTCCTGGGATCTGACCCGGGCCGACCGCCCGGCCACCCTCCGGCCGGGGCTGGCGGACCATTGGGAGCAGGCCGCCGACGACAAGCGGACTTGGCTCTTCCACCTGCGCGACGGGGTCGCGTTCCACGACGGAACGCCGTTCGACGCCGATGCGGTGGTGTGGAACCTCGATCGCTACTTCAAGGCCGATGCACCCCAGTACGAGGTGGCGGCAGCCGGCATCACCCGGACGCGGGTGCCGATCATCGATCGCTACCGCAAGGTCGATGACCGCACCGTCGCGATCACCACCACGATCCCGGCATCGTACTTTCCCTACATGATGGTCTACCCGCTGATGACCGCGCCCTCCTCGTTCGAGAAGGGCGGCCGTACCTGGGCCGGCACCGCGATGCTGCCGGCTGCCGGCACGGGGCCATTCCGGATCACCCGGGTCAGCCCCCGCGAGGCGGTCGATCTCGCGCGCTTCGACGGTTACTGGGATGCGGGTCGCCGCGCGAAGCTCGATCGCATCCGGCTGATGCCGATCCCCGAGGCGAATGCCCGGATCGCGGCCCTGCGGTCGGGACAAGTCGACTGGATCGAGGTTCCGGCCGCCGATGCGATCCCGTCACTGAAATCCGCGGGCTTCACCGTTACCACCGGGTCGTATCCGCATGTCTGGCCGTGGTTCTACAACATCGGCGCCAAGGACAGCCCGTTTCGCGATGTCCGGGTTCGGCAGGCGCTGAACTACTGCGTCGACCGCGATTCCATCGTGAGCTTCCTCAACGGCACCGCCGAGCCCGCAATCGGCTGGCTGAAGCCGGACGATCCGGGCTTCGGCGCGCCCGCAAACCGCTACGGCTTCGATCCGGAGAAGGGCCGATCGCTCCTGGCCGCGGCGGGCTACGGACCGAAGAAGCCGCTCGCCTTCCCGGTCATGATCTCCACCTCGGGGTCGGGCCAGATGCTGCCCCTGCCGATGAATGAGTTCCTCCAGGAAAATCTCAAGCAATCCTGCGGCGTCGAGGTCAGCTTCAACGTGGTCGAGTGGCAGGTGCTCCTCAACGCCACCCGCGCCCTGCCGGATGCTCCAAGTCTGTCCGGGGCGATGGCGCTGAACGTCAGCTCGCCCACCTCGGATGCCGGGGTGATGGCTCGCTACTTCTCCTCCGACCGCTTTCCGCCGAGCGGCTTCAATTTTCCCAACTGGCGGGACGAGACCTTCGACGCCGCGCTCCAGCGCCTGTCCGAATCGACTGATCCCGCCGTCATCGCGGAGGCCACCCGCACCGCGCACGCGCGCCTCGTGGACGATCCACCCTGGCTCTACGTGGTGCACGACCGCAACCCGCGCGCGATGTCGCCCCGCGTGAAGGGCTTCGTCTCCGCCCAGTCCTGGTTCCTCGATCTGTCCCTCGTCAGCGTTCCATAGGCGTCTCATGTCAGACCCCACCGATCTCACCGCCCTGGCGCTTGCCGAGGCCATCGCGGCCCGTCGCCTTTCGCCCGTCGAGGCGGTCGAGGCCCATCTCGCCCGGATCGCCGCGCACGAGCCCAAGCTCCAGGCCTTCACGGACGTCTATGCCGCCGACGCGCGCCTCGCGGCCGAGGGGGCCGACCGGGCGATCCGCTCCGGCCATGCCGTCGGCCCCCTGCACGGGGTGCCGGTGGTCCTGAAAGATCTGATCGATCTCGCCGGGCGGATCACCATGGGCGGCTCGGCCGCTCACCGGGGCCGACGCGCGCAAACCACCGCCACCATCGCCCAGCGGCTGATCGCCCAGGGCATGATCGTGCTGGGCAAGACCCACACGGTCGAGTTCGCCTATGGCGGTTGGGGCACCAACCAGCACCTCGGCACGCCCTGGAATCCCTGGGACCTCGCGGTGGCCCACACACCCGGCGGATCGAGCAGCGGGACCGGCGTGGCCGTGGCCGCCCGCCTGGCGCCCTGGGGGATCGGCACCGACACGGGCGGATCGGTGCGCCTGCCTGCCGCGTTCTGCGGGTTGACCGGCCTCAAGGTCACGGTCGGTCGCGTCAGCACGTATGGAATCGTGCCGCTCAGCACCACTCTGGATACCCCCGGCCCCCTCGGGCGCTCGGTCGCCGACGTGGCGGTGCTGTACCGGGCGATCGCGGGCGCCGACCCGCTCGATCCGTCGACCCGCGGCGTGGCGCCTGCCGACCCGATGCCGGATCTCGGCCGGGGCGTACGCGGCCTGCGCCTCGCGCGGATGCCCGAGGCCGAGCGCACGGGCGTCGCGCCTGCCATGCTCGCCGCCTATGACGACGCCCTCGCGACCTTCGAACGCCTCGGCGCCGAGGTGGTGGAGATCGCCCTGCCCTTCCGCTTGTCCGACCTCGTGACCGCGCAGGCCAGCGCCATCACCAATGCGGAGGCCTACTTCGTCAACGGGGCGCTCGCCGAAGACCCGGACGCACCGCTCGGAGACGCCGTCCGGGCTCGCATCCTGGCGGGCGCCAGCGTTACGGCGCAGGACTACCTCGGCGCCCAGCATCGGCGACGCGATCTCCAGCGGCAGTTTTTGACGGCGATGGATGGGTTCGACGCCCTTCTGACTCCCACCACCGAGACCCCGGCGATCCCTCTCGCCAGCGTCGACGAAGGGCATCTGCCCTCGCGCTTCACCCGATTCGGCAACCTCCTCGACCTATGCGCCCTGGCGCTCCCGAACGGGTTCACCGCGGACGGGCTACCGCTGTCGCTGCAGATCGCCTGCCGGGGCTACGACGAGGCGATGGCCCTGCGCATCGGGCAGGCCTACCAGTCGGCGACCACGTGGCACCGGCGCGCTCCCGTCGGTCTGGCTTAGGTCAGCCCGTCCGGGTCTCGCCCGCGAAGGCCGTCAGGATCGCCTCGGCGATGCGGTCCGGCGCCTCCTCATGGGCAAGGTGGCCGAGGTTGCGGATCAACTGGACGCGGGCGTTCGGCAGCCGGTCCTTGAGGGCGAAGGCCGTCTCCGGGGCGATCGCCTTGTCGTCTCCGCCGACCAGCAGCAGGGTCGGCACGCTCAAGCGGGTGATCTCCCGGTCGAGGCTCGCGAGGTCCCAGTTCGCCATCATGCCCAGCGCTCCGGCCACGTGGCCGGGCCGGCGGAACAGGCGCCGGTAGAGGTCGAGGCTACGCGCGTCGAGCCGTGAGCCGGTGCCTCGGATCAGGCGTTCCACCGCCGGGCGGTCGGCGGTCCAGGCAAAGACCCGCGGGGTGATGGGGTTGAGAAAGAGCATCCGGGCAAGACCGGGAAACAGCACCGAGGCCAGACCGGGAAACGGCGTCAGCGCGCCGTTCAGGGCCACCAGCAGGCGCGGGGCCAAGCCGTCGAGGCAGAGCCGCACCAGGATCGCCGCTCCGGCGGAATGCCCGACCACCAGGTCCGGCGTGACGTCGAGGGTCGTCAGCAGGTCGCGGATCGCCTTCGCCATGCCGGGCAGAGACAAACGTCCGGCCGGCAGCGGATCGGTGAAGCCGTGGCCCGGCAGGTCCGGGGCGACGATCCGGAAGTGATCGGCAAGTCGCGGCGCGAGGCCGGCCCAGGAATGGGTGGCCGCCCCGGTGCCGTGCAGGAGCAGGAGAACCGGCGCATCGGATCGACCGAATTCCTGCACGTGCCAGGTGAGGTCCGAAGCGCGGACGAACCGGCTCGCGTCCCGATTCGGCCAATCCGCGCCGTCGCGCTCCCAATCGGGCCGGTCGCTCGGCGCGGGCATCGCATGTCCTTCAACGGGCCGAGCGGATCGCATGGCTCATGGCCGTGGCATCGGCGTAGGGCAGCGGGAGATAGCGCGCGCCCATGGCGTCCGCCAGATGGCGGGCGGTGTCCTGCGGTCGCGCCGCCGTGTCGATCAGGATCGTGCGGATGTCGGCCGCCCGCAGCAGGGCCGCCGCGTTGAGGGCATCGGCATTCGCGGCAGCCCGGCCGGGCACCCCGGAGCGGGCGACGTTGGCCCGCCCGTCGGTGAGCACCACCACCACCGGCGTGCCGCCGCTTCGCCGGACGGAACGGGCGAGTTCGGCGGCGGCATCGAGGCCGGCCGCCAGAGGCGTGCCGCCGCCGCCCGGTAGCGCCCCGAGGCCGCGCCGCGCCCGGGCCAGGGCGCGGGTGGGGGGCAGCACGACCTCTGCGCCCGTCCCCCGGAAGGCCACGAGGGCGACCTTGTCGCGGCGGACATAGGCTTCCGCCAGGAGCAGTTCGACCGCGCCTTTGGCCTCGGCCAGCCGCTCCAGGGCCGACGAGCCGGAAGCGTCGACCGCGAAGATCGTGGTGGTTTCGCTGCGCTGGCGGAACCGGGTGATGCGGAAATCCGCGCTGCGGACCTGGATCGGCATCAGGGCGTCGCTTGGTGCATTCCTTGGCACGGCCTTTCGCGCGGCGCGCAGGCGCTGCCAGGGCGCGGCCGCCCGCAGGGTCGGCAGCAGGGCGAGGCGGCCGACGCGGAGGGAGCCGGGCCGCGTACCGGCTGGCCGCCCGGTGCGCGGCGCCTGCATCGCCGCGCCGACTCGGCCCGCCTTCGGTGCCGGGGGCGCATGAGCGGCCTGCGTCAGGCGGGCGAGGAGGTCGGGGGGGATCGCCGCGCGGGTGGCCTCGACGAGGCTGTCGGCACCCGCCTCGAGGGTCGCGTCAGGGTCGGGTGATCCGTCCGGCGGCGAAGCATCCGGCCGCTCGGCGGATGCGGCCTGCGGTTCCTCGGCGTCGGGCGGCAGGCGCGTCGCGCGCGGGGCGAGGACGAGGCAGGCGGCTGCGCGCACGTCCGCGTTGGTTACATCCGCGCCGCCCGCCAGCAGGCGAGCGACCCGCATCGCCATCAGCGGTGCGCGCAGTGAGGCGATGCCGAGATGGGCGGCCGCCCGGCACAGGTCCGCAATGGCCGTATCGACGCCGTCGGGATCGCCGAGGTGCGGGCGCACCTCGTCCGGCGCCGCCCCGGAGGTGTCGCCCCAGGCGATGCCGGTCAGGTCGAGGCGGAAGGCGAGGCGGTCCGCCAGGGTCTCGGGAACCCGCGCGTCGTCGCCCTCGCCCTCGTCGAGGAGGATGAGGCCGATCCGGGCCGGTGCCCGGGCCGCCATTCCGTCGCGCTCGGCCCGGACCGCGCCGGCATCCAGCGTCGCGGCGAGGCGGGCGGCGGTTCCGGAAGACAGGCGCTCGGCCATCGGCACGACGACGATGCCGCCATCGGCCTCGGCCAGGAGGCCCGATTGGGCGATCGGCCGCCCGGCCGCGAGGGTGGCGGCAAGGTCGAGCCCCCCCAGCAGCCGGTCGTCGGCGATCCCCACCGGTAGGCGGCGCGTCGGACGGGACCCGAGATCCGAGGCCAGGTGATCGAGCCAGAGATCGCGGACCGGCCCGGCACCGGCCCGGACCAGGACGCCGCCGCAGCCATGCGGATCGAGGGCGGCGAGCCGCGCCACCCGCAGGGCATTGGCCCAGGCCGGACTCATCGGCTCAGGATCTCCGCGACGGCCCGGGTGACCCGCGCGGTGGAACCGGACTCGTCGAGGGGGTTGCGGCGCAGGCGGTGGCGCAGGGCCGAAGGGGCGATGCGGGCGAGATGGTCGAGACTCACGGTGTCGGCCCCCTCGTAGGCGGCCAGCGCCCTTGCGGTACGCATCAGGGTCAGCTCGCCGCGCAGGCCGTCGGTGCCGAGCGCGAGGCAGAGCCGCGCTGCGGCTTCCAGGGTGGCATCGGGCACATGCAGCCCGGGAAGCCGCGCGCGGGCGGCGGTGAGCGACTTGCGGATGGCGCGATCGGTCTTGGCGTAGTGGGCGCAGAAGGCGGCCGGATCGCGCTCATAGGCGTCGCGGCGGCGCACCACGTCGATGCGGACGGCCAGATCGGTCGGCGTCGTCACCTCGACGGCAAGTCCGAAACGGTCGAGGAGCTGGGGCCGCAACTCGCCCTCCTCCGGGTTGCCGCTGCCGACGAGCACGAACCGGGCAGGATGGCGGATGCTCAGCCCCTCGCGTTCCACCGTGTTGACGCCGGACGCCGCCACGTCGAGCAATAAGTCGACGAGGTGATCCTCCAGGAGGTTGACCTCGTCGATGTAGAGGAAGCCGCGATTGGCCCGTGCCAGCAGGCCCGGTTCGAACGCCTTCTCGCCCCGGGTGAGCGCCCGTTCCAGGTCGAGGGCGCCGACCACCCGGTCCTCCGTGGCGCCGAGCGGCAGGTCCACCACCGGGACCGGGACGGACTCGGCCCGCAGCACCGCCTGCTCGCGGCAGCGATGGCATAGCTCGGCCGGCCGGCCGGGATCGCAGGCATAGGGACACCCCGCCACCGCCGCCATCGGTGGCAGCAGGGCGGCGAGCCCCCGGATCGCCGTCGACTTGCCGGTGCCGCGATCGCCGAAGACCAGGACCCCGCCGACGGACGGGTCGACGGCCGCGATGAGGAGCGCCCGGCGCATCTCGTCCTGGCCGACGATGGCGGAGAACGGGAAGGTGGGGGCCGCAGTGTCGGGCCTCGCCTCGGGGGGCGTCGACTCGCGGGGCGTCGTCCTGGGACGACGTCCTGTCTCGGCTTGCAGGGGCTTCACGATCGCGGAGGTGGCGGGCACCTTTTCACCCGCCCTCGCGTGGGTCGATCCGTTGACGATCATGGGCTTCAACTTCCCTGTCTCGATCTTTTCAGGCCCGATCGTCTCTGGCCCGGTGACACCGACCGGCCCCTTCGCCGCGCAGGTTCCACCCTCCCGGCAGGGAGGGGCCGGGGATGCTCCTGCCCCTCACTCCGCGGCCGCGCGCCGGACGCCCATCCGTGCCCAGATCGCGCTGAGCGCGCCGACCAGATGGTCGATGTCGGCATCCGAATGCAGGGGCGAGGGGGTGATCCGCAGACGCTCGGTCCCACGCGGGACCGTCGGATAGTTGATCGGCTGGACGTAGATGCCGAACTCATCGAGCAGGGTGTCGCTGATCGCCTTGCACAGCACCGGGTCGCAAACCATCACCGGCACGATGTGACTGTCGTTGGGCAGGGTCGGGATGCCGGCGGCATCGAGGCGGGCCCGCACCGTGGCGGCCCGCTCCTGGTGCCGGGCGCGCTCGCCTGCGCTGACCTTCAGGTGGCGGATGCTGGCGGCAGCGCCCGCCGCTACGGCCGGCGGCAGCGACGTGGTGAAGATGAAGCCCGAGGCGAAGCTGCGCACGAAGTCGCAGAGCTTGGCCGAACCCGTGATGTAGCCGCCATGGACCCCGAAGGCCTTGCCGAGCGTCCCCTCGATGACGTCGAGGCGGTGGGCGATGCCGTCGCGCTCCGAGATGCCGCCGCCATGGTCCCCGTAGAGCCCGACGGCGTGGACCTCGTCGAGATAGGTGAGCGCGCCGTGCGCCTCGGCGACGTCGCAGATCTCCGCGATCGGTGCGATGTCGCCGTCCATCGAGTAGATCGACTCGAAGGCCACGATCTTTGGCCGGGCCGGGTCGACGAGGCGCAGCTTGCGGTCGAGATCCTCGGGGTCGTTGTGGCGGAAGATGTGGCGTTCGGCGCGGGACGCCTTGATCCCCTCGATCATCGAGGCGTGGTTGCCGGCATCGGAGAAGATCGCACAGCCCGGCATCTGCGACCCGAGGGTGCCCAGAGCCGCCCAGTTCGAGACGTAGCCGGAGGTGAACAGCAGCGCCGCCTCCTTGGCGTGGAGGTCGGCGAGTTCGCGCTCCAGCAGCACGTGGTAGTGGTTGGTGCCCGAGATGTTGCGGGTGCCGCCGGCCCCGGCGCCGCAGCGGTCCAGGGCCTCGTGCATGGCGTCGAGAACGGCCGGGTTCTGGCCCATGCCGAGATAGTCGTTGGAGCACCACACCGTCACGGGCCGCGTGCCGGCCGGCGTGTGGTGGGTGGCATGCGGGAAGCGGCCCGCCTGCCGTTCGAGGTCGGTGAAGACGCGGTAGCGTCCCTCACGGTGCAGGCCGGCCAAAGCAGAGCCGAAGATCGCTTCGTAGTCGATCCCTTCGTGTGTCATGCCTGTCCCCTTCCCTCGGTGTGCGGCGGGTTCTTCCAGCCCGCTCAAGTGTCCTGCCGCATTGGCGGCGTCGACGAATCCGACCCCAGGAGGCGGGGCGGACAATCAGTGTCCCTCGATGTCGCTGCGGGTCGCCGGGATCGGCGAGGCCAGCGGGCGCGGGGGCGACAGCTTCGGCAGGCTCCACTGCCAGAGTGCGGCCGAGGGCAGCGGCAGCATCAGGAATCCGTGCTCCAGGGTGGCCAGGGCCATCAGGGTCGCCAGAATGCTGAGACCCGCGACGTCGTGGGCGGTCAGGCCTTCGCCCAAAGCCGCCAGCACCAGGGCGCCGGTGGCGAGCCCCGCCGCCATCACCGAGACCGGGAAAAGCGGGTTCATGGCGCGCACCCGCAGGTAGCTGCCGAGATAGGCGAGGTGCTCGGGCAGGAACTCGGCGTTGAGGTTGCGCACCCCGAGGAAGAGGTTGAGGCGGGCCGAGAGGTTCATCCCCCACAAGACGAGGTAGGTCCACAGGGCGAACAGGTTCGGCTGGCGCCAGGTCAGGGCCAGGATGGCGAGGCCGCCGGCGACGATGGCCGCCTCGTGCCACAGGCTGGTGGCGGCTGCCGCGCGGAAGCGCGCGAAGCCCCGGGCGCCCGGCGGACAGCCGAGGGTGCGCGGGCCGGAGACGAAGCCCATGTAGTAGCTCATCTCCTGCCAGCCCCAGACCAGGAGCGCCGCCGTGAAGGCGGTGTAGGCGCCGCCCGCGCTGGCATCCCCGGCCGAGGCGCCAATGGCCCAGAGCGCCAGGGCGAGGACGGCCGTGCCCGCCACCATGCTGGCCGCGTGCGTGGCGCGCGGGCGATGGTCGAGGAGCAGGATCAGCCCGGTGGAGAACCACCAGACCAGCACCGCGTAGAGGGCGGGGAGCGCATAGGCCGCCATGCTACCAGACCGGCTCGAGGCGGATCTCCGCCGGCATCGGATTGTCGAGAGTCGGGAGGGCGTAGAGCCGGGCGAAGTTCACCGCCGAGGCGGCGATCCAGGCGCCGTGCCGGAGCTTGCCCAGAAGTCCGCCCTGGGCCTTGGCGTCGGCGATCTTCTCCGAACAGACCAGCAGCCGGTCCAGCGCCTGCTTGAAGCGCGGATTGTCGAGGTCGAGGGTGAGCGGGAAGGTCTGCTTCGAGATCTCGGAGGTGATCCGAAACACCTGGAAGTCGTAGTCGGTCGGGTCGACCCCCAGGGCCTCGTGGAAGGCCGGGCGGCAATGGTCGCGGACATACATGGTCGCGAAGACCGCCAGGAGGAAGAACTTGATCCAGTAGCGGTTCACGCCCGAGGTCAGCTTCGGGTTTGCGCGCATCAGCAGGGCGAAGGCCTCGCCGTGGCGGAACTCGTCGTTGCACCACTTCTCGAACCACTTGAAGATCGGGTGGAAGCGACGCTCCGGATTGCGCTCCAGTTCGCGGAAGATGGTGATGTAGCGGGCGTAGCCGATCTTCTCGGAGAGGTAGGTGGCGTAGAAGATGAATTTCGGCCGGAAGAAGGTGTACTTCTTCGACTTCGTCAGGAAGCCGAGATCCACGCCGATGCCGAAATCCTTCAGCACGTCGTTGATGAACCCGGCATGGCGCGCCTCGTCGCGGCTCATGAAGCCGAACAGTTCGCGGATGTCGGGATTCTTGGCGCGCTTGCGCATCTCCGCATAGAGCACGCAGCCCGAGAACTCGGCGGTGATCGAGGAGACCAGGAAGTCCATGAATTCCTTGCACAGGGCCGGGTCGAGCCCGGACATGTCGCAATCGAATTCGTCGTTGCGGGTAAAGTGGCGCTTGTTCGGGTCGGCGCGCAGCTCGGCGATGAGCTTGTTCCACTCCGCCCGCACGGGCTCGACGTCGGTGCGGTCGAGCTCCTCGAAATTGGTGGTGTAGAAGCGCGGGCTCAGGAACGTGGTCTCCTGCGCCGCCTTGGTCCCCTCGTTCATGGGGAGCTTCGGCGAGAACTTCGGCGAAGCGGTCGGGGTGGGCTGCTGGATCGCTGCGGTCACAGGCGCCTCCTCTCGGAAAAGCTGACTTCGTAGAGTTCGGTGAGTTCGAGGTGGCCCGCGAGCTTGGTCCAGAGCCGCTCGATGCGGCCGGCGCGGGTCACGGTGGCGGTCCGCTGCACCACGAGGCGCTCGCCGTAGGGCACCGAGGTGGGGGCGTCGTGCACCTGCACGGCGTCGCCCGGCTCGATCTCGAAGGCGGCGTCCAGCACCACGTGGGCGTGCAGGCTCTCGGCCGTCTGCTCGATCTCGACGGTGCAGGGGACGTCGACGGTTCGGCGTCCGTTCAGCCAGGCCATCATCGTACGGCTCCATGGTCGGGCATCAGGCGGGCGAAGGCGGCGTAGTTCGAGGGGCCGAACGCGCCGAAATCGACGCTGCGCCCGGTGAGCGCGTCGTCGAGGCGCAGCGCTCCGTCGTCGAAGCGGGTCAGGCGGAACGGCACTTCGCGGGAGAGACCGGCCCGGAGGCGCCCCTGCGCGAAGCCCCGCAAGGTGGCGCGGATGAAGTTGTCCGCGCCGGGCCGGACCGTGGCGATGAGAGTGCCGCGCTCGGCATCCCGCAGGGTGATCGAGCCGTCCGCCACATCGTCGACCCGGAGGGCGAGGCTCTGAACGGGGCGCGCCGGCTCCATACGGGTCAGGCCGACGCTCTCGACCCGGCCGATGGTGACGGCCGCGATGACGAAGCCGAGGAGGAGGCCGGCCCCGACGACAAGCGTGCGGGAGGTGCGGCCGGCGCTGCGCGCGAGGGGGTGCGGGCGGGTCATCGCGTCAGCTCGCGGCGGCGAGGCGGGGCCGCGGCGCCGTGCGGGGCCGCAGCATCACCGGTCCGGCCGCCTCCTCTGGCGCCGCCCGGTGCGCCGCCAGCGCACGGCCCAGGATCTGCGCCACGTCTTGGCCCTGCGCCACCGTGCGCAGCATCGGCTCGGGCCGGTTGACGCGCCAGGGGCGGGCATGGGGCCAGAGGTGGAGGTAGGCGACGCGGTTGCCCGGGCGCAGGCGCAAGGGCAGATCGGCGCTGCCGTCCCGGTAGAGCCGGCACTCGGCCGCGTCCACCAGGGCGAAGGGCAGGTTCAGGGTCATCGGCAGGGCGATACCGATCCGCATCACCACCCGGCGGTTGGTGATGGTGTAGGTGGTGGTGCGGGCCGAAAGCCAGCCGAGCAGCGCGAGCAGCAGGACTGCCCCGGTCCCGACCGCCAGGGTCGGCAGTGCCAGGGTCGCGGCCTCGCGCCAGACCCCCGACAGGAGTGGTGGCAGGGCGGCCCAGAAGGCGAGCGCTCCGAACCACAGGCCGACAAGGCCGAGATGCAGGGCCCGGAAGGCGATGCCGAAGCCGCAGGGCCGGCCCTGCCACAGGATGTGCTCGCCGGCCGGCAGCGGGGCCGGCAGGCCGCGCGGCGCGTCGAAGGCGTTGGCGGGAAGGGAATGGGTCGCGCTCACAGGATCGCCTCCTGGCGAGTCGGCGTCGCGTAGAGCGTGCCGCCGCCGTAGAACGCCATGATCCGCTCCTCCTCGTTGAGGGTGACCGAATCCGGGTCCTTGGTGGTGGGAACATCGGCGAACTGGTGCGCCAGCAGGGCCTCGCAGGTCACCGTCTGGGAAAAGCGCCCGGTCCGGCAGAAGGTCGCGGGCATCAGCACCCGGCGACCGCCGGCTCCCAACTCGACCTCGTAGTAGCGCACCATCGATTCACCCCGGTCGACCCAGAGGTCGCTCACCGTCCCGGCCACCTGGCGGTCGGCGCCGAAGACCGACATGCCGATGGGGTTGGGGCCGAGCTCGTGGACCACGAAGTGGTCGGCGACCCGCAGGGGGACGATGCGCTTCTCGCGGTCCCAGGTCTCGTCGTGGCTGTCCTCGCGGTTGGCGTAGGAGCCCGGGCCGATGGCGTCGTGCAGGCCGTCGGTGTCGGGTTCGAGCGGCGCGCCCGGCCAGACCTCGAACTTGTGGCCGCGGTAGTTCCAGGGGGTGCGCTCGCCCGTCTGGGGCGCGTATTTCACGTGCCCGTTCGACAGCAGGAACTGTTTCGGCGATGGGATCAGGAACGGGTCCGGCGGCATCGCCCGGCCGCGGGCGGCCTCGGATTCCAGCGGGTAGCCCTCACGGCGGTCCTCGCGGCGGAGATAGAAGACGAGGCCGGCGAAGAAGATCCAGAAGGCGTAGAGGACCACCTGCGCGACGTCGACGTAGCCCGTGATTTCACCTCTCGGCATGGCCGGTCTCCTTCAGGCTGAGCGGGGCAGGGATTGAGGCAGGGCGCGCGACCGGGGCGTGCGGTTCTCGGCCCGGACGAGGGGGCCGATGGCCAGCAGCGTCGCGAACAGCAGCGCGATCTCAAGGTGGTAGACGATGAGGTATCCGGTCGAGGGCAGGTTCATCGCCTCGCCGAGCGCACCGGATTCGGCGAGATGGGCGCCGAGATCCCGCAGAATGCCGCTGGCCGCGATGGCGAGGCCGGCCGCGCTGGCCTGGACCGCGCCCCAGGCGCCAAGCGCCAGCCCGGTCTCCTCCGGCCCGGCCTTGGCCATCGAGGCCGTCAGGGTGCCGTGGGCGAACAGGCCGCCGCCGAGACCGATCAGGCTGACGCCGACCGCGAACAGCCGAGCCGAATCGAGCGGTGCGGCGAAGATCACCGCCGAGAAGGCCGCGATGCCCACCCCGGCGCCGGAGGCGGCGACCCGGAAGGCGTCGCCGCCCCGGTCGAGCCAGCGCGCGGCGATCAGCAACCCGATGCCGCCGCCGGCCGCGAGCAGAGCGGTCAGCGCCGTGGTGGCGGCCACCGGCAGGTGCAGGATCTGGCCGCCATAGGGTTCCAGTAGGATGTCCTGCATCGAGAAGGCGGCCGTGCCGAGCCCCGTGGCGACGAGACGGCGGCGCGCCCGGCCCTTGCCGGCATAGAGCGCCCAGGATTCCGAGAAGGCGGGGCGTGGCAGGTCCCGGGCCGTGCGGCTCGGGGCGCGGGGTTCCTGCTTCCACAGGGCGATGCCGTTGAGCACCACCGTGAGCAGCGCTGCGCCCTGGATGACCTTGATCAGGCGAAGCGCCGAAAAGTCTGCGAGGAGCAGCCCGAACGCGACGGCGCTCACCACCATGCCGGCGAGCAGCATGACGCAGAGGAGCGCGACGACCCGGGGTCTGGCATGGGCCGGAGCGAGGTCGGTGGCGAGTGCCAGGCCCACGGTCTGTGTGGTGTGGAGCCCCGCGCCGACCATGACGAAGGCCAGGGCCGCCGCCACGTGGCCGGGCCAGACCGGGCCGGTGGTGTCGCCCGACAGGATCAGCAGGGCGAACGGCATGATGGCAAGCCCACCGAACTGCAGCAGCGTGCCGAACCAGATGTAGGGCACCCGGCGCCAGCCGAGCACGGAGCGGTGCGTGTCCGAGCGGAAGCCGACCAGCGCCCGGAACGGTGCGAAGATCAGCGGCAGCGACAGCATCACGGCGACGATCCAGGCCGGCACCGCCAGCTCGACGATCATCACCCGGTTGAGGGTGCCGATCAGCAGCACGGCCGCCATCCCGACCGTGACCTGGAACAGGGCGAGACGCAGCAGGCGCCCCATGGGCAGCTCCACCGTCGCCGCGTCGGCGAAGGGGAGGAAGCCCGGGCCGACGCGCTGCAGGGCGCGGGCCATGGAGGCGCCGAGGCGCGTCATGCTGACCGCCGGAGTTCGAAGGCCTGGGACAGGTAGAACCCGCTGTTCACCCGATGCGCGCGGCCGATGCGGACGCCCGACAGAGCCGGCTCGGCCGCCACCCGGCGGCGCAGGTCCGCCTCGCCGACGGGCACGATGGCCGGGGCGCGGTCGCCGCGGGGAAAAACCCGCCCGGCCATGTGCATCAGGGTCAGGAGCGGCGTGCGCGGCGCCACCGTGAACAGGATGGCGGCATCGGTGCGCGCCGCCAGCGTCGCCAGGGCCTGGACGATATCGGGCGTGGCGTAGTGGATCAGCGAATCCATCGCGACCACGTAGTCGAAGCGGCCGAGGCCGGGATCGAGCATGTCGCCGACCCGGAAGTCGATGCGACCCGAGGCCGAGAAAGCCGTGCGCTCCCGCCCTAGGGCGATCAGGGTCGGCGAGACGTCGATGGCGACCACGTCCGCGCCCCGGCGGGCCGCTTCCAGACTGAGTGCCCCGGTGCCGCAGCCGGCGTCGAGCAGGCGCGTGCCGCTCAGGTCGGCCGGCAGCCAGGACAACAGGGTGCCCCGCATGGCATCGCGCCCGGCCCGTACCGTGGCGCGGATCTTCGAGACCGGTGCGTCCGACGTCAGCCGCGCCCAGGCGTCGACGGCGGTGCGGTCGAAATAGGTGGTGAGTTGCGAGCGGCGGGCGGCGTAGCTGTGCGAGGTCATGATGCGGCTCCGGCTCAATCGAAGCCGAGGAATTCGAACAGGTCGCGGTCCTTCATGGGAATCGCGTTCAGCGGCTTGCCGCCGGCCCAGAGATGGGCCGCCAGCCGCATGTATTCGGTGGTGACGGCGACCAGCTCCGGCGTCGGTTCCATCTCGAACAGGGTCGACTTCTTGAGGCGCGAGCGCCGGACCACGTCGAGGTCGGGAAAATGGGCGATGCGCTCCAGGCCGACGGCGGCGTTGAAACGGTCGATCTCGTCGGTCTTGGCCGAACGGTTGGCGATGACGCCGCCGAGGCGCACCGGATAGTTCTTCGCCTTGGCGTGGATCGCCGCCACGATGCGGTTCATGGCGAAGATCGAGTCGAAGTCGTTGGCGGTGACGATGAGGGCCTGGTCGGCGTGCTGGAGCGGCGAGGCGAAACCGCCGCAGACCACGTCGCCGAGGACATCGAAGATCACCACGTCGGTGTCTTCGAGCAGATGATGCTCCTTCAGGAGCTTCACCGTCTGTCCGACGACGTAGCCGCCGCAGCCGGTGCCGGCCGGCGGGCCGCCGGCCTCGACGCACATGACGCCATTATAGCCTTCCGCCACGAAATCCTCGATGCGCAGCTCCTCGGAGTGGAACTGCACGGCCTCCAGGGCATCGATCACCGTGGGGGCCAAGCGCTTGGTCAGCGTGAAGGTCGAATCGTGCTTTGGGTCGCACCCGATCTGCAGCACGCGCTTGCCGAGCTTGGAGAACGCCACCGACAGGTTCGACGAAGTGGTCGACTTGCCGATGCCGCCCTTGCCGTAGACGGCGAACACCTTGGCGGTGCCGATCTTCAGGTTCGGGTCGAGTTCGACCTGAACGCTTCCCTCGGGCTGCCGGGCGGCGACCGGATTGCGGATGGCGATGTTCATGCGGCGACCCCTGCGGTGATGCCTTCGACGCGGTCCTCCAGTTCCTCCTCGGCGCGGTCGAGCGCGTCGCGCGTCGCCGCGTCGGGGGTCCAGAAGCCGCGCTGGTGCGCCTCGATCAGCCGGTGTGCGACCTTGGCCGAAGCGGTCGGGTTGAGGGCCGCCATGCGTTCGCGCATGGCGGGGTCGAGGACGTAGGTTTCGGTGATGCGCTGGTAGACCCAGGGGGCGACGCCGTTGGTGGTGGCCGACCAGCCCAGGGTGTTGGTGAGGTGCGCCTCGATCTGGCGCACGCCCTCGTAGCCGTGGCCGAGCATGCCCTCGGTCCATTTCGGATTGAGCATCCGGGTCCGGGTCTCGAGGGACACCTGTTCGGTCAGCGAGCGCACCACGCCCTCGCCCCGGGTCTGGTCGCTGATGAAGATCGGCACGGCCTCGCCGCGGGCCTTGGCGACCGCCCGGCCCATACCGCCGAGGCCGTCGAAATAATGGTCCACCGAGGTGACGCCGACTTCGACGGAATCGAGGTTCTGGTAGGCGAGATCGACCGTGGCGAGCACGGCTCCCATCAGGGCGCGCTGGGCCGTCGGCACGCCGGTGCGGCCGTAGGCGAAGGATTTGCGCCGCGCGAAGGTCTCGGAGATCTCGTCGGCATCCTCCCAGCGGCCGGATTCGACCAGCTGGTTGACGTTGGCGCCGTAGGTGCCTTCGGCGTTGGAGAACACCCGGAGCGCCGCCGTCTCGAGATCGATGCCGTGTTCGACCTGAAGCGCCAGGGCGTGCTTGCGCACGAAGTTCTGTTCGGACGGCTCGTCGGCGGTTGCGGCCAGATACGAGGCCTCCGCCAGGAGCTTCGTCTGCAGCGGCAGCAGATCGCGGAAGATGCCCGAGAGCGTGACCACCACGTCGATGCGCGGGCGACCCAGGGTTTCGAGCGGGATCAGGGTCGCGCTACTGAGCCGTCCATAGCCGTCGAATCGCGGAGCCGCGCCGATCAGCGCCAGGGCCTGGGCGATGGGTCCACCCTCGCTCTTCAGGTTGTCGGTGCCCCACAGGACGAGAGCGATGCTCTCGGGCAGCGCAGCCCCTTCGTCGCGGTAGCGGGCGAGAAGCCGCGCCGCCTGCCGGGCGCCATCGGCCAGCGCGAAGGCGGAGGGCAGACGGTAGGGGTCGAAGCCGTGCAGGTTGCGGCCGGTGGGCAGAATGTCCGGGTTGCGCAGGAGGTCGCCGCCGGCGACGGGCGCGATGAACCGGCCGTCCAACGCCCGAAGCAGGCCCTGGATCTCGTGATCCTGTGACAACAGGCCATCGGTCTCGCGCAGGGCCGCGAAGGCGGCGCGGTTCGGTTCGGTGAGGGCGAGGCCACCCTGTCCCAGCGCGATGTCGATGGTCTCCCCCGCCACCAGGGCCTCGAGGCCGGCCCGTGCGGACACGAGACCGTGGCTGGCCTCGGCGAGCGCGAGCAGGATGTCGGCCCGCTCCTCCGGCGGAGTCCCCTGCCCCACAACGTGGAGCCCGTGCGGGATCAGGGTGTGCTCCAGCTCGTGCAGCGCTGCGCCGAGGCGGTGGACGTGGCCCGCGAGGTCATCCGTCCAGGCCGGTTCGGCGGCGGTGAGGTCGAGGGCGGACCCTTGCGCCTGGATCAGCTCGGCGAGATCGCGGCGCTCGCCAACGGCTTCCGGCTCCAGGGCGCGCCAGCGCTCGATCGAGGCTTTCAGATCGATGAGCCCGCGATAGAGTCCGGCCTGGGCGAGGCTCGGCGTCAGGTAGCTTACCAGGGTCGCGGCGGAGCGGCGCTTGGCCAGCAGGCCCTCGGACGGATTGTTGGCGGCATAGAGATAGACGTGGGGAAGCGCGCCGATCAGCCGCTCGGGCCAGCAGGCGCCGGAGAGGCCGGTCTGCTTGCCGGGCATGAATTCCAGAGCCCCGTGAGTGCCGAAATGCAGCACGGCGTCGGCGCGGAAATCCTCGCGCAGGTAGCGGTAGAAGGCCGAGAAGGCGTGGGTCGGAGCGAAGCCGCGCTCGAACAGCAGCCGCATCGGGTCGCCCTCGTAGCCGAAGCCCGGTTGAACGCCGACGAAGACGTTGCCGAACTGGGCACCGAGTACGAAGATCTGCGAACCGTTGCTGTTCTGGCGCCCCGGGGCGGGCCCCCACTGCGTCTCGATCTCGGCCAGGTGTCGCTCGCGCCGGACGTGATCGTCGGCCGGGATGCGGTGGTGGACGTTGGCGGGGGTGCCGAACCGGCTCGCATTGCCGTCGATCAGAGCCGCGCGCAGAGCGTCGACGCTCGACGGCAACGCGACCGCGTAGCCCTCGTCCTTCATCGCCGCGAGGGTGTTGTGGAGGGAATGATAGACCGACAGGAAGGCGGCGGTGCCGATGCTGCCGGCGTTGGGCGGAAAGCCGAACAGCACCACGGCGACCCGTCGCTCGGCCCGCGCCTTGCGCCGCAGGACGACGAGGCGCTCGATGCGGGCGGCGAGCATGTCGGCGCGCTCGGGGTGCACGACCATGTCGCGGGCGCTGGCGCCGAGCGAGCGGCTGGAGCGGCCGCCGAACACCATCGGGGCGGTGGCGCCGTCGAGTTCGGGGATCGCCACCATCATGGTGGCCTCCACCGGCGACAGGCCCCGATCGGAGGCCTCCCATTGTTCCAGAGTCTGGAACTCGAGGGCGTGGGCCGCCAGATAGGGCACGTCGAGGTCGGCGAGCAGCGCCTGCGCCCCGGCGGCGTCGTTGTAGGCCGGGCCACCGACGAGGGAGAAGCCGGTGAGCGAGACCAGCGCGTCGATGGTCGAGCGCCCGCCGTGCCGGAAGAAGGCGTCGACGGCCGGGCGGTTGTCGAGGCCGCTGGCGAAGGCCGGTACGACGGCGAGGCCGCGCGCCTCCAAGGCGGCGATGACGCCGTCATAATGGGCGGTGTTCCCGGCCAGCACGTAGGAGCGCATGACGAGGAGGCCGACGCGACCCTTCAGGGGGCCTGCGGGCGTGGGCACCCTCGCCCCATCCTCGCCGATCCGGCCGGCCATGCGCGGATGATAAAGGCCGGTCTCGGGGTAGCTGAGCGGCGCCGGTGCGGCCGCGATCCGGCGCCAGCCCTCCCGCGGGCCGGCGGCGTAGCGACCGACCAGGAAGCGCACCAGGTTGGCGATGTTCTCGTCGGACCCCGAGAGCCAGTATTGCAGGGTGAGGAAGTAAGCCCGCACGTCCTGGGCCGAGCCCGGGATGAAGCGCAGGATCTTGGGCAGTTTCCGGATCATCGCCATCTGGCGGGCGCCGTTGCCCTGGGCGCCGGGCTTGCCGCGCAGCTTTTTCAGAAAATCGAGGGCGCCGCGCTTGGTGCCGTCCATGTCGAAGCGGTTGAGGCGGGTCGTCTTTACCACTTCGCTGGCCGACAGGCAGCCGATCATCGCGTCGCAATGCGGCCGCCGCGCCAGCAGCGACGGCAGGATCGCCCGGACGTGTTCGTCCATGAACAGCATGGTCGAGAGGATGATGTCGGCGCGGGCGATGTCGGCCTTGCAGGCCTCCAGGGCGGTGGGGTCGGTGTCCCAGGCGGCGGCCGCGTGGAAATCGAGCGTTAGGCCCGGCAGGTCGCGGGCGAGTCGCTGACGGGCGCGCTCCAGCGCGCTCGCCACGTGATTGTCCATCGTCACGAGGACGACCCGGAGCGCCGGGCGCTCAGCGTCCGAAATGCGCTTTGGCATCGTATAAGGTCTCGACGGTGATGAGCGGCAGGGCACGGTCCCGTGCGAAGCGCTCGGTGTTCGCGCGGGCCTTGCCCCGCACGAAGAATGGGATCTTCTTCAGTTCCTTCTCGGCATCGCTCGCCCAGGTCAGGAGGATCGGATCGGTCGGTGCCATGGTCGCCGAGGGCGCCTCGGCTTCGGGTGGCGCCACATCGACGCCGTGCCTCGGCAGGTGCGAGGGCGCGGCGGCGCCGTGGAATTCGGAATCCTCGCGGAACATGCCGAGTAGGTGTTCTTCCAGGCCCATCATCAGCGGGTGGACCCAGGTGTCGAACAGGACGTTGGCGCCTTCGAACCCCATCTGGGGCGAGTGGCGTGCGGGAAAATCTTGGACGTGGATCGGCGCCGAGATCACCGCGCAGGGCAGCCCCAGGCGCTTGGCGATGTGGCGCTCCATCTGGGTGCCGAGCACGAGTTCCGGCCCGGCGGCCTGGATCGCGGCCTCGACGTCGAGGTAGTCGTCGGTGATCGTGGCTTCGATTCCGTGAAGCGCCGCCTCGGCGCGGACCTCGCGGGCGAATTCGCGGGTGTAGGTGCCGAGACCCACCACCTTGAAGCCGAGTTCGGTGGCGGCGATGCGGGCGGCGGCGAGTGCGTGGGTGGCATCGCCGAAGATGAAGACCCGCTTGTCGGTGAGGTAGGTCGAGTCGACCGAACGCGAGTACCAGGGCAGTCGCGAGGGCGCGCCGCCGAGCACCGGCGCCGGATCGACATGTGCCGCGGCCGCGACTTCCTCGACGAAGCGGATCGTGGCCTGGACACCGATCGGCACGGTCTCGATCATCGGCTGGCCGAAGATCTTCTGCAGGTGTGCTCCGGCGGCGCGGGCGATCTCGGGATAGAGCACGATATTGAAGTCGGCCGCCCCGAGGCGCCCGAGATCGGCGGGCGTCGCGCCGAGCGGCGCCACCAGGTTCACGTCGATGCCGAGGGCGGCGACGATCTTCGTGATTTCCACGAGGTCGTCGCGATGGCGGAAGCCGAGCGCCGTGGGGCCGAGGATGTTGCAGAGCGGGCGGCGCCCGTCGCGCGGGCTCGGCGTACCACCGGCCAGGGCCCGGACGAGGCGATAGAGGGTTTCCGAAGCGCCCCAGTTCTCCTTCTTCTGGTAGGCCGGGAGTTCGAGGGGAATGACCGGGATCGGCAGGTCGAGGGCGCGGGCAAGGCCACCCGGATCGTCCTGGATCAGCTCGGCGGTGCACGAGGCGCCGACGATCATCGCCTCCGGCTGGAAGCGCGCATAGGCTTCCGCCACGGCATCCTGGAAGATCGCGGCCGTGTCGGCGCCGAGATCGCGGGCCTGGAAAGTGGTGTAGGTCACCGGCGGGCGCGCGTCGCGCCGCTCGATCATGGTGAAGAGCAGGTCGGCGTAGGTGTCGCCCTGGGGGGCGTGCAGCACGTAGTGCAGGCCCCGCATCGCGGTGGCGACGCGCATGGCGCCGATATGGGGCGGTCCCTCGTAGGTCCAGAGCGTGAGCTGCATCGCCTCAGACCTCCAGCCGCGCGCGGCGCTTGAGTGGCCGCGCGAACAATTCGGCGAGGTCGCCGGCTTGGTCGTAGCCCTGGATCGGCGTGAACAGCAGTTCGATCGACCACTTGGTCGCCAGGCCCTCCGCCTCCAGCGGATTGGCGAGACCGAGGCCGCAGATTGTCAGGTCGGGCTTTGCGGCCCGGCAGCGATCCATCTGCGCATCGAGGTTCTGGCCCTCCACCACCTGCGTGCCGGCCGGCAGCAGGGCCAGTTCGGGCGCGTGGTGCTGGCGGTGCAGGTAGGGCGTGCCGACCTCGATCAGCTCGGCGCCCATCTCGCGCGACAGGAAGCGGGCGAGCGGCAGTTCGAGCTGCGAGTCGGGGAAGAAGAACACCCGCTTGGCCGAAAGCCGTTCGCGGTAGAGGTCGAGGGCGATGGCGGCCCGCGCTCGTCCGGGTGCGGTGACGCGCGCGACGGTCTCGCGATCGATGCCGAAGGCCCCGGCGGCGGCGGCGAGCCAGCTGGTGGTGCCCTCCGACCCCAGGGGGAACGGGGCGGCGATCCGCAGGGCGCCACGCGCTTCCAGGGCCCGGGCGGTCTCGGCCAGGAAGGGCTGGGCGAGGAGGTAGCGGGTGTTCGCGCCGAGCACCGGCAGATCGCCGGCCCGGCGCGCCGGCAGGAAGGCCACGTCGGCGATGCCGAGATCGGCGAAGAGGCGGGCGAACTGGTCCTCGACCACGTCGGCCAGGGCGCCGACCACGAGGAGCGAGGGCGCGGCGGTCTCGTCTGCCCGCGGCATCTCGGGCACCAGGGCGGCGAGACAGGCATCTTCGCCCTGCGTAAAGGTCGTCTCGATGCCGCTGCCCGAGTAGCTCAGCACGCGGACGCCGGGATGGAAGCTGCGGGTGAGGCGCTGGGCCGCCCGCGAGAGATCGAGCTTGATCACCTCCGAAGGGCACGAGCCCACGAGGAACAGCAGCCGGATGTCGGGGCGGCGCTCGATCAGGCGCCCGACGACCCGGTCGAGTTCCTCGTTGGCATCGACGAGGCCGGCAAGGTCGCGCTCGTCGAGGATCGCGGTGGCGAAGCGCGGCTCGGCGAAGATCATCACGCCGGCGGCCGACTGGATCAGGTGGGCGCAGGTGCGCGAGCCGACCACCAGGAAGAAGGCATCCTGGATCTTGCGGTGCAGCCAGACGATGCCGGTCAAGCCGCAGAACACGGCGCGCTGGCCCCGCTCCTGGCGGATGTCGCAGCCGGTCTGCGGGGCCGGCCCGATGGGACGTGTCTGGAGCGGCGCGTGGGCGTTCATCGGGCGGCCCCCGCGACGAGGCGGCTGGGCGTGGCCTGGAGCCGGGCGGCTCGGAGCTTGAGCACGAACTGCGCGGCGTTGACGGCGTAGGAGGCGTAGGCGGCGAGCGCCAGAACCATCAGGCCCGCGGTGTCGAGGGCGCCGGTGGCGAGGGCCGCCAGGTAGGCGGTGTGCAGGGCCAGCACCAGCATGCTGACCATGTCCTCCCAGTAGAAGGCGGGGGCGAACAGGTAGCGCCCGAAGACCGCCTTCTCCCAGATCGAGCCGGTGATCATGATGGCGTAGAGGACGAGGGTCTTCACCACGACGGAGAGGTTGGCGGCGAAGGCGCCCTCCCCGGTCGACAGGGTCCTGAGAACGAGCCCGAGGCTGATCGCGAACACCAGGAATTGGAGGGGAGCGAGAATGCCTTGGACCAAGGTCCAGGGCGTGGCATCGCGCCGGGCGCGCTCATCGGCGTCGTAGAGGGGTCGCCTGGGCCTGTCCGCTTTCCGGATCATGCTGATCGCCCCCTTTCTGAGCACCTTGCGACCGGGTCGCCGGGGCTCGTTGAAGGGAGGTTAGGAAGGGTATCCCCGAGTGTCAAGCCAGCTTTACGTCAAAATGCGATGACAGATTGAATGCAGAATAGTTATAAAACGGATATTGAAAAAGCAGTTCGAGCAGGTATCGTGTCGCTCGATCGCAAGTGCTGGGACACCAGCCCTCCCGACGCCGGAGTATCGAGGCGGATCTTTCGAAATTCCGGAATTCGACGCGCAAGATCGAACCGAATTTTACCCCGTCAGCGACATTGGGAGGGACCAATGGATGATGTGAGGCAGTTCGGCGATTGTTTGCGCTACGAACCGACCGGTCGTGATGTCAGCGACCTGTACGATGCCGGAATCGGCGCGCAGCTAGCGGTCTTCGGTCAGGCGATGCGCCTGCAGCGGGACTTGGCGCGCGTGGTCGAGACGGAGATCATTCCGCGCCTGATGCTGGCGCATCAGATCGAGCCACCGCTGCAAACCAGCAATATTTTGCCGGATGCCGTGCAGATTGCGGCGTTCACGGCGCTGATGCTGGCCCCGGCCGGCGACGACCTCGAGTCCCGCCTGACCGAGCTGCTGGCGACCGGTCTCGGTCCCGAAAGCCTGCTCCTCGACCTTCTGGCGCCGACGGCGCGCCACCTCGGCACGCTGTGGGAAGACGATCTCTGCGACTTCGTGGAGGTGACGCGCGCCATGGGTCGCCTGCAGCGAATCATGCGCGAGATGATCAGCCGCTTCGGCGGCGAGCCGACGGTCGTCCGGAGTCATCGCAGGATCCTCCTGCTGCCCTGCCCCGGAGATTCCCACAGGTTCGGCCTCACGGTCGTCGAACGATTTTTCCGGGAGGCCGGGTGGTCCGTCACCTGCACCGCCGCCGAGCCGGACGACGTCAGCCTGCGGCGGATTCGCGAGGGCTGGTTCGACATCGTCGGTCTCTCGCTCGCCTGCGAGACGCTGTTCCCCCGGATGACCGAGACCGTCGCAGCCCTGCGCCGTCACTCCCGCAACGCGGCCGTCCGGGTGATGGTCGGCGGCCCCGCCTTCGCGACCGATCCCGAGAGCTTCCGGTGCGTCGGCGCCGACGCGAGCGCCGGCGACGCGCGACACGCCGTGTCCGTGGCGGAATGCTTGCTTGATCTGTCGCCCATACCCTGCTGAAAGACGTATCCGATCGATCGCATCGATCACAAGATCTCGATCCGACCCATCCGACCACATCCCGACGTGGTGATCCGTGACCAGCCTGGCGCTTCCTGCCGCGAGCCATGCGCTCGCGGCGCTTCAAAAATCCCTCGGTCCTCTCGACGCTCAGGCGGCCGGGCTGCTGGTGGCTGCCGCGACGGATCTCTCCCTGGTGATCGACGCTGAGGGGGTCATCCGGGAAGCGACCTTCGGCAGCGCCGATCTCGCGGATGAGGGGTGCGAGGCCTGGCTCGGCCGGCCCTGGGTCGAGACGGTCACGGTCGAGAGTCGCCCGAAGATCGCCGCCCTTTTGAAGGATGCGGCTCCCGGTGCGGTCACGCGCTGGCGCCAGGTCAACCACATTTCGCCGACCGGCACAGACCTGCCCGTGCGTTACGCCGCCATGCGACTCGCCAAGGACGGGCAGATCCTTGTCCTCGGGCGCAACCTGCGGGCCATGGCTTCGCTGCAACGGACCCTGGCCGAGACGCAGCAGGCCCTGGAGCGCGACTACCTGCGCATGCGCGGGGCCGAGACCCGCTACCGCCTGCTGTTCCAACTCGGGTCGGAGCCGGTGCTGGTGGTGGATGCGGCGACCCGGCGCGTCACCGACGTCAATCCTGCCGCCTCGCGGCTGATCGGCCGGGCGGAGAAGCGCATCGTCGGGCAGGATGCGGTCGACCTGTTCGACGGCGCCAGCCTGCGGGACCTCGAATCGCTGTTCGCCGGGCTGCGGGTGACCGGTCAGGCCGCCGACCTCGATGCAGCGCTCAGCCAGGGTCGCGGCTCGGTCCGTGTCGCCGCCTCGCTGTTCCGGCAGGAGAACGCCACCAGCGTGCTGCTCCGGCTCGCCGCGCCCGACACGGTGGCGCTGGAGGCGGGCGCGGCGCGCGCGGGCATCGGCGCGCTGGATGTCCTGCGCAACCTGCCCGAGGGGTTCGTCGTGACCGATCCGGCCCGGCGCGTGCTCTCCGCCAATCCGGCCTTCCTCGATCTGGTGCAACTCGCCACCGAGGAGCAAGTGCGGGGCCAGCCCCTGGAGACCTGGCTGGGCCGCGAAGAATCGGAGGCCTCCGCCCTGTTCGCGACGCTGGCCCAGCACGGCTTGGTCCGGCACTTCCCGACCCATATCCGCGGCGCCTATGGCGGCGTCGAGGATGTCGAGGTCGCGGCCGTTTCCGTCATCGGCGGAAGCCATCCCTGCCTCGGCTTCACCCTGCGGGCTACGCCGCGCCGGGCCGCGCCGGTCTCCGGCGGGCGTGAACTGCCGCGCTCCGTCGAGCAGATGACGGAGCTGGTCGGCCGCGTCTCCATGAAGAACCTGGTGCGCGAATCGACCGATCTGATCGAGCGCCTGTGCATCGAGGCTGCCTTGCGCATCACCCGCGACAATCGCGCTTCGGCCGCCGAGATGCTCGGGCTGAGCCGGCAGGGCCTCTACGCCAAGATGCATCGCTACGGCATCGGCGATCTCGATGGCCGGGACGTCGCCGACGACGCCTGATGGGCGGGGGCGACTGCGCGCCTCTGGGGCCAACCCGTCGCGCCGCGTCTGATCGCCGTCGCTCCCTCCGCGACCGGCGTGGTCGACGTCGCGACATTGTTGTAAATCAAACTTGACACTCGTGGGTGTAAATATCTAGCGTCGTCTCCATGGCAACGCCAGCACCCAGCGCCCTCATCGAGCTTCTGAAGCCGATCACTTGGTTCGCGCCGATGTGGGCCTTCACCTGCGGCGTGGTTTCCTCGGGCGCCTCGCCCTCCGGGCAATGGCCGGTGATCGCCGCCGGCGTGATCCTGGCCGGACCCCTGGTCTGCGCCACCTCACAGGCGGTCAACGACTGGTACGACCGGCACGTCGACGCCATCAACGAACCCAACCGGCCGATTCCCTCCGGGCGGATGCCCGGGCGCTGGGGCCTCTACGTTGCGGCCGGATGGACCGTCCTGTCGCTCCTGGTCGCGGCGGCGCTCGGTCCCTGGATTCTCGGTGCCGCCCTGGTCGGCCTCGTCCTGGCCTGGATCTACAGCGCCCCGCCCCTGCGCCTGAAGCGCAATGGCTGGTGGGGCAACTCGGCGGTCGCCCTGTGCTACGAGGGCCTGCCCTGGTTCACCGGCGCCGCCGTGATGGCCGCGTCGGTGCCGGACCGCCGGGTGCTGCTGATCGCCCTGCTCTACTCGGTCGGTGCCCACGGCATCATGACCCTCAATGACTTCAAGTCGGTCGAGGGCGACGGCCGCACCGGCATCCGCTCGCTGCCCGTGCAACTCGGCACCCTCGGTGCCGCCCGCCTCGCCTGCCTGGTCATGGCGGTGCCGCAAGTCGCCGTCATTCTCGGGTTGTTCGCCTGGAACCGGCCCTGGCACGCCGCCGTCATCGGCGCCCTGCTGATCGGACAGTTCGTGCTGATGCGCCGGCTCCTCGCCGCACCACGGGAGCGAGCCGCTTGGTACAACGGCACGGGGACCACGCTCTACGTCCTCGGCATGCTGGTGGCGGCCTTCGCCCTGCGGCCCCTGGTCCAGGGAGGTTTCTGATGGCATCCGCGTCCTTCGGCTGGCTCGCCATCGCCCGACTCGGCCTGGTCCAGACCGCGCTCGGCTCCGTCGTGGTGCTGATGACCTCGACCATCAACCGCGTCATGGTCGTGGAACTCGCCCTGCCGGCCATCGTGCCGGGGGCGTTGGTCGCCCTGCACTACGCCGTGCAGGTGCTGCGCCCGCGCTGGGGCTACGGCTCCGACCGCACCGGGCGGCGCACGCCCTGGATCGTCGGCGGCATGGCGGCCCTGGCCCTCGGGGGCTTCGGCGCCGCCGTCGCCACCGCGCTGGCCGAGACGCATCAGACCGCCGGCCTCGCCCTTGCGGTGCTGTCGTTTCTCACCGTGGGCATGGGCGCAGGGGCCGCCGGCACCTCGCTCCTGGTGCTTCTCGCCACCGGTGTCGAGGCGAGGCGCCGGGGCGCGGCCGCCACCGTCGTGTGGGTGATGATGATCGCGGGCTTCGCCATCACCGCACCGCTGGCCGGGCACTTCCTCGATCCGTTCTCGGGCGCCCGGCTAGTCGCCGTCTCCGGCACGGTCTCGCTGATCGCCTTCGGAGTCGCGTGGCTGGCGATCCGGGGCGTCGAGCCGGCGGCCCGGATCGCCGACAGCGCCGGCTCGACCGAGAAGCGCCCGTTCCGCGACGTGCTGGCGCGGGTCTGGGCCGAACCCGAATCGCGCCGCTTCACGATCTTCATCTTCATGGCGATGCTGGCCTACAGTGCCCAGGAACTCATCCTCGAACCCTTTGCCGGCCTCGTCTTCGCGATGACGCCCGGCGTCACCACGAAGCTGGCCGGCCTGCAGCATGGCGGCGTGCTGGCCGGCATGCTTACGGTGGCGGGCATCACGATGGGGATCGGCGGCCCGGTGCTCGGTTCGCTCAAGCTGTGGACCACGCTCGGCTGCGCCGGCTCGGCCCTCGCCCTTCTCGCCATCGCGGGGGGCGGCCTGATCGGCGCCGACTTTCCGCTGCGGGTGCCGGTCTTCGCCCTCGGGGTGTTCAACGGCATCTTCGCGGTGGCCGCCATCGGCTCGATGATGGCCCTGGCCGGTGCAGGTGGCGAGGCCGAGCGCGGGACCCGCATGGGTGTCTGGGGCGCGGCCCAGGGCGTCGCCTTCGGGGCCGGTGGATTTCTGGGCACGGTGGCGGTGGATCTCGCGCGCCTCGTCACCCCGCGGGTGGTCGATGCCTATGCGGGCGTGTTCGCCGCCGAGGCTGTCCTGTTCGTGTTCGCCGCAGGGCTCGCCCTGCGGATCTCCCACGCTCCGGCGACGCAGGTCCCGCGCGCCCGGCGATCCGCGACATCCTTCGAGGCAACGCTTTCTGCGAGGTAGGACCATGCTACGAGACCGGACCATGGCCGCGCTTCGGGATACCGATGGGGAGACCTACGACGTGGTGGTGGTGGGCGGTGGCCCCGCCGGCGCCACGGCCGCCACCGACCTCGCCCGTGAAGGCAGGCGCGTTCTGCTCCTCGACAAGCCGGGCCGGATCAAGCCCTGCGGCGGCGCGATCCCGCCCCGCCTGATCCGCGACTTCGCCATTCCCGATCATCTCCTCGTCGCCCGCATCCGCTCCGCCCGCATGGTCTCGCCCAAGGACAAGCGGGTCGATATGCCGATCGGGGACGGCTTCGTCGGCATGGTCGACCGGGCCGATTTCGATCCGTGGCTGCGCGCGCGCGCCGCCGCCGCCGGGGCGGTGCTGCGCCCGGCCACCTTCCGCCACATCGAGCGCGACGGCGACGGCACTACCGTTCACTATCTCCAGGACGGCTATCCCCGCGCCGCGCGGACGCGCCTCGTCATCGGCGCCGACGGAGCGAGTTCCCCGGTCGGCCGGGCCGAGATCCCGGGCCACGCCGCCATGCGCCAGGTCTTCGCCTATCACGAGATCGTCCGGCTCCCCGAGACCGGGACCCACGATGTCGAGGCCACCCGCTGCGACGTCTATTACCAGGGCAAGCTCTCGCCCGACTTCTACGCCTGGGTCTTCCCGCACGGCGACACCGTGAGCATCGGCACCGGCAGCGCCCGCAAGGGGTTCTCCCTCCGGGGCGCCATCCGGGCGCTGCGGGCCTCCACCGGCCTCGAGGGCGGCGAGACCGTCCGGCGCGAGGGCGCGCCGCTTCCCCTCAAACCCCTGCGCCGGTGGGACAACGGCCGCGACGTCCTGCTCACCGGGGACGCCGCCGGTATCGTGGCACCGGCCTCCGGCGAGGGCATCTACTATGCGATGCTCGGCGGGCGCCTCGCGGCCGAGGCGGCGCAAGCCTTCCTCGCCACCGGGCAGGTCAGGGCGCTTGCCGGCGCGCGTCGCCGGTTCATGCGCCTGCACGGCCGGGTCTTCCTGATCCTGCGGATCATGCAGGGCGTTTGGTACCGCAACGACGGCCTGCGCGAGCGCTTCGTCTCCATCTGCCGGGACCGGGACGTGCAACAGCTCACCTGGGATTCCTACATGAACAAGGAGCTGGTGCGGGCCAAGCCCGCCGCCCATGCGCGGATCTTCTTCAAGGATCTGGCGCACCTCTTCCGCTGGGTCTCGCCATGATCGCCGCGCTGTGGGGACCGGCCGGCATCGCCGCCGTTTCGGCCATCCTGGTGGCCCTGGCGGGCGGGCTTCTGACCACCACCGGACCCTGGTACCAGGCGCTTCGGCGCCCGGCCTGGAAGCCGCCGGACTGGGCCTTCGGTCCGGTCTGGACCACGATCTTCACCCTGACGGCGATCTCGGCCGTGCTCGCCTGGAACGCCGACGCGAGCGTCGCGGCCCGGAGCGCATTGGTGGCGGCGTACGTCGTCAACGCCGTGCTCAACATCGCCTGGAGCGGCCTGTTCTTTCGCCTGCGCCGTCCGGACTGGGCCTTCGTCGAGGTGCTGTTCCTGTGGCTCTCGATCGCGGTGCTGATCCTGGTCACCGTCCGGGTCTCGGGCTTGGCTGCGTCCCTGTTGCTGCCCTATCTCGTCTGGGTCGGCATCGCCGCCTGCCTCAACCGGGCGATCGTCCGCCTCAACGGCCCGTTCCAGCGCGCCTGACATGGAGGCGCTTCTGGCCAGCGGGCACCTCCTCGATGCCATCCTGCTCCTGGTCGCGATCGAGGCCCTGGCCCTGATCCTGTGGAGCCGACGGGTGCGGGGCACCTGGCCGGTCGCGCTCCTGTTCAATCTCGGCTCGGGTGCGGCTCTGATGCTGGCCCTACGCGCCGCGCTGACCGGCGCGGCGTGGCCTGCCATCGCCGGAGGCCTCGCCGTGTCCGGGCTGGCGCACGGTGCCGAGATGGCCCTGCGCCTCGGACTGTTCGCGAGACCGCCACGCTTCGCTGCCCGACCGGTCCGCCGACCCGTCCGTCGACGCGAACCCGAACCCAGGGCCGCCCCCGATCCAAGCCCCTGACCGATCCCCGCACAGCCCGATCCGGAGAGACGCCATGAGATATCGCCGCCCCGCTCTCCCGCTCAGGCCCTGGCGGGTGCTGAATCGCCCCGCCCTCGCGGCCGTTGCCCTGGCCCTCGGTGCTCATGCCGCCGCGGCCCAGAGCGCGGCCCCGGCCGCCGCCGATGCCGATCTGATCAAGCGCGGCGAGTACCTCGCCACCGCCGGGGATTGCGTCGCCTGCCACACGGCGCCGGACGGCAAGCCGTTCGCCGGCAACTACGTGCTCAACACGCCGATCGGCAAGATCCGGACGCCCAACCTCACCCCCGACCCGGAGACCGGTCTCGGGCGATGGAGCGCCGACGATTTCTACCGCGCCTTCCACGAGGGCATCACCAAGGACGGTTCCTATCTCTATCCGGCCTTCCCGTTCGCTTGGTACACCAAGGTCACGCGCGCCGATTCCGACGCGATCTTCGCTTATCTGACGTCGCTGCCGGCTGTGCACGAGCCGCGCAAGCCCTCCGAGATCCCCTTCCCGTTCAACATCCGCACGGCGCTGATCACCTGGCGCACCGCCTTCTTCACGGCGGGCGAGTTCCAGCCCGATCCGCAGGCGAGCCCCGAGGTCAATCGCGGCGGCTACCTCGTCGAGGGGCTCGGCCATTGCGGCATGTGTCACAACGCCAACAAGATCGTGGGCAACAGCGGGCTGGCCGGCAAGCTCGGCGGCGGCGTCATCGATGGGTGGTACGCGCCCAACATCACGCCGGACGACCACACCGGCATCGGCGCCTGGAGCGACGAACAGGTGGTGACCTACCTCAAGACCGGCGCCGCGCCCGGCAACCAGCCCGGCGTCGCGGCCGGGCCGATGCGCCAGACCATCGAGGAATCGCTGTCCAAGCTGACCGATGCCGATCTGAAGGCGATGGTGGCCTACCTGCGCACGCAGAAGGCCAAGGAGAGCTACAAGGTCAAGGACATCCAGGCCTTCAATCAGGCCGACGCCCCCGGCGCCGCGACCTATCTCAGCTACTGCTCGTCCTGCCACAAACCGGATGGCCGGGGCGTCGAGGGCGCGATTCCGGCGCTCGCCGGCAACACCTCGGTGCAGGCGCAGGGGCCGGAGACGGTCATCCGCGTGATCCTCGGCGGCCTCGCGGCGCAGAACGGCTACGCGCCGATGCCGGCCATCGGCGTCGGCATGACCGACCAGGAGGTCGCCGACGTCACCGACTATGTCCGCAATGCCTGGGGCAACGCTGCCCCGGTGATCGGCGAGCGCGGCATCGTCGCCGCGTCGCGCAAGGCCACCGAGACCATGCTGGCCGGGAGCGCGCCCTGCGCCGAGATCGCTCAGCCGGAGGTGGCCAAGGCCATCGCCGAATCCGGCGCAGCCCAGAGCCTTGCCGGCCTGGAGCCGGAGAATTTCATCCCGGTGATCGACGCGCTGCTGCCGAAAATCCGGGCGGCCGCGCCGGAGGCGAAGGGCGACGACATCGTCAACGGGCTGACGACCGCCTTCTGCAAGGCCGCCCGCCAGGATCCGCGCTACGACAAGGCCGGCTGGCACGCGGTGATCGGCAGCTTTTCCAGCGTCACCTACAGCCAGCTGAAAAACCCGGAGCTGCGCGCCGCAAAGCCCTGAGACCCAGCCGCAGGGGTGCCCGCGATCTCCGGCCTCTCAGTGTTCGGTACCCGGCCGGTTCGGCCGGGGCGGCCCGCCATGGGTCTCGACGAAGGCGGAGCGCTCCGGCGACTTCTTCTTGGCCGCGACGCGAACCCGCATCACGAGCAGGGCCGCGATGGCAACGGCGAATGTCGCCAGTGCCAGGCCGAAGATCAGCGTTTGGTCCTGCATGTGACCCCCTGGTGGGATGTGTCGAGATCAATCGACCAGAGGATATCCAGTTCCAGCTTGACGTTAACGAGAGCAGATACAAGGAAATGTTGTTGTTCGAGTTCCGAGGCTCAGAGATCCTGGGTTCGAATACACGACATCGTCGTTCGCGACGCACACCCCGCACGGATGACCTGCCTGCGCCCTCCGGCCGGCGGGAGCGCGGTGAACACGCCCGCCTTTCCCGAAGTTGAGCGGACGAAAAACCCCCGGGAGGACAAGCTGTCCGAGGCCAAGATGGCGCTTCAGCGCGCCATCGACCTCAACGCCGAGGGCGACCCGTCCTGCCGCGACGCCGTTGCGGATCCGCGCAAGCTGATGCCGCACAAGGGCCGCTGACCCGCACGTGCAACGAACGTCCGCGCCAGCTGGCCGGCGTCGCCGCTCAGAGGGGACGCGTCGCCCGAAGGCGGGACAGTTCGAAGGCGGCGAGAGCCATCGGGGTTCCGATGAGGAACAGGGCGAAGAAGAGGGCCATGGTCGATCGTCCGTATCCGTCGGGTGGAGGCGTTGCGCCTGTGCGCGGACGCCCGGGAGACAGACGGTTCAACGCCGATGAGCGGAAGACGGTTCAGACGCGCCGCGCGCCGGCGGCACATGGGCCGGCCAATGCCAACGGCCATGCCGATCGGATTCCTGTGCGCGTACATCCGGCGTCACAGGAATCCGGCAGCATGGCCGTTGCCGGTCAGGTGGTCCGAGACCGCCACCGGCTTGCCCCCTGTGTGAACGAACAGGGTTAAGGAAGCGTGAACGTCGCCGATCCAGGGCGCGGGGCCGGCCGACCCGCCTCCCCTAGAGCGGGGCGCGCCCACTTCAAGAATATCGCCCACGGCCAAGCTTTGCTATCGGCCGGCAACAGACGCGGAGAGACGATGCATGGCGGTGGAAACGCAGGGCGGACCGAAGGACGGGCGCGCGAAGCGCCTTCGGCGGCTCTGGCGCAGGCATGATTCGAACCTCCGGTCCAGCGGCCTTGCGCAAGGCCGACCCCTCATGACCACCCGGCCCGAGGAGACCGATCTCCCGGCGCGCGGATTGACGGCGCGCGAACTCATCAACATGGCCCGGGCGGCCCGCCGGGAACGGCCCCGGGAGCCCTCGACGAGCCACTGAAGCTGGATCGGTCCGCTTCTCGGAACACCGCCTCATCGCTCCCGTTGAGATTGCAACAGGGAGTGAAACCGATGGTCGATGTCGCGCAGATCAAGGAACACGCGAACGTGGTGGGCTCCGATGGCGCCCATGTCGGCACGGTCGATCACGTCGACAAGGGCGAGATCAAGCTGACCAAGACGGACCCGGAGGCCGGGGGCCTGCATCACTTCATCCCCGTGGACTTCGTGCACTCCGTCGAGGGCGGCACCGTGCGGCTCGATCGGCCGGCGGAGGAGGTCAAGCGGGAATGGTCGACGTCCTAGCGCTGCATTGAGCGGCAGCGCTAGGACGTCGCGGGCGGCCCATGCCGGGCCGTCCGTCCGACGCGGCCCGTCCGCGGAACTCAAGGGTTTTTCCTCATGGCTGACGTGATCAACGGCGATTTCGGAACCGGCCGGGCCGCGCTTGCGGGCCTGGAGCGGGTGTTCGGCGAGGCGGCGGGGCTTCGCGTCGGATTGCGCCGCATCGAGGCACCGCATGGCGACGAGTTGCAGGTCACGGTCGGCGCCGAAGGTCTGTCGGTTCCGAGGCATGTGGCAGTGGTTCTCGCCAACCCGGCTGGAGAAGACGAAGCGGACCGGATCGGCAAGGCTGTGCTCGAAGCGCTGCAACTCGCCGAAGGTCTTCGTGATGGAGCCGTCTGAATATTAATCGGATAAGACCTGAATGAAGATGGTTTCTTCCGTTTATGTCCAAATCATCCGGCTTATCTATCAATACTGAAATAATATCTCTGAGTCGAAGAAAATATATTTCGTCTAAGATTCGGGCCATGCAGCCGATCTGATTGCTTTTTATAAACATTCCATGAAATTTATCGGCGTATCCACTGAATATGACCGTGCCTCACACAATCGATCGGAATCTCAAACAAGTCTCTAGTGTTGCATCGATGCACTAGGGACTCGCCTGGACTCTGGATAGACAAGTTTTACACGCATCGTGAATGCGGTCTTCGAGCCGGGCCTGAAAACCAATGATCAAGAAAATCCTCGTCGCTTCCACCGTGCTCGCCGGCCTGACGGCTGCAGCTTCGGCCGCCGATCTTCCCCGCCGCGCGGCTCCCCCGGTTTTCGTGCCGGTGCCGGTGTTCACCTGGACCGGCTTCTATGCCGGCTTCAACGCGGGTTACGGTTTCGATACGGCCAAGAACCAGAGCAACGTCTTCAACAACGTGTTCCCGAACCTCGATGTCGGACCGAGCAGCCCGTCGCAGATCGCCTACTCGAACAACTCCAACGAGGGTTTCACGGGCGGCGGTCAGATCGGCTACAACCACCAGTTCACCCCGGGTTCGGGCTTGGTCGTCGGTGTCGAGGCTGACGCCCAGTATGTCGATTTCGGCCGCAGCCGCACCGCCGCGATCCTGACCCCCGGCTTCGCCCCCGCGCCCGGCGTCACCTTCGTCGATCCGCGCGGCACGGCCGGTCTCGACTACTTCGGCACCGTCCGCGGTCGCGTCGGCTATGCCTTCGACCGCACCCTGGTGTACGGCACCGGCGGCTTCGCCTACGGCGCCGGCAGCAACGAGCGTTCGTTCGGCGGCTACCGCGGCAACGACAGCTTCCGCACCGGCTGGGCCGCTGGCGGCGGTATCGAGTACGCGCTCCCCACCGACTCGTTCCTGAACTTCTTCCGCTCGTCGGCCGTCACGCTCAAGGTCGAAGGCCTGTACGTGAACCTCGACCAGGGCAACAAGAGCCCGGGCGTCTACGCCGTCGACACCAACAACGTGCTCTACCGCCAGCCCGGTTTCACCAACCGCAACAGCGGGACCGAGTTCGCCGTCGTCCGCGCCGGCCTGAACTACAAGTTCGGCGCCTACTAAGACCGCGAGAGCACTCGGTTCGGCCGAAGCGCTCCCCAGTCCCGATCATCTGGCCGCTTTCGTCGAAGCGCGCCCCGAGGAGCGATCCTCGGGGCGTTTCTACGTTTGAGTTCGCTCGGCACCTGGCCCGCCCGCCTGCCGGTATGGGCGGGCTCAGGCCAGGGGTTGGCTCACATAGGCCACCATCATCTCGGCGACGGCGCGGTCGGCGTAATCGGCAAGGCTCTCGCGGCCCGCCACCGGGAACGCCTCGACCACGCGGCGCCCGGCAAGCAGGGCGGAGAGTTCGTGCGGCAGCAGGCCATTCTCGATGGCCGCCTCGGCCGCCGCCCTGCCGTAGCTGCGCCGAAGGCTGCGTGGCCCGAACAGGGCGGCGCCACCGGCCGGTCCGGCGCTCTCAGTCGATCTGACGTGAAGTTCCATGACGATGGTCCCCGATCCTCGTGTCCGTTGCGCATGCTCCCTCGATCGGCCAGCGGCAGCGGCAGCAGGATGGGCGGACGGAGATGGGGTTCGAGATGGACGTGGACATCGGCACAGGCATCGGCAAGGGACTCCTCTCCATCCGGCGGCTGATTGGGACCGCCGACGGCAGAAATCTACCGGATCGCCTGGGCAAAGTGCTTCTGAAGTTCCGGCCGGCGGTAGGCGCAAACGGATGGCCGGGGCCTCTTCGAGAGAACGTGCTGCCCGGCGGTGACGAGCAAGCCTGAGCGCCGGTGGATCGCATCAGCTTGAGATCCGCCCCGCCACGCGGTCGGCGAGGTCGCCGGCAGCGTCGCGGATATCCGGTACGGCAATGCATTCCCAGAGCACACCGCGCAGCATCGGGCCGAACGCCCAGAGCGGCGCATCGGTCGCTCGGCCCTCCTCCGGCCCGGTCACCGCACCGCCGGGCGTCGCCGCGATGCCGAGGCCGAAGGGACCGGGCTGAATCAGGCCACGTCTCAGCAGCGCGCGGATGAGCGGATCCTCGGTCTCGGCGAGGCGGCTGAAGCCGGTGGCGTCGAGGATTGCCTGGGCCGCGATGGTCTCGCGATCCCGGGTTCCGCGCGGGCGGATGGTCACCACCGCATGCTCCGGCGTATCGGAGAGGGCGACGATGCGCGCGGCCCGCACGACCAGCTGCCCGCGCCGGATCTCGGCGGCGATGGCCTCGGCGGCCGGTGGCGCCGTGCGGTGGCGGTGCACGTCCCAGTAAGGCCGGATGTGGCGCAGCACCCGGGCCTGCTCGGTCGGGGGCAAGCCGGTCCAGAGTTCGTCGGTCACCGGGCGAAGGGCGTCGATCACCCCGCGCCAATCCGCCCCCGCCGCCTCGGCCGACGCGACCGCGTGCCGAACCGCGCCGAAGAGCTTGCGCGCCGAGGCCCGGATCTCGGGCGTCAGGCTCGGGCGGTGCCTGGCCGCGACCGGCGCGTGGGGCTTCGGTAGCAATCCCCGGCGCGATACGGCGACGATGCGGCCCGCAAAGCCCGCATGCCGGAGGGTCGCGACGGAATCCATCATCGTCAGGCCGGTGCCGATCACCAGCACATCGCGGTCCGGGTCGAGCGACCCGAACGTGTCCGGCCGCCAGGGATCGCGCCGGTACCGGCTCGCTGCGACGACCGGCCCCGGCAGGTTGCCCATGGCGAGGACGAGGCCGGCCACCCGTCGGGTCGTTCCATCCCCGTCGTGCAGCACGAAGCCCTCGGGGGTTCGTTCGACATCGACGATCCCCGCATGGATCGCCTGAAGCCGGTCGCCCGCCCCGGCGACCACGCGCTCCCAGCGGGCGGCGAGATAACGGCCATACACGCCCCGCGACGCGAAGGTCCCTGCTTCGGTGACGCGGATGCCCCTGCGCTCAGTGACATCGAACGGAGTGCGGGCCAGCCACTCCGCAAAGTCGTCCTGACGGTCGGGGTCGGCGCTCATCTGTGTCGCCCGCAGGTTCAGCAGATGATCCGGGTTCGCGGTGGCGTAGGCGAGCCCGAGGCCGAAGGGGCGGCTGCGCTCGTAAAGCAGCACCGGGCGGTCGGGCGGGAGCGCGCCCAGCAGACGCTCCGCCGCCATCAGGCCACTGAACCCGCCGCCGATCACCGCAACGGGCAACGGCCGTGTTTGTGAGGTCATGGGGTCCACTCCCGAGGCGTCGCGCTGTCATAGGATCGTCCGTTTTAAAGAACAAGGCGCTTGGGTGTTCGTCGATCCAAAGCCAGGTTGGTCAAAGATCTTCGCGGGTTCCATCCGGATATCTTGGTCTTGCGATCGAATTTCTCGCCGAGCCATGCGGATTGGAAAGATCTTCTGTGAGGCATCGTTCTGAAAAACGAACGTTCTCGTTGACTTCACGATGCGGCGAAAGGACGATTGGGGGGATCGCTGCGACCCGTCGGAGCGGGCCGAACCCAGCACGTTTGAAATCTTGCGCCGTCGACACTCGCCCCAAGCCCAGGAGACCCCATGAGCTTCCTCAGTCCGGATGCCGTCGAGTTCATCGGGTTCGCCGCCCCGCGCGACCAGTCGGAAACCCATGCGGCTGCCGGCCCCGCCATCGATCGCGATTACCTCAACCTGCTGGCGCAGGCCCATGAATGGGGCGGATTCGACCGCATTCTGGTGGCCTTCTATGCGACGGCGCCCGACGCCCTTCTGCTCTCGGCCCAGATCGCGGCGGTGACCGACCGGATCGGCCTGATGATCGCCCACCGCACCGGCTTCACCGCCCCCACCGTGGCGGCGCGCCAGTTCGCCACCCTCGACCAGCTCACCGGCGGACGCGTCGCCATTCACGCCATCAGCGGCGGCGACGACCGCGAACTGGCGCAGGACGGCGATCACCTGACCAAGGACGAGCGCTACGCCCGCACCGACGAATTCCTGACCATCGTCCGTCAGGTCTGGACGGCCGCGAAACCCTTCGACTTCGCTGGCGCGCATTACCGGATCGTGCGCGGTTTTTCCGAGGTGAAACCGGTGCGCCAGGGCGGCATCCCGGTCTATTTCGGCGGCGCCTCGCCGGCCGCCATCGCGGTGGCGGGCCGCCATGCCGACACCTACGCCCTCTGGGGCGAAAGCCTGGATCAGGTCCGCGAGGCCATCGGCAAGGTCCGGGCGGCGGCGGCTCCGCACGGGCGCGACCCGCGTTTCAGCCTGTCCTTCCGGCCGATCCTGGCGGCGACGGAAGACGCGGCCTGGGCTCGGGCCGAAGACATCCTGGCCCGGACCCGCGCGACCCGCGCCGCGCAGGGCCTGGGTCCGGCCGCCTCGCCGCAGAACGAGGGCTCGCGCCGCCTGCTCGCCGCGGCGGCGCAGGGCACCCGCCTCGACGCCCGGCTCTACACCGCCATCGCCCGCGAGACCGGCGCATCCGGCAATTCCACCGCCCTCGTCGGCACGCCGGAGCAGGTTGCCGAAGCGCTGCTGGCCTATCACGACCTCGGCGTACGGACCTTTCTGATCCGGGGCTTCGACCCGCTGGAGGACGCCATCGCCTACGGTCGCGACCTGATCCCGGCCTTCCGCCGGCTTCTCGCCCGACGCGGCGCCCGAGCGGAGGCGGCGTGATGCGGATCGTCCTGACAGCCCTCGCGCTCCTGGCCTTCACGGCCCTGGCCCGCGCCGACGAGGCGGTGCTGCGCGTCGGCGATCAGCGCGGCAACGCCCGCGCGCTGATGGAAGCGGCCGGCCTGTTGGCCGACCTGCCCTATCGCCTCGATTGGAGCGAGTTTCCAGCCGCCGCGCCCCTGCTGGAAGCCCTCAATGCCGGGGCGATCGATGCCGGAGGCGTGGGTGACGCGCCCTTCACCTTCGCGGCCGCCGCCGGAGTGCCGGTGAAGGCCTTTCTGGCTTTCCGCAACCGTCAGGACGGGCTCGCGATCCTGGTGGCGAAGGACTCGCCGGTGAAGACGGTCGCCGACCTGCGGGGCAAGAGCATCGCCACCAATCGCGGCTCCATCGGCCATCAGGTCGTGCTGGCGGCCCTGGAGGAAGCGGGTCTTCCGGCCGGCGCGGTCACCCTGCGCTTCCTGCCGCCGGCGGATGCCAAGATCGCGCTGGCCAGCGGCAGCATCGAGGCCTGGGCGACCTGGGAGCCCTACACCTCCACGGCCGAACTCGCCGGCCTCGCCCGCGTGGTGCGCGACGGCAACGGCATCACGCCGGGCCTCAGCTTCGCGGTCGCGAGCGATACGGCCCTGACGCGCAAGCGTGCGCTGCTCGCCGATTTCGGTCGACGTCTGGTCGCGGCCCGCGACTGGGCTCTGAAGGACCCCGCCCCCTATGCCGCACTCTGGTCGAAGCTCATCGGCCTTCCGGAGGCGGTGCCCCTGCGCTGGTTCGCGCGGGCGCAGTACCGTGCCGTGCCGATCGACGAGGCCGTCATCGCCGACGAGCAGCGCAACATCGATCTGTACGTCCGTTCCGGGCTGATCCCACAGGCGCGCGCACCCAAGGCCGACGCGATCCTCGACCGCAGCTTCGCGCCCGCCGCCGTCGCGGTACGATGAGCCGCACCGCAGGAGGAGGCGAGACATGCACGGCGACCACGATCACGACCCGACCGATCAAGCTCATATGCACCGAGAGCACGACGATGCCGCCCCGGCGGATCGCTGGAAGCACGATGGCGTGCGGGTGATCCCGGGCGACAAGCTCGATCCCAACACCGCCCAGACCCCCGGCATGTTCCGGCAGGCGGCGATCAACCACGCGCGCGTCGGTGCCCAGAAGATCTGGGCCGGCACGGTGGCGATCGCCCCGGACGCCAAGACCGGAGTGCATCATCACGGCGCTCTGGAAAGCGTGATCTACGTGGTCTCCGGCCGCGCCCGCCTGCGCTGGGGCGACCGGCTCGAATACGTGGCCGAGGCGGGCCCCGGCGACTTCATCTTCGTGCCGCCCTACGTGCCGCACCAGGAGATCAACGCCGATCCGGACCAGCCGCTGAACTGCGTCCTGGTGCGCTCCGACAACGAGGCCGTGGTGGTCAACATCACCGATGTCGAACCGGTCGAGCGCCCCGAGACCGTCCACTGGGTCGATCCGATCCACAAGCATCCCTGACCGCTGCGCACTCCGCACAATGCTTCCGACAAAACGAGACACGCTTCCATGATCGACCGTCGCCACGCGCTGAAGGCCGCCGCCGGCCTCAGCCTCCTCGCCCTGTTGCCCGGAGGCGCCCGGGCGGAGCCTGGAAAACTCCGCATCGGCTTCCAGAAATCCTCGACGCTGATCGCCCTCCTGAAGGAGGATTCCGCCCTGGAGAAGGCCCTGGCGCCGCTCGGCGTGACCGTCTCCTGGCATGAATTCACCAGCGGCCTTCCGATCATGGAGGCGCTCAATGCCGGGCAGATCGACGTCTCGGCGGACGTGGCCGACACCGTGCCGATCTTCGCCCAGGCCGCCCAGGCGCGGATCACCTACATCGCCCAGGAAGCCGCCTCGCCCAAGGCGCAGGCGATTCTCGTCGGCGCCGAGTCCTCGATCCGGTCCATCGCCGATCTGAAAGGGCGCAAGGTCGCGGTCACTAAGGGGGCCGGCAGCCATTATCTGCTGCTCGCCGCCCTGGCCTCGGAGACGCTGCCCTTCAAGGCGATCAGCCCGGCCTATCTCACCCCCTCGGACGGACGCGCGGCGCTGGCCAGCGGCAGCGTCGAGGCGTGGGTCGCCTGGGACCCGTTCCTGTCGGCGGCCGAGCAGCAGACCGGCGCCCGGGTGTTGCGCGACGGCACCGGCCTGTCGCAGTACAAGCGCTACTACCTGGCGGGTGCCGATTACGCGACACAGCGCGCCGACGTGCTCACCCTTCTGTTCGCCAAGCTGCGCGAGACCGGCGCCTGGGTGAAGGCCAACCCGGAGGCCGCCGCGGCGCGCCTCGGCGCCCTGTGGAAGCTCGACCCCGCCATCGTGCTGCAGGCCAACGGGCGCCGCAGCTACGCGGTCGAGCCGGTCACCCGCGCCGGCCTGTCCGAGCAGCAGACCATCGCCGACGCGTTCCGGGCCGAAGGGCTCCTGCCCCGCGCCGTCGACGCCTCCGCCCTCCCGATCTGGGCGCCGCCGGGGCTCTGAGGCGAGCCGGTTCCGACCGGGTCATCACCCACCCGGTCGGTCTGTCCCGAACCAGCAGCAAGGGTGCGGGGCGGTCCGGAAGCCGAAGGGGTCGCGGTAGCAGGGAAAATCGCCCGGCCGCGCAAGCGCCGCCGGTTCGGCCGCTCCCTCGTCGCCTCGCCCTATGCAGCGCCCGCCAGTGCCTTGCGGAACTCGGCCTCGGGCAGCAGGGCACCGCCGGTCGTCCACACCACGTGGGTCGCAATCTGCAATTCGGGGAGGCTGGCGAGCGCTGGGCGGATGGCGGCGAACGCGGCGGCCGCCGAGGGTTCGAGGCGCATCTCGGCCCGTTGCCACAGGGTGCGGACCCAGGCGAACAGGTCCGCATCCGCCACCGTGACCACGCCGGCGATGAGCCCGCCGACGGTGCCGGCCACGAGGAGCGAGGCGCTCGACACCGCCAAGCCATCGGCGGCGGTGCGGTTGTCGAGGCCGATATCGTAGACGCTGACCGGCCGGTCGAGTCCGGCCGCGAGTTGCACCAGCATGCAGGGGGCGGCGACCGGCTCGACGAAAACGCAGTGCACGGCATCGCCGAACAGCAACGTCAGCCCGAGGGTGACGCCGCCGGGCGCGCCCCCGACCCCGCAGGGCAGGTAGACGACGAGCGGGTGGTCGGAATCGACACGCACCCCGGTCTCGTCCAACTGGCGTTCGAGGTCGAAGGCCGCCGCCGCATAGCCCAGGAACAGGTCGACCGAACTCTCGTCGTCGACGAAATGCGCGTCGGCCCGACCCGCGAAGGCGTCGCGCGCCGCCGCGACCGCGCTGCCGTAATCCCCCGCATGCTCGACCACGCGGGCGCCGAGATCGCGCAGGCGCTGCTTCTTCCACGCCTTGGCGTCGTGGGACATGTGGACCTCGACCTGGAAGCCGAGGGCGCGGGCCATGACGCCGACACTGAAGCCGAGATTGCCGGTGCTGCCGACCGCAACCGTGTAGGCTCCGAAGGCGGCCCGCATCGCGGGCTCGGCGAGGCGCACGTAGGATTCGCCCTCGCGCAGCCAGCCCTGGTCGAAGGCCAGCCGTTCGGCCGTGACCAGCACCTCGTAGACGCCGCCGCGCGCTTTGATGCAGCCCGTCACCGGCAGGTCGTGATCGGCCTTCACCCACAGATGCGCCGCATCGAGGCCGCTGACCTCGGCGGCGAGTGTCGGGTCCAGCGGCAGGAAGGGCGAGTCGATCCGCCCGGTCTCCAATTCGGGAAACAGTCGGGCCAACAGCGGATCGAAGCGGCGCCAGCGCGCCTCCGCCGCCCTGACCTCGGCCAAGCCGAACGCCAGACCGGGCAGAACCTCTCTCGCCGCCCGGCGATGGGGATTGCGCCATACGGTCGGACGCCCCACCCGCACGGCGTCCGGGATTCCTGCCGGATGATCGGTCATGGGCGGCGTTCTTTCGGATGGGGGCGGTGCAACGATGCCGGAATGGCAGCGATATCAGAGAACGCGCGGCGTATCGTCGAACCCGGTGCACAGGACCGAGGCGTAGGGCGGAGAAATTTTCCTTGCATCGGTTCCTTGAACGCACGGCTTCGCCGGATCGACGCGGTGATGTCGGCCTGTCTGAACCGGGAGAGTGGTCGGGTCCGGGGGCACGAGGCGAGCCCAGGCCTACAAGCTGAACGCTCGCTCCGAAAAACGTTATGGCAGGCGAGCATGAAGCACACTTGATATATGTTACAGATATCGAAGCGTCGATTTGAAAGCCTTAGCTCCGGACGGAACGGTTTCGATGGATTGATTCACTCTCGAACAACTACGAACGACAAATGTTTTGCCATCCGCCAAATTGCAACGATCTTGGAACCGTGGCCGTTTAGGCTCTCGATGAAGGATTTGCATCAGGGGTTGGAGAGCGGCGCCGGGTTATGAGCGATCTGAGGAAGAGGCGCGGTTGGTTGTTCGTCCTGCCGTTGACGGGCTGTCTTGGATGCCTCCAAGCCGATGCCGAGACGTCGAACATCGCCGGCATCGTCATCCAGAAAGCGCGACGGTTCGGCTTTCAGGCCGTCAGCTTACAGGCCGGGGGATCCATCGTTCTGTCGAACGAGGAAGCGACCGCCGTCCACCACGCCTATATCGAGGCCGATGGCGTTCGGCGCGACTTCGGCGACCAGGCGCCCGGCAGCCGCACCACGATGATTTTTCCGCAGCGGGGCGACTTCATCGTCCTGTGTGGCGTGCACCCCAAGATGAAACTCGCCGTCCATGTGGAGTGATCCGGCATCCGCCTGATCGGTGCCTATTCCGGATCGGCGGACCTGCGCGGCACGGGGGCGAGGCCGAACCATGCTATCCCGACGGAACCGACCGGCGCTCGTCCGAGCGGCGGCCGCCCTCGGACGTCGTGTTTCCGATGGACCCGCCGGGACGGTGGCCGATGGGAATAGGGGAATCAGCCTCCGCCGATGCGGCGCCCTGACGACGCGATGACGGCGCTCCTGCGATCCGCAATTGAGGTGTGGCGCAAGCGCACAGAGCCGTCAGGAGGGTAGAACTCGCCTAAAGCATTAGTTTCGCGTTCGTATTTGGCCGCTAACATCGCTGCAATACTAACATGAGTTAGGCAATGGCGACCCTTAAATCCGAAGACGAACGGCTTCATGCTCTTAAGCAACTGAGGCTCCTCGATACGCCTCCTGCCGAAAGCTTCGATCGCATCACCCGAATGGCGAGCCAGCTGTTCGATCTCCCGATCGCCGCCATTTCACTGACGGACAGCGATCGGCAATGGTTCAAATCCCGGGTCGGCGTCGATCACTGGGCGATCCCCCGGGATCGCGCGCCCTGCGCTGAGGTGGCGGACACGTCCGGTTCCCTGGTGATTCCCGACCTGATGGAGCATCCCAGTTATCGAGACAGCCTCCTGGCGCGATCCGGGATTCGATTCTACGCAGGTGCCCCGCTGACCACACGCGAAGGGTTCTGCCTCGGGGCCATGTGTGTTCTCGGTCCGGAGCCGCGCCAGGTTTCCAAGCAGGAACAGGCGGTGCTCATCGATCTGGCCGCCATGGTCATGGCGCAGGTCGAACTTCAGCACGCGTTCGGCCGTGTCGATGCGATCACGGGGCTGCCGAACCGGCATCAACTGCTCGAGGACCTTCACGATCAGGCGGCCACGGGAAACGGAGGGCTGCGTCACCTCGCGCTGGTTGAGGTCATGGACGCCCTCAAGATGTCGGATGCGGTACGGGTCCTGGGTGTCGGGGTCATCGAAGACCTCATGCGAGAGGCGACCCGGGTGATTTCCAGCAATCTTGGGCTGAGCACACAGGTCTATCATGTCGGGGCAGCCCAATTCGCATGGATTATCTCGTCATTCCACGGCGAGGCCATGCTCGAGGATCGTCTCGGGAACTTGGCTGGCACGCTGCACAACCACCTGAGTTCGGCCCCGGTGCGGATTGCGCTGAACCCGGTCATCGGGGTCGCGCCGCTGGCGGTCGGCCAACATCTTGCCGAAGATGCGATCCGAATGGCTCACAACGCAGCCCAGGAGGCGCGTCTCACGGGCCATTCCGTCAGCACCTATTCGATGGTCGCCGACGATCACCATCGGCGGCGCTTCCGGCTGCTGAGCGACATGCGTACGGCGCTCGTTTCCGGCCAGGAGCTGTCGCTCACCTATCAGCCGCGCATCGCTCTGAGCACCGGAGACTGCATCGGCGCCGAGGCACTGCTTCGCTGGCAGCACCCGGAACTCGGCGCCGTCTCACCGGGCGAATTCATTCCGCTCGTCGAACAGACCGATCTGGCCGGTCCGCTCACGGCCTGGGTGATGGCCGAAGCCATTCGGCAGATCGTCGCCTGGCGAAACATGGCCATCGACTTGGCCATCTCGGTCAATGTCTCGGTGGCGAATTTGGACCAATCCGAGTTCGCGACCGACCTCATCGGGCAATTGCGAAAGGCCGGCATTCGTCCCTCAGCCTTCGAGATTGAAGTGACCGAGAGCGCACTGATCAAGAACCGGATGCATGTCGAGGAGCAGCTTCGGGCCATCCGAAGCGCGGGCATCCGTGTGGCCATCGACGATTTCGGAACCGGCTACAGCAGTCTTTCCTACTTACGGCACCTGCCCGCGGACCTGGTGAAGATCGACCAGTCGTTCGTGCGCGATCTTGCCGACGACCCCAAGGGGCAAACGCTTGTGCGGCATCTCATCGAGATGTCCCGTGGGCTCGGCTTCCGCGTCGTCGCCGAAGGTGTCGAGGACGGGCAGGCCTACGAGATCCTGCGGACCTGGCAGTGTGAGGAAGCACAGGGATACTGGATGTCGCCGCCGCTGGCCCCCGCCGATCTTCAGCATTGGCTCACCACGCGGGTGTCTTCCCGGGACGAGGCCGCGTAGATCACAACTATGCCTCAGCGTTTCGGGAAGCAGACGGCATTCGCGGGCGCTATCGGCGCGCCCACGCGCACCTGGGCAAGGTCGAATTCCAGCCTTCCGAAGAGTCCGAATGGCGGCAAGGACGGGAACTGCCGGGACGCCGGATACGCGAGGAAGCACGCTTCCCTTCCGCGCGGCCGCACGACATGGTCCGTCCGCACCGGCCGACCCAATGCGACGCCAGCCACGAAGAGCCCTGCCCCATGTCGGAGTCCCTGTCGAACCGCGACGCCCGTGATGGCGATGCCTCCAATCGCGACGACCCCAGTCGCGACGACCTGGCCCCGTTCGAAGCCGTGCTCGGGGTCGGCGGAGTCCTCACCGATCCGGGAGTGACCGCCCGGTACACGCGCGACCACCGCGACCTGATGCAGGGCGAGACCCCGGCCGTCTTGCGCCCGCGCAGCGTCGCGGAGGTCCAGGCCCTCGTCGGGCTCGCCCGCGCAGGCGGGTTCGGCCTGGTGCCCCAGGGCGGCAACACGGGCTATGTCGGTGGAGCGACGCCGGAACCCGGCCGGCGCCAGTTGGTGGTCAGCCTGGAGCGGATGACCCGCATCCGTGCCGTCGATCCGCTGAACTTCACCCTGGCCTGCGATGCCGGAACGATCCTGGCGGACGCCCAGAAGGCGGCCGAGGCGGACGGGCTGTTCCTGCCGCTCAGCCTCGGCTCCGAAGGCAGCTGTCGCCTCGGCGGCAATCTCGGCACCAATGCGGGCGGGCTCCAGGTCCTGCGCTACGGCATGGCCCGCGACCTCGTCCTCGGCCTCGAAGTTGTGCTGCCGGACGGAACGTTGTTCTCCGACATGCGGACCCTGCGCAAGAACAACATCGGCTACGACCTGAAGCAACTCTTCATCGGCGCCGAGGGAACCCTGGGCATCATCACCGGCGTGGTGCTCAAGCTCTGGCCGGCGCAAACGCAGCGCGCCACCGCCTGGCTCGAACTCGCCGCCGGAGCGCCGATCCCGGACATGGCCGCGACCGTGCGCCGGGAGACCTCGGACCTCGCCTCGACCTTCGAACTGATCTCGGCTTCCTCCCTCGGCCTCGCCGCCGATCTGCGCGGCGGCGAGATCGGGTTGAGGGCGGGGCCCGGCGGGGCCGTGCTCCTGGAACTCACCGCCTCCTCCAACCGCATCCCCCTCGACGACGTGCTGATGGGCTGCCTCGAAAGCCTGATGGAGCGCGGCTGGGTCACCGACGCGGTCCTCGCCCAATCGGAGGCGCAGCGCCGCGCCTTTTGGGCGGTGCGCGAATCGATTCCCGAGGGGGAGAAGCATGCCGGCGGCTCGGTCAAGCACGATATCGCCCTGCCGATCTCGCGGCTGACCGACTTCCTCGCCAGCGCCGCCCTCCTGCTGGCCGAACGCCTGCCCGAGGTGCGCCTCTCCGTCTACGGCCATGTCGGCGACGGCAATCTGCATTACAATCTCGTCGTGCCGCCGGGTCAGGATCGGCTCGCGTTCACGCGCATGATCGAGGCCGGTTTTGCCCGTGACCTCTACACGATCGCGCTGGAATACGGCGGCAGCTACAGCGCCGAATACGGGATCGGTCGCTTCAAGCGCGACCTGCTGGAGCGCTATTCGGATCCGGCCCGGCTTCGTCTGATCGGGGCCCTGAAGCACGCTCTGGACCCGGACGGGATCATGAACGCTGGCGCCTTGGTCTGAACCGGCTCACCCTTGGAACGACAGCGTCACCCGGGTTCCGGCGCTCCCGGTGCCATAGACCAGGGCCGATCGCAGGTTCGCCGCCATCGCCTTGACGATGCGGGAGCCGAGGCCGGTCCCCCTCGGCTGTCCCTCACCGGTCCAGCCGATGCCGTCATCCTCCACCGTCAGGGTCAGGCCGGCAGGACCCTGGCGAGCGATGGAGACCCGGATTTCTCCAGGGATTTCAGGCGGATAGGCGTACTTGTAGGCGTTGGTCACGAGTTCCGTGACGACGACTCCCACCGACACCGCCTTGTCCGTCGCGAGCCGGATCGGCGCCGCGTCGAGGCGGATGGCATGGTCGCGCCCGGCCGCCTTCATCGCCGCTTGAAGCTCCTCGACCAGGCTCGCCAGGTAGGCGTCGAGATCGACGGCCTCGACGTCATCGGAGGTGTAGAGCCGCCGGTGGATACCGGCGATCGCCGAAATCCGCGCCTGCATCTCCCGCAGCGCCGCCTTGGCCGCCGGATCGGTGACCGCGTTGGTCTGCATGTGGGTCAGGGCCGCCACCAGCGCCAGCGAGTTCGCCACCCGGTGGTTCACTTCCCGCAACATGATTTCGGCCCGGTCCCGCGCCTCCCGGACTTCGCGTTCCGCACGCTCCTTGTCGCGCCGCAATGCCTCCTGACGTAGGGCCGTATCCACCGCTTCGCCCAGGAGTTCGCGGAACTGGCCCTGCAGGTCCTTCCAGACGTAATCGACGGCACCCGCCTTCAGGGCCGCCACGGCGACCCGACTGTCCTCCGATCCCGTCACGTAGACCACCGGCGGCGCCTCCGGCAGGGCACGGATGCAGGGGAGGATGTCGAGGCCGGTCTGCCCGGGCATATGATGATCGAGGGCCACCACGTCGATATCGCCCTGAGCCAGGCGCCGGAGGCCGCTATCGCCATCGAGTGCGAGGTCTACAGCGTAGCCCCGCGCCTGCAATGCGCGTTGCACGAGCCGCCCCAGACCAGGGTCGTCGTCGATGTAGAGGACGCGACCGCGGCCTGGGGGCGTCGGTGCGGTCATGGAAGCGAAGGCTTCATGGATTTTCTGGGACCTGCATGACCGAGAAGAACAGCCCGAGCTGCCGGATAGCGTTGGCGAAGCCCTCGTAGTTCACCGGCTTGGTGATGTAGACGTTGGCTCCGAGATCGTAGCAGCGCTGGATCTCGCGCTGGTCATCCGTGGTGGTCAGGACCACGACTGGCGAGCGCTTGGTATGCGGGTTCGCCTTTACCTTCTCGAGGATGTCGATACCTGTCATATCGGGCAGGTTCAGATCGAGCAGGATGAGCAGGTGCCGCTTGGCGCTGACCTCGCCGGATCCGTCCGCACCCAACAGGTAGTGCAGTGCCGAGGTGCCGTCCTGGAACGGCAGGATCGTATTGTTCACGCCGGCGCGACGGATGTTGCGCTCGATCAGGCGCGCATGGCCCTCATCGTCCTCGATCATGACGATTTCGACGGCGTTCACGCTTCGCTCCACCCCTATTCGGCAGCGAGCCGCATCGGCGACCCGTTCTGTCCCTGACCTGTAGCGGTCTCGCGGGGCAGCGTCACGCTGAAGGTTGTGCCGATTCCCAGTTCCGACGCGACCTCGATACGGCCGCCGAGAGAGCGAACCAGCGCCTTCACATGAGCGAGGCCGATCCCTTCCCCGGGCCGGTCTTGAGCGCCGGACCGCCGGAACAACTCGAATACCCGGGCGTGGTCCCGTTCGGCGATGCCCCGGCCGTTATCCGCGATACGGTAGCGGATCCGGCCGCCGCCGAGGGCCTCAGCCGTGATCTCGATGCGTCCCGGCCGAGCCGGGTCGAGATATTTCACAGCATTATCAATCAGGTTGCCGAAAATCTGCTCGATGGCGAGCCGGTCGGCGACGAGGCGGGGCAGGTTCGGGGCGACGATCACCCGCGCGCCGGCCTGCTCGATTTGGTGCTGCTGCGCGGCGGCGAGGCGCTGGAGGAGGCTCGTCATGTCGAGGCGTTCGGGCGTAAAACTGCGCCGCCCCTCGCGGGACAACTTCAGGATTGCCGCGATGAGCCGCTCCATTCGGTTCACGGCCGCCTGGATGAAGCCGAGCGCTTCGCCAAAATCAGCATCGATCCGGGCCGATTGTGGATGCCCCTGGAGAGCGGCGCCGACGTCTGCCCGCGTCGCCTCCAACTCGCTGGTGAAGCCCATCACGTTCACCAGAGGCGCCCGGAGGTCATGGCTGACGATGTAGGCGTAACGCTGGATCTCCTCGTTCGATTCGCGCAGTTCCGCCTCGGCTTGGCGCTGCTCGGTGATGTCGGTATGGACGCCGACCCATTCTCGTATCGAACCATCGCCGTTCGTCACTGGCACCGCGCGAATGGCATAATGGCGGTAACTGCCATCGGCGATGCGCACCCGGTGTTCGTGGACGAAGGTCCTGCGTGCCCTCACCGTTTCGTTCCAAGCTTCGATACTGGCTTGGGAATCTTCGGGATGTACGGCATTCGCCCAGCCGTAACCCGCGTACTCGGTTGGGCTCTGCCCCGTAATGGCGCTCCAGCCCGGCTGTTCGCCGATCATCCTGCCCTCGGCATCATTGGTCCAGAGAACTCCGCGCACGGCCTGGATGGCCGCACGAAAGCGGGCCTCGCTGCCGCGGAGTTCCTCTTGCACCCGTTGCTGGTCGAACGACGAAGCCAGCATCGCCAGGAACAGGATCAGGAAGGTCGCGCCCGCCACCGCAAGGGCGAGGTTCTGTTGGCCTTGACCCAGGTCTGTAATGTGCGCCGCCTGGGCGCCGGCGGCCTCGGCGGTGAACGTGGCTGCTGCCATCCCGGTGTAGTGCATGCCGGCGACTGCGATGCCCATGACACTGGCCGCGATGAGCGTCTGCCACACACTGTTCTGGCGCAAAGTCAGCCACAGCGCTGCCGTCGCTGCCGTAATCGCGATGGCGACCGATATCCCGACGAGGCGCCAATCATAGGCAAGATTTCCGGGGACGTGCATCGCGGCCATACCCGTGTAGTGCATCGCCGCGACCCCAAGACCCATCACGGGGCCAGCGATGAACAGATCTTGTCTCGTTGCCCCTCGCCGGCTGATCCAGGCGAAACCGGCGCCGGTGCAGGTAACGGCAAGAGCCAGCGACAGGAGCGTCGTTCCAAGATCGTACGCAGCCGGCATTCCCATCTCGAACGCCAGCATTCCAACGAAATGCATCGACCAGATGCCTCCGCCCATCGCGGCTGCAGCGGCGGCGATCCAGAGGTGGCGTCTTCGGCTTGCCGCACCCCGCGCGCGGCTCACGAGATCGAGTGCCGTGTAGGATGCGAAGATCGCGATGGCGACGGACAGCGCGACGAGCGCCGGGTTATAGCCGGTGTGAACCATCGTTGGGGCGGACAACCATTCTGCGGACGGATGTGTCAGCCTATCCCGTTCGGACTCCAGGAACCATCAGGGTTTCGAATGTCCGGAGTTCCGGCGCGGTGCCGCCTTGCACTACCGTTTGCAGGCAGCATGCCGTAAGGCCGCTGCATCCGCCAAAACTTCCGTGACCCCATGATCCGCCTCGAAAAAATCGGTAAGCAGAACGGCCGCCAGATCGTCTTCATCGAGGCGTCCGCCGCCCTACAGAAAGGCGAGAAGGTCGGCCTTGTCGGCCCAAACGGCGCCGGCAAGACGACCCTGTTCCGGATGATCACCGGCGAGGAGCAGCCTGACGAGGGCCAAGTCGCTTCCGACCGCGGCATTTCCATCGGGTATTTCAGTCAGGATGTGGGGGAGATGTCCGGCCGTACCGTCGTCTCCGAGGTGATGAACGGCGCCGGTCCCGTCAGCGAGATCGGGGCCGAGCTGAAGGAGGTCGAGCAGGCGCTCGCAGATCCGGACCGAGCCGATGAGATGGAAGCGCTGATCGAGCGCTACGGCGAAGTGCAGGCGCGCTTCGAAGAGCTCGACGGCTATGCCCTGGAGGGCCGCGCCTACGAAGTTCTGGCGGGCCTCAGCTTCTCGCAGGAGATGATGGACGGCGATGTCGGCAAGCTCTCCGGCGGCTGGAAGATGCGCGTGGCGCTTGCTCGTATCCTCCTGATGAACCCCGACGTCATGCTCCTCGACGAGCCAAGCAATCACCTGGATTTGGAAAGCCTGATCTGGCTCGAAGCCTTTCTCAAGGGCTATGAGGGCGCCTTGCTGATGACCTCGCACGACCGCGAGTTCATGAACCGCATCGTTACGAAGATCGTCGAGATCGATGGCGGGCAGCTCACCACCTATTCGGGTGACTACATCTTCTACGAGCAGCAGCGGGCGTTGAACGAGACGCAGCAACAGGCCCAGTTCGAGCGCCAGCAGGCGATGCTGGCGAAAGAGATCAAATTCATCGAACGCTTCAAGGCACGGGCTTCCCACGCCGCCCAGGTGCAGAGTCGGGTGAAGAAGCTCGACAAGATCGAGCGGGTCGAGCCGCCGAAGCGCCGCCAGAGCGTTGCCTTCGAGTTCCTGCCTGCCCCGCGGTCCGGCGACGACGTCGTCATGCTCAAGAACGTACACAAGCGGTACGGCAGCCGAACCATTTACGACGGCCTGGATTTCTCGATCCGCCGGCGTGAACGCTGGTGCGTGATGGGTATCAACGGCGCCGGCAAGTCGACGCTCTTGAAGCTCGTCACCGGAACCGCCACGCCCGATGACGGCAGCGTCGCGGTCGGCGGCAGCGTGAAGCTTGGCTACTTTGCCCAGCACGCCATGGACGTCCTCGACGGGGACCGGACGGTCTTCGGCTTCTTGGAAGATGCCTTTCCGCAGGCGGGTCAGGGCTCCCTGCGGGCGCTCGCTGGGTGTTTCGGTTTCTCAGGCGACGATGTCGAGAAGCGCTGTCGGGTGCTCTCGGGCGGAGAAAAGGCGCGCCTCGTCATGGCCCGGATGCTCTACGATCCGCCGAACTTTCTCGTCCTCGACGAGCCCACGAATCACCTCGATATGGGCACCAAGGAGATGCTCGTCGCGGCGCTCGCGAACTATGAGGGTACGATGCTGTTCGTGAGCCACGACCGGCACTTCCTTGCAGCCCTATCGAACCGGGTCCTCGAACTGACGCCGGACGGCATCCATCAGTACGGCGGCGGTTACACTGAGTACGTCGCACGGACGGGCCAGGAGGCACCGGGGCTGCGCAGCTAAGTCCACGCACCGAACCCTGCCATCGCACGGATTCTGACGTTCGGCTCAGAACGATACCCGTCGGGGAAATTTGGTAAGGGGGGAGCCGGCTTGCGGGTCATGCCTGCGAAAGATCGGAGAGCTGGATCAGCGTGTTCCGACCCTGAACTTGAAATGAACGAAAAGTCATATTAACTGAACATGAACGATCAGCCTTCCACACTGGGCTGCCACTCACCAACCAGGAGTACGGATATGTCCAGCGGACTGTTCCAGAACCTGCCGGGCGCTCATGAAATGGGAGGGCTTCAGGCTCTTCCGAGTGAGCCGTGGCTTCTCCCGATCTCCGACGGGATTTCCTCTGTGTCGATGGATGCTGATCGCCTCGAGGCGTCTGTTCGTTTATCCGCCCGTCCGTTCCAGCGGGCCGCGCAGGCGCTGGTCGTGGCGCTGTTGTTCATGCTGACGATCCAGATCAGTGCAGACTGGATGACCGCCCAGACCCCCCACCGGACTACCGGCCAGATCGCGGATGCCACACCGCCCGAGTTGCCGGTGTCGAAGGCCGCGCTGACCAGCAATAACTGATTGATCGGCGCTGCTGCATCGACCGGCCCGCTGGCTGCGGGCCGTAATGCTTTGCCAGCACAACTATCGCGACAGCGGCAACGTGTATGCTCGGGCGAGACCCGACCCACGACTTGACCGGAATGCATCTGCTCGAGAAGGCGTCCCGATTGCTGTCGGCTCAATCCACCTAAATCGCATGGAGATTTTGTGGGACTGGGTTCGCGTAGCGCGTCAACCAGCTCGTAGAAATGCAGCACTCATCGATCAGGTCAAACCGGATGCTGGCTTCGCGGCGCTTATCTCTATGTCCTCGCTTTCGGCCTGTTCAGGGTTTTGCCGCGAGAGCGTTAGAATGAGCGCTGGCAGGATCAACAGGATGAGGAGCGGCGCCAGACTCATGCCGCCGACGACTACCAGCGCCAGAGGTTTCTGAACCTGGGAGCCGACTCCGTTGGAGAAGGCAGCCGGCAGGAGGCCGACGCCAGCCACGACGCAGGTCATGACCACCGGCCGGAGTTGCGTTCGGCAAGTGCGCAACATGGCCCTTACACGCTCTTCGCCCTCCGCGATCAGTGCATTGTAGTGTGAAAGCACGATGATGCCGTCCATGACGGCAATGCCGAGGAGTGCGATGAAGCCGATTGCGGCGGATACACTGAACGGTGTCTCCGTGATGACAAGCGCCAGGACTCCTCCGGCCGCAGCCATTGGGATGACACTGAGCGCCAGCAGCATGTCGATGGCGGATCCGAAGTTCATGAACAGCAGGATCGCAATCAGGCCAATGGCAATCGGAACTGTGATGGAAAGGCGCGCGAGGGCGCCTTGCATGTTGTTGAATTCGCCGACCAGCTCAAGACGATAGCCGCGCGGCAGAGAGACCTCGGTGTTCACACGCTCGCGTGCTTCCAGGATTGCGCTACCGAGATCGCGGTCGCGGACACTGAACTTCACCGGCAGGTATCGTTCCTGACCCTCACGGTAGATATAGGCCGGTCCTGAAACGAGAGCGACCTGAGCAACCTCGCTAAGGGGCACCTGCATCAATGTGCCATTTGGGCCCTGTCCCGAAATGCGAAGGGCACGGATCGAAGCCACACTCTGCCTGAATTGCTCGGCAAGGCGGATCACGATTGGATAGTGGCGATCTGAACCGCTGTCGTAGAGATCTCCAGCGCTGTCACCGCCGATGGCTGTGCGGACGGTTGCGTTGATGTCGCCAGGCGTCAGCCCATAGCGGGCCGCCCGGACGCGATCGACGTCGATCTGTACCGTTGGTTGGCCCAGGGATGTGAAGACACCGAGATCGGTTACGCCTGGCACTTGATGAAGAACTGCTTCGACGCGATTGGCGACCTTCGTAAGGGTCTCCAGATCTGGGCCGAAGACCTTGAAAGAGTTCTCTCCCTTGATGCCGGACACAGCTTCCGCGACGTTGTCCTGCAGGTATTGCGAGACATTGAACTCGATACCGGGGAACTCAACGCGCAATTTTTCGAGGAGGTCGCTGACCATCCTGTCCTTTGTCACCCCCGGACGCCAAGCCTCTGCGGACTTCAGCGGCGCGAAGAATTCGCCATTGAAAAATCCTGCTGCGTCCGTTCCGTCATCTGGTCGGCCGTATTGTGAGACGACGCTTTCTACCTCCGGTACGGCCGCGATGATGCGGCGAATCCGATTGACGTAGAGATTGCCCTCTTCGAGCGAGATCGTCGCCGGCATGGTGGCGCGTAGCCAGAGGTTGCCCTCCTCGAGTTTCGGCAGGAATTCCAGACCGAGTTGACGTCCTGCCACGCCGACTCCCGCCAAGAGCAAAACCGCTAGGCCGAGAGTCAGGATGCGGTTGCTCAACGCGGCGTGGATTGCTGGCCGGTAGAGTCGATCAAGGCTGCGGACCAGGAGCGTCTCAACCTCTTCCACGTGGTTTGGGAGCAGGTAGGCGGAGAGGACGGGTGTGACCGTGAAGGTGGCGATGAGCCCCCCCAGGAGCGCGTACGCATAGGTCTGCGCCATTGGTCCGAAGATATGGCCCTCGACACCCGTGAGGGTAAAGAGCGGAAGAAAACCGGTCACGATGATGATGGCGGCGAAGACAATCGAGCGGCTCACGTCGGCGGAGGCCTGACGAATGCGCCCAAGCTTGCCGGCTAGGCCAGACTGGATGATGGTTCCTGTCGGGTCACCGTGACCCGATAGCCGCCGGAAGATGGCCTCAACCATAATCACGGTTCCGTCGACGATCAGGCCGAAGTCCAGGGCGCCGACGGATAACAGGTTCGCCGATTCGCCACGCAGCACAAGGATGATCACGGCGAAGAACAGCGCGAACGGGATCGTTGCAACCACGATGAGCGCACTGCGCAAATTGCCGAGGAATAGCCACTGGACGATCAGGATGAGCACGATGCCAACGAGCATGTTGTGCAGGACGGTGTGCGTCGTGACGGCGATTAGATCGGCTCGATCGTAGATCCGCTCGATCTTCACGCCCGGTGGCAGCAGTTCCATCGCCGTGATGCGCGAGACTTCCGCCTGTACAGCCTGGATCGTCGGCGTGCTCTCCTCTCCGCGGCGCATCAGGATGATGCCCTGGACGATGTCGTCGTCATCGTTCATGCCGGCGATGCCGAGGCGTGGTTGATGTCCGATCGTCACCGTGGCGACATCGCGAACGAGGACCGGTGCGCCACCGGATTGGGTCAGGACGGTGTCGGCGATGTCGTCGGTCGAACGGATCAAACCGACGCCGCGCACCACCGCGGATTGCGTCCCAAGGTTGATCCGGTTCCCACCGACATTGAGGTTGCTATCGTTGAGCGTCTTGACGACGCCCGACAGGGTCAGTCCGTAGGCGGTGAGTCTGTCGAGATCGATGGCGATGTCGAAGGTCTTCGTCTTACCACCCCAGCCGATGACGTCGATAACGCCGGGCACGGCACGGAAACGACGGCGCAAAACCCAATCTTGCAGAGATTTCAGATCAAGGACGCTGTAACCGGCCGGAGCAGTCAGCTTATAGCGAAAAATTTCGCCGATGGGGCTCACCGGTGAGATGGTTGGCTTGGCACCGTTGGGCAGCGCGTCGAGTTGGGCCAGTCGATTGAGAACCTGCTGCTCGGCCTCACGATACGTGAATTCAAATCCGAACTGTAGCTTGACGTCCGAGAGGCCGTAGAGTGAAACCGAACGAACCTGCTTCAGGTTTGGCAATCCGGAGGTGATCACCTCGATCGGAACGGTCACGTATCGCTCGATTTCCTCGCCCGACAGACCTGATGCCTGCGTGATCACATCGATCATGGGCGGAGTCGGATCGGGGTAAGCCTCGATGTTAAGAGTCCGAAAGGCTACGAGCCCGCACGCCAGCAGCAGGACAAACGCCAGCACCACCAGGGCACGCTGACGAAGCGCGAGTTGGACGAGTCCAGTCATTTGCGGTGGTTCCTCCGGGCGAGCGCTGACGAATCAGCCTCGGGTCAGCATCCGATCGATGAACAAGGAGCCGCGTGAGATGACGCGCTCGCCGGATACCAGACCTTCCAGAATCTCGATGTTGCTACCGTCGATGATTCCAGGTTTGACGATTCGGCTCTCGACCGAGTTATCCGGCTTCAGCACCCAAACGCTTGCCTTGCTGCCTTCAAGCACCACCGCCGCACGCGGAACGGACTGCGAAAGGCTCTCGCGTTCATTGATAATCCGAACCGTAGCGTACATCTCAGGTTTGAGAAGATTATGTATGTTTTCGATGTCGGCTCGAACAGTGATGCGTCTTGTAGCCGGATCAACCGAAGCCCCGATGAAGTTGATTCGGCCTTCGAAAATCTTCTCTGGATAAGCCAGCACGCGGAATTTGAGGCGCTCCCCAAGGTCGACCTTGGCTGCATCGGGCTCCCGCAATTGTGCGATGAGCCAGACCTTGGAAAGGTCGCCAATAATGTAGGACGGGTCGCCACCCGCGGTACCGATATACTGTCCCGGTCCGATCTTTCGCTGGATAATGGTACCCTTCAAGGGCGCGTTGATCGCTGTCTCGGGATTGATCGATCCCTTTTGAAGATTGGCGACATCGTCATCGCGCAGGCCGAGGATGCGGAGGCGATTTCGTACAGCCTCAAGACCTACTTCTGCGGTCCGCGCGTCGTTGGTCGCAGTGTTCAGATCGTTCTGTGCAGATTGCAGTTCGCGCAACGTTGTGACGCGGGAGTCGTAGAGGTCATGGAGCCGCTTCTCGGCAGCCTGCGCGTAGCCTAGTTGCGATCGTGTCTTTGCCAATACATTCAAAGCGGCCAGATAATCGTTCTGTGCCTGGACCATTTCGTTGGCTTGAATTGAAAAAAGGCGCTCACCCTTTTGCACCTGCTCTCCGGTCCGAGCGAAGATGGCAATGACTCGGCCCGGATAAGGTGAGAAAACCGGTGTCGCCTGATACTCATCGACACCAATCTTACCCTCAGTGGTGATCTCTTCGTAGAAGAGACGCTGTTCCACCGTCTCAACCTCAATGGCGGCGAGTTGATCAGCAGAGAGGACGAAACTCTTATTTCCAATAGATGGAGAGGGTACAGCTGACGGCGCCGGTGCTATCGCAGCCCCAGCGAATGTCCCGGAGAACCACAAAAGGGGTCCGATACAAATCACAGCAACAACGAACAAAAGCAGGATTTGAGTACGGCGCCGCAATCCGGAAAGTGGAGCGAAGGAGCCCTGTGGTTCGCTCATCATTTCGATCTCGGGCAACTTCGCGTTCGCGCACGTATCCAAAGCCATATTGGATCGCGGATCGGTCTCTAGAGGTCGGCTTCCCGGGGCACAAGCGAGTCCGGATCACTTTGGCTAGAGATCGCCTTTTGCTTCGCAGGTGTGGTCTTCGCGTCAGCTCTGGAAATGAGCGGACTGTTCCTCGGCTCCTTGGCTCCTCGGCCTGCGCCGCGTTATCCATTCCGTTCCGTAGCGCCCGTCATCGCGCGCCAGTAGCCTTTGACAACAAAACCCCGCAGACCGAGGGGCTGCGGGGTGAAGTTGCGTCACATGGGTCCCTGGGAGGGACAGCTGGTATACTACATGCCATGTCGCAAACGACAAGACCAATGCCGAGGCTCCAGAGCTATTCTGCCTATGAAAAGCGGGAATTCCTGATAAATTTTGCAACCTTGTGGAAGCTCAGGATCGTCATTCCCACTCGATCGTACCGGGTGGCTTCGAGGTGATGTCATAGGTCACCCGGTTGATCCCCTTGACCTCGTTGATGATCCGGGTCGCAACGCGTCCGAGGAAAGCCATGTCGAAGGGATAGAAATCCGCCGTCATCCCGTCGACGGAGGTTACGGCGCGCAGGGCGCAGACATGGTCGTAGGTCCGGCCATCGCCCATCACACCGACCGTCTTCACCGGCAGGATCACCGCGAAGGCTTGCCAGATCGTGTCGTAGAGGCCGGCCTTTCGAATTTCGTCAAGGTAGATTGCGTCTGCTTTCCGAAGGGCCTCGAGCTTCTCCGGCGTAATCGTTCCTGGGCAGCGGATGGCAAGACCCGGGCCCGGGAAGGGGTGTCGCCCCACAAAGGCATCGGGCAGACCAAGTTCCTTACCGAGGACGCGGACCTCGTCCTTGAACAATTCGCGCAGGGGCTCAACGAGCTGCATATTCATGCGCTCAGGCAGTCCGCCGACGTTGTGGTGGGACTTGATGGTGACCGAGGGGCCACCCGTGAACGAAACGCTCTCAATGACGTCCGGATAGAGCGTGCCTTGAGCGAGGAAGGCTGCGCCGCCAATCTTCTTCGACTCGGCTTCGAACACGTCGATGAACAAGCGGCCGATGGTTTTGCGCTTCTGCTCGGGATCGCTGACTCCGTCGAGTTCACCCAGGAAGAGCGCCTGTGCCTCTACGTGGACCAGGGGAATATTGTAGTGGTCGCGGAAAAGGCGGACGACCTCTTCAGCTTCACCCATGCGCAAAAGGCCGTGGTCCACGAAAACGCAGGTAAGTTGTTCGCCGATCGCCTCGTGGATCAGGACTGCTGCCACTGCGGAATCGACGCCACCAGACAGGCCACAGATGACCCGCTCATTTCCGACCTGGGCGCGAATTTTCTCGATTGCCTCGTCGCGGTACGCGCCCATGGTCCAGTCGCCGGAGCAGCCCGCAATATCGCGCACGAAATTGCGGATCAGCAGTGCGCCATGCGGGGTGTGGGCCACCTCCGGATGGAACTGGACGGCGTAGTAGTTCCGCGCTTCATCGGCCACCGCCGCGAAGGGGGCATTCTTCGACATGGCGACGGTGGTGAAACCGTCCGGGAGCTTGGTTACGCGGTCGCCGTGGCTCATCCAGACGGGATAATGCTCACCGACATGCCAAACGCCCTTGAAGAGAGCGCAGTCCGACAGGATCTCGATCTCTGCCCTGCCAAATTCCGCATGGTGACCGCCTTCGACCTCACCGCCGAGTTGCGCCGCCATCGTCTGCTGCCCGTAGCAGATGCCGAAGACGGGAACACCGGATTCGAACACCACCTGAGGCGTGCGGGGCGATGCCTCGGTGGTCACCGATTCGGGGCCGCCGGACAGGATCACACCCTTTGGCTTCGTCTCCGCAAACGCCTCCGCAGCCTTGGTGAACGGCACGATCTCGCAGTAGACGCCCTCTTCGCGCACGCGGCGCGCGATGAGCTGCGTCACTTGGCTACCGAAATCCACGATGAGGATTTTGTCGTGTTCTGTCGTCATGGAACCGGAGTTAGACGAGGCCTCGATCCCGTGCAACGGACGAACCTGCAGAGCGGCCCCGCGACCGGTATCGGACTGGGGATGCGCGTGCCGCCGCGTTAAGCGGCTGTTCACCGTCAGCGGTCGAAACCCTACCCCCCAGAAACGAACAGGAGCCTCCGCTGTGAGAGCCACCATCTTCGGGATTGCCGCCTTCGCCCTGACCGGGTTCGGAGCGACGTCGGCTTCAGCATTGCCTTTCGCCGCCGGCCTTTCGCCTGGCTCCAACGTCGAGCAGGCGCGTGTCGTTGAACGGACGATTGTCCGCGGGCCACGTTGCAAGACGGTAGTCACCAAGCGTCGTGGCCCATTCGGTCGCGTCGTAGTGGTGCGCAAGCGTCGCTGCTTCTGATCACCCACTCATCAAACGCTTCGAAATGGCCCCCCATGGGGCCATTTCTTACTTCAGCGGAGGCGTTCCAGGGTCGCGACGTAGAAACCGTCGGTGCCTGTGAGGGCCGGACTCATCTGGAGACCGTGGTTGGTCAAGCGAACGGCTTCAGCCAAACGGGGGGCCCGCTCCGCCAGGACCTCCTTTGCAGGAACTACAGCGAAGTCGTCCGGTCGTCGGCTGATGAAGCTGGCGATAGCCGTATCGTTTTCCTCGGGGAGCAACGAACAGGTGATGTAGGTGATGCGGCCGCCAAGGCGGACCAGCCGACTCGCTCGGTCGAGGACAGTGGCCTGATCCGCGACCCGCGATGTCAGCGCATTGGGGCGCAACCGCCACTTGGCATCAGGGTTGCGCCGCCACGTGCCCGAGCCTGTACAGGGCGCATCGACCAGCACCCGGTCTGCCATCTCGTCGAGGTCGCCAAGGACGTCGGCGCGAGCCTTACCGGAGCGGGGCGTGCGGATTTCGGCGTCTGCGCCGGCGCGGCGCAGGCGCTCGTGGATCGGTGCGAGGCGACGCGGATCGTCATCGCTTGCCACGAGACGGCCGGTGTTCTGCATCATGGCCGCCAAACTCAACGTCTTCCCGCCGCCGCCTGCGCAGAGGTCGATCACCGTCTCGCCCGGTCGCGCTCCGCTTAGGATACTCGCGAGTTGCGAGCCCTCATCCTGAATTTCGTACCACCCGTCGATGAACTCCGGTTCGACGTGAAGAGCGGGGCCGCGTCCATCCTCGCCGATGGGGATGCGCAGGCCGTTCGGGGCGTGTGGTGTCGGCATCGGCGCGAGATGAGCCAAGCCGGTCATGGCATCATCGCGACTGCGCTTCAGCGTGTTGATCCGGATATCAAGGGGGGCTCGGCGACCGAGGGCTCGTAGTTCCTCATGGGTCGCCTCTCCGAATGTCACCGCCAGGGAGGGCAGAACCCATTCGGGGACATCGCCGGCGACGTGCGCCGGTGCGTCCGCGAGCGTCCCGTCGGTCAAGCAGGCTCGCTCAGCAACCGTCAATGGCTCCGGGGCAAAGCGATCACCGGAGAACATCGCGGCGATCGTGGGCGTAGCGAGCCCGTGCTGGAGGCGCAGCATGCCGATGACCAGACTGCGCGGGCTCTCGTCGCCCATGATCCATGCGGCAGCGGCGCGGCGGCGCAGGGTATCGTAGACCAGACTGGCGATGGCGGCGCGATCGCCCGATCCGGCAAAACGGTGGGCCAGTCCCCAATCCTTCAGGGCATCGGCGGCCGGGCGACGGCGCGAAGACAGATCGGTCAGGACTTCGATCGCAGCGGAGAGGCGGGCAGGCGGGGTCAAGCAGGGTCCTCGATATTCAAACAGCGCCGCGATATGGCCACGCTTTGGGCGGCGGTCAGTCACAGTACGGTCGAGCTTCCGTCGGGTTCACGGCTCAGCTTGAGCGACGGTGCCGCGTCGAACGCACTCGGAGCTTTAGAGAACTGCATGTCCCCCGTCATCCATCTCGGCCTTGCCAGCCTTCTCGCGATTGCCGTGGCCGCCTGTTCCACGGCCCCGGCCGCCCCCGATCTGTCGCCGCCCCCGCCGCGCCGGCTGGATGCCAAGACCCAGCTCGAGTACGGCGCGCCGCCGCCTCCGCCGCCAGGGCCTCGCTACTAGGATCGTGCCGTGGTTTCTCGGGCGCGACGGTTCTCGTAAGCCTTGAGATGCGTATAGACGCGGTCGAGCATCGGATGCGCGACCGCATCGGACGCGCGCGCGATCAGATCGCCGACGATGTGATCCGCCTCGATGCGGGCTCCGCCCTCGATGTCGCGCAGCATCGAGGCCGTGAAGGCGGATCCTGCAGCGGTCAGGGTCTTGCGGGTGTTGTCGAGTGCACTCGGGCGCGGCGCATAGCCCGCGCTCTCGGCGATGGCGCGGCACTCCTCCATCAGCGCTTCGATGAACGGGAGGCCGCCCGGGGCGGCAACGATGTCGCCGATGGTGGCACGCATCAGGCATGTGGACCCGGCGAGCGTGGCCAGGAAGCTCCATTTCTCCCACATTTCCAATACCATACACTCGCTGAGCCGGGGCTGGAACGTGACGCCCTGCATCAGGATCTCGATGGCATCGACGCGAGCGGATCGGCCGCCGGAACGCTCGCCATAGGTCAACGTATGCAGCGGATTCATCTGGCGGATCTCGCCGGATGGCCCGAGCGTCGCCACGATCGCGCAGGAACCGCCGAGCACGCGGTCGGCGCCGTATACCAAGTCCAACGCGTCGAGGTGGCGCATGCCGTTGAGCACGGGGAGGATCGCGGTGCCGGGTCCGATGGCCGGTGCGACATCCGCGATGGCGCTGTCGAGATCATAGGCCTTGCACGAGAACAGCACGAGATCGAAGGCGCCACCCTGGCCGGCCGCCAGTTCGCGCGCCGTGACGGTCTGCGGCGCGGGAAGCTGGAAATGGCCGACCGGGCTTTCGAGCACCAAGCCGGTGGTGGCGAGCTTCTCGGCCCGGGCCGGTCGGACCAGGAAGGTCACGTCGCGCCCGGCCTCGGCCAGGCGTGCGCCAAAGTACCCACCGGTGGCTCCGGCCCCGACGACGAGCACGCGCATGGTCGAATTCCTTCCCTGTTCGTTGGGTGAGCTTGAGCCGAAATGGGCGGTGGCGCTGCTGCGCTCTCCCGCGGGATTAGAGGCCGATCGGGCTGGCGAAGATGCGGACGGCGAAGACGATCCACATCGCCAGGAGCACCAGCGTCCCTGCCGTGTAGGCCTGGAAGCGATAGGGCACATGGTTGCTGGTGAGGTAGATTCCGGCGTGAACGAACCGGCTCGCGACGAAGACCCAGGCCAGAACGACGAAGAGCAGGTCCGCCTTGCGCGTCGCCAGGGCGAATCCGACGAGGACGTAGAACAGCACCGGGATTTCGAACTGGTGCGAGAAGGTGTTGGCCGCCTGCTGCGCCGGAGCAGGCCAGTTGCGCTGGCCCATCGCCAAGTCCCGGCCCTTCGCCGCGCCGCCTTGTACGGCGTCGAGACGGGTCCGACCGAGCCAGAACAGCAGGGCGAAGGTGAGGAACACTTGCGCGAAGACGGGCGCCAGGATGGCTTGGACGGTCACGGCGGACCTTTCGCGCGGTGGTCACCTAGGCAGCGGTCACCTGGAGAGGGTAGGCCCCGATCCCGATCATCGCCTGCGCGGAGCGGCGACGACCGAGACCGGACGAGGATGGCGGCTCAGGCGCGACCCGGGTAGTTCGGGCTCTCGCGGGTGATGGTCACGTCGTGGACGTGGCTCTCACGCAGACCCGCATTGGTGATGCGGATGAACTGCGCCTTCTCCTGGAAGTCGGGGATGGTCGGGGCACCGACATAGCCCATGGCGGCCCGCAGGCCGCCCGCGAGCTGGTGCAGCACCGCCGCCACGGGCCCCTTGTAGGGCACCTGCCCCTCGATCCCCTCGGGGACGAGCTTGTGGGTGTCGCTGACCTCGGCCTGGAAGTAGCGGTCGGCGGAGCCGCGCGCCATGGCGCCCACCGAACCCATGCCGCGGTAGCTCTTGTAGGAGCGGCCCTGGTGCAGGAACACCTCGCCGGGCGCCTCGTCGGTGCCGGCCAGCAGCGAGCCCAGCATGGCGACCGAGGCCCCGGCCGCGATCGCCTTGGCAAGGTCGCCGGAGTATTTGATGCCGCCATCGGCGATGACGGGCACGTCGGCGCTCTGGGCCGCCTCGACCGCCTCCATCAGGGCGGTGAGCTGCGGCACCCCGACGCCGGCGACGATGCGGGTGGTGCAGATCGAGCCCGGCCCGATGCCGACCTTGATCGCGTCCGCGCCGGCATCGATCAGCGCCTGGGCGCCATCGCGGGTGGCGACGTTTCCGGCGACGATCTGGACGGTGTTGGAGAGCTGCTTCACCCGGCGTACGGCGTCGAGAACCTTGATCGAGTGGCCGTGGGCGGTGTCGACCACGATCACGTCACAGCCGGCATCGATGAGGCGCTCGGCCCGTTCAAATCCGCTGTCGCCGGTGGTCGTGGCGGCCGCCACCCGCAGGCGGCCCTGCTCGTCCTTGACGGCGCCCGGATAAGCGACCTGCTTCTCGATGTCCTTGACGGTGATGAGACCGATGCAACGATAGTGGTCGTCGACGACGAGCAGCTTCTCGATGCGGAACTGGTGCAGGAGGCGCTTGGCCTCGTCCTGGCTCACGCCCTCCCGCACCGTGATGAGCCGGTCGCGGGTCATCAGGTCGGCCACGGTCTCCGACGAGTTGGTGGCGAAGCGCACGTCACGGTTGGTCAGGATGCCGACGAGCTTGCCGCGCGAGCCGTTGGGGCCGCGCTCGACCACCGGGATTCCGGAAATGCGATTCTGCTTCATCAGCGAGAACGCGTCGGCCAGGGTCTCGTCCGGGTGGATGGTGATGGGATTCAGCACCATGCCGGACTCGTATTTCTTGACCAGGCGGACCTGCTCGGCCTGCTCGGCCGGCTCGAGGTTACGGTGAATGACGCCCATGCCGCCGTTCTGCGCCATGGCGATGGCCATCGGCGCCTCGGTGACGGTGTCCATGGCCGAGGCCAGGATCGGCAGGTTGAGATGGATGGACCGGGTGAGCCGGCTCGCGATCTTCACGTCCGAAGGCATCACCGAGGAAGCGGCGGGACGCAGGAGGACGTCGTCGAAGGTCAGGCCCTCGATGATGGAATCTGCGGTGATGCGGGCCATGAACCAACTCCGGAACGGGTGCCTGCGCCGGGCCTTGCGGGCCGTCCGGCGTCAGTGGGTTGGCACGGGCCAGTATCACGCGTGGGGAACCGGCGCAAAGCCGCCGGTCAGCCTGCGCCACAGAAAAAGGCGCTCTGGGCGCCGTTCTCCGGTAAGGGTTGCGCCTAGCGCAGGCTATAGGGGGCGCCCGGCAGGCCTTCCGCCGGTCCCTTGTCGGTCCATTCCGGGGGCGCACCGACGTAATCGCCGAGGATTCCATCGAAACCGGGGGCGCGGCCAAAGGCTTCGCAATCCGGATCGAGGGGCGCTTCGCCTAAAGTCGTCACGCGGACGCGGTCGTAGGTCGGCAACGTGAGCGGTGCCTTGAACGGATCCTGGCCGGTCGCGAGATAGAAGCCGAAATCCTGCCCGAACTCCCCGGCGAGGTCATAAGCGTCGCTGGCCGGCGAGAATCGCGCCTGATTGGTGAAGGCGTTGGTGGCACCGCCCCACACCATGGCGGCGCGCTGCGTGTTGCGGCTGTCGAGGGCCTCGGCCTCGACGGTCAGGCTTCCGAGCCCGATCGGGATGCGCGGGATCGGGATGCGCCCGACGGCCGTCGCGAACCCGGCGCCGAGCTGCGACGCGACGGTGATGCCGGCCGAGGTGGCGATCGTGGCGCCGGCGGCCGGCACGTTGGTGAGGTCGATGCGGGTGACGGCCGAGCGGACCGTCAGGTCGGCCTTCCGCCCGGACACCACGTCGTAGCGCAGGGACAGCTCGTAGCAGAGGGCGCGATCGGCGGCGTTGGCAACGAGCTTGCGTTCCGCCGGCGTCAGACCGGGGGCGACCGCCTCCGGGAACGTCGTGGGCACGATCCGCACTGTCCGGGTCTGGGACAGGGCCGCCTGATCGACGAAGATTCGCGACGAACTGGCCGTTTCGTCGCTGGAGACCAGACGATCGTAGCGGGTCAGCGATCCGGCCTCGGTCAGGATCACGGTCCCGCAACCGGCGACCGCAGCCGTCAAAGCGAGGCAGGAGACGAAGCCCGCCAGCCTGCGTCGATGTTCGAACCTCAGGAGCATCAGTGACTTTCTTGGGGACACGGTGGTGAGCGCCCGGCACAGCTCCGAGGCGGAGTCGCGCAGCGTCCTATCATGCCGCTGAGCTTAGCGGGTTCAGCAACAGTGTGGAAAGGCGCACGCCGCTCGGGACGTGCCAATGCTGAATGGATGTGTCTGCAAGGCCACGCTCATCGGAGCATCGAAGCCTGTACGTCCGGCCGGTCGTTTTCATCCGGTCCGATCCGTTACGCATTGATCATTTGCGATCGGTCACGAAAGCCCACGTAAGACGCATCGGAATCGCTCGCCGCGACACAGATGGCTCGAATGCGCACGTCCCAGATCGTCCCACTCGTGGTCGCCACGGCCCTGTTCATGGAGAACACGGACTCGACCGTCATCGCCACAGCTCTTCCGGCCATCGCAAAGAGTCTGGGTGAGGATCCGATCGCCCTGAAGCTCGCGCTGACCGCCTACCTGGTCAGTCTCGCGATCTTCATTCCGATCAGCGGGTGGGTGGCGGACCGGCTCGGGGCCCGAACCGTGTTTCGGGCGGCACTGGCGGTGTTCATGGCTGGCTCGCTGGCCTGTGCGGCCTCGGATTCGCTGGCTGGCTTCGTCGCCGCACGATTCTTCCAGGGCATCGGAGGCGCCATGATGGTGCCGGTCGGCCGCCTCGTGATCCTGCGCAGCGTGCCGAAGAGCGAGCTCGTCAGCGCCCTCGCCTATCTGACGATTCCGGCGTTGGTCGGTCCGATCCTGGGGCCGCCGATCGGCGGTTTCATCACGACCTACTTCGACTGGCGGTGGATCTTCTTCATCAACATCCCGATCGGGATCGCCGGGATCGTGCTGGCGACGTTCTACTTCGAGAACATCCGCGAGGCGGAGCGCCCGCCCCTGGACGTCGTCGGCTTTCTGCTCTCGGGCCTGGGCCTTGCCACGGTGATGCTCGGGCTCGCCTCGATCGGGCGACATCTCCTGCCCGCCTCCCTATCCTGGGGCTGCCTCGTGGGCGGTATCGTGCTGCTGGTGCTGTACCGCCGGCACTCCCGGGGCATCGCCCACCCGGTGATCCGCCTCGACCTGCTGCGCTACCCGACCTTCCGGGCGGCGGTGACGGGCGGCAGCCTGTTCCGCATTGGCACCGGGGCGATCCCCTTCCTGCTGCCGCTGATGCTGCAGATCGGCTTCGGTCTCGACCCCCTGCGTTCGGGGCTCATCACCTTCGCGGCGGCGGCCGGCGCCCTGCTGATCAAGCTCATCGGCCCACGCATCCTGCGTACCTACGGCTTCCGTCGCGTGATGGTTCTGAATGCGCTGGTGGCCTCCGGCTTTCTGGCGGTGAACGGTCTGTTCACGGCCGAAACCCCGCACGCCGTGATCATCTGCGTGCTGCTGATCGGCGGCTGCGTTCGCTCGCTGCAATTCACCTGCGTGAATGCCATCGCGTATGCCGATCTGGAAACGCCCGACATGAGCGCGGCCACCAGCCTCGCCAGCGTGGCGCAGCAGCTCTCGCTCAGTCTCGGCGTGTCCCTGGGGGCCATGGCCCTGGAGGCGACGGCCGCCTATCACGGCCGCACCGACATCGTGGCGGGCGATTTCGGACCTGCCTTCTTCGCGGTCGCGCTGATCTCCGCCCTGTCGTTCTTCTCCTTCCGCCGGCTCAGGCCGGACGCCGGTGCGGAAGTGTCGGGGCACCGGATCGTCGCCGCCGAGCCCCGCAACGCGATGCCGTAGACCTCAGGCGGCGGCGCGTGCCGGGGCTCGCCCGGCGGCGGCACGCTTCGGCTTGGTCCCGGCCCGAGACGCCACGGATTTGGTGGACCCGGCCGACCGGGCCGCCGTGCCGCCGGAGCGGCCGGCTTCGCGCCAGCCCTGCCAGCTCCAGCGCCCCGGCCCGGTCAGTGCGTACATCAGGAAGCCGCCCGCCAAGCCGAAATCAGCCAGCAGGAGGGTGCGTTCGGCGACGGCGCTCGGCCCGGAAAACTGCCAGAACGGATGCAGCAGGACGGCCATGACGCCGACGAAGATCGCGAGGGCCGATCCGCTGAGACGCGGGAGTACGCCGAGCAGCAGGGCCGCTGGCCCGAACACCTGAACGATCACCGCCGCGGTGGCGAAGGCGTTCGGCGACGGCAGACCGGTCGCCGCCAGCGTGAGGGCGAAACCCGAGACGTTGAGGGCTCGGGCGATGCCGGTGGGCAGGAGCGCGGCGGCGAGCAGCAGCCGTGCGAGGAAGAGCAGTCCGTCTTGGGCACGGCCGGTCACGTATTGGGCTCCGTCTGACATCCGAGATGCGGAGCTTTGTCGGCACCGGCTGAAGACGGCGTTAAGCGTCGGCGGTGCTCAACCCGAAACGCCGCCCCGGAACAGGCGGCCGCGCTCGGTCCAGGCCACCACCGCCAAAGCACCTGCGCCGAGGACGGCGTAGCCGATGCCGATCGGCAGGACCGAGCCGTCGAAGGCATGTCCGATTAGGAAGCCGCAGAAGGCGCCCAGAATCGTGGTGTAGAAGCCGAGGAAGGACGAGGCGGTGCCGGCGATCTCGCCCAAGGGCTGAAGCGCCAGGGCGTTGAAATTGGGCATGGCGAAGCTGATCAGAAATTGGTTGGCCGCCAGGATCGAGAGAAACAGCGCCAGAGGCGGGTGGCCCTGATAGGCGAGGCCCGCGACCACCTGCACCACCGCCACCACGACGAACAGGCTCAGGCCCGCATGCGACAGCGGACGCATGCCGAGGCGGCGCACGAGCCGGGCATTGACCAGGGTCGCGGCTCCCATCGCGCCCGCGACGAGGCCGAAGGCCAGGGGGAACAGGGCGCCGAGCTGGTAGAGCCCCGTGTCGAAGACCTGCTGGGCCGAGCCGACATAGCCCATGATGCAGCCGGTGAGCAGGCCGAGCGCCGTGGCATAGCCAACCGCGATCCGGTTCCGGAACGTGATCCCGACGGCCTGGGCGACGGCTGCCAGCGAGAATGGCCTCCGGTACTGCGGATGCAGCGTCTCGGGCATCCGCCAGGCGAACCAGACCACCAGGATTCCGGCCAGCGCCAGCATCGAGACGAAGACGTAGACCCAGGAGCCGAACAGCAGCATCGCACCGCCGACGGCCGGGGCGATCATCGGCACGATCAGGAACACCATCATGATCAGCGACATCACGCTCGCCATCTCGCGACCGGCGAAGCGGTCGCGCACGATGGCGGTGGACAGTACGCGACCGCTCGCGGCGCCGATGCCCTGGATGATGCGGGCCGCCAGCAGCCAGCCGAACGACGGTGCCACCATCGCGAGTCCGGTGCCGACGACGTAGATCGCGAGGCCAGCGAGCAGGACGGAGCGGCGGCCGTAGGTGTCGGAGAGCGGTCCGTAGACGATCTGTGCCGTGCCGAATCCGATCATGTAGACGTAGATCAGCAGTTGCAGGCTGTTCGGATCGACAACGCCGAATCGCGCCTGGATGGCCGGGAAGGCCGGCAGCAGGTTGTCGATGGAAATGGCGGTCACCGCCATCATCAGAGCGACGATGCCCACGAACTCGCCGAAGCCCGGTCCCTTCCAGGGCTGGGGCGCTGCGGCGCCGGTCGGTCCCGCAGGGGCGTGGAGGGTCGTGGCCGGGGGACTGGTCACCTGAAAACGGTCCTTCGAGGA